>NZ_JBHZEN010000043.1:0-157454 GCF_050958625.1 Amycolatopsis sp. 3B14
GCGTGCCTTGACAACCCTGGTCGGCGACCAAAGATCGGCTGTGGATCGGGGGCGGGGGAGGTCTGGTTGGGGTGGTCGGTGCTGTTGCGTTGCCGGCTTGCGTTTTGTTGAAAGAAAACAAAAAGACGGGCCCCGCGTGTTGCGGGGCCCGTCGTCGTTTATCGCCTTCGGCGTGGTTTCCAGACCACCAAGGCGGTTTCCTGCTTCATCGGCACCAGGTCCTTGCGGTAGGAGCGGTGCACGGCCGCCGCGGCTTGTTCGGCTGCGGCGTACGCGGTGGCGAGTTCTTCGGTCAGTTCGGTGATCCGGGACTGCAGCGCTTCGACCTGGTTCTCCAGCTCGATGATCCGCTTGATGCCCGCCAGGTTGACGCCCTCCTCCTGGGACAGGCGCTGCACCTCACGCAACAGCGCGATGTCCCGCATGGAGTAGCGCCGCCCGCCGCCTGCGGTTCGGCCCGGCGACACCAGGCCCATGCGGTCGTACGAGCGCAGGGTCTGGGCGTGCAGGCCGGACAGCTGAGCGGCCACGGAGATCACGAAGACCGGCGTCTCTTCGTCGGCCCCGTGCGGCAACCCGCCGAACACCTCGATCAACCCCTTTCGCGGAGCAGCTTCGTGATCTCCGGGCGCGGGTCGTGCTTCTCGGCGATCTTGGCGTACGCCTCGAGCGCCTCCCGCTCCGAAGACTCCAACCGCGACGGCACGGCCACCTGCAACGTGACGAGCAGGTCGCCCTGCGAACCGTCCCGCTTCTTGATGCCCTTGCCGCGCACCCGCAGGACCCGGCCGCTGCCGGTGCCCGCGGGCACCTTCACCGAAACCTTCCCGTCCAGCGTCGGCACGGTGATCGTCGCACCCAGAGCCAGCTCGGGGTAGCTCACCGGGACCGTGATCGTCAGATCATTACCCGACCGGCCGAACACCGGGTCCGGGTTCACGTGCACCCGCACGTACAGGTCACCGGCAGCCGCGCCCCCGCGGCCCGGCTCGCCCTGGCCCGCCAGCCTGATCCGCTGGTTGTCGTCCACACCCGCCGGCACCCGCACGGTCAGGGTGCGCGTCTGGGTGCTGACACCCTCGCCGCCGCACTCCGGGCACGGGTCGTCGATGATCCGGCCACGGCCACGGCAGTCCGGGCACGGCTCGGAGAACGCGAACGCCCCCTGGCTGCGGCTCACGAGCCCGGCGCCCTTGCAGGTGGGGCAGGTGCGCGGCGTGGTGCCCGGGCGGGCGCCGTTGCCGTGGCACGTCGAACACGTCGCCGGGCTGGACAGCCGCAGCGGCAGGGTCGCGCCCTTGACCGCCTCGGCGAAGTCGATCCGCACGTCCGTCTCGACATCGGCGCCGCGCTGGCCGCGGGCGCCCGCGCTCTGCTGGCCTCGCCTGCCGAACAGGCCGCCGAGGATGTCGCCGAGCCCGCCGAAACCGCCCTGCGCGCCCGCGCCCGCGGTCTGCCCGAAGATGTCGCCGAAGTCGAAACCGCCGGTGCCGCCCGCGCCGGGGAAGCCGAAGCCACCCGGGCCGCCGCCCGAACCGAACAGCCGCCGCGCCTCGTCGTACTCCTTGCGCTTGGCCGGATCCGACAGCACGCCGTAGGCCTCCGACACGGCCTTGAACTTCTGCTCGGCCTCCGTGTTGCCGGGGTTGGCGTCCGGGTGGTTCTCCCGCGCCAGCTTGCGGTAAGCCTTCTTGATCTCGTCCTGCGAAGCGTCGGAGGAGACGCCCAGCTCACGGTAGAAGTCCTTACCGATCCACTCCCGTGCACTCACCGGACGTCTCCTCCTCTCGCCTGTTCGTTACTGCTGTGCGTTCTCATCCGACAACTGCTCGACCGGTAGCTCACCCTCGACCGGGGCCTCGCCCGGCTCGTGGTCGGTGACGCCAACCAGCGCGGCCCGCAGCGTCCGCTCGCCGAACCGGTAACCACGGCGCAGCACCGTCGTCACCGTCGGCCCCGACACCTCCGGCGAGGTGTTGTGCTGCACGGCCTCGTGCACGCTCGGGTCGAAGGGCTCGCCCTCCGCGCCGAACGGCTCGAGCCCGATCCGCTGCAGGCTCGCGACCAGCTTGTCCGCGACCGCCTTGAACGCGCCGGTGAGGTCGCCGTGCTGCTCCGCCCGCTCGAAGTCGTCGAGCAGCGGCAGCAGCTCGTTCACCACCGACGCCTTCGCGGCGCTGACCACGGCCTCCCGGTCACGGTCGACCCGCTTGCGGTAGTTCGCGAACTCCGCCTGCAGGCGCTGCAGGTCGGCGGTGCGCTCCGCCAGTTCCTTCTCGACCTCGGACGGAGCCGCCACCGCGTCGTCCACGATGGACTCACCGAGCGACGGCCCGGCCTGGTCCGCCGGGGCTTCCGCGGCAGGCGCCTCGGCAGCCTCCGGCTGGGTCCGCACCTGGCCGGTCTCGGGGTCGATCTTGCGCCGGTCCCGCACGACCAGGGGCTCGGTGACCGGCTCCTGCTCGTCGATCTCGTTCGAGTGGCGTCCCGTCACTTCTTCTCGTCCTCGTCCACGATCTCGGCGTCCACCACGTCGTCCGCGCCCTTGTTGTCGGACGCGCCCGCCGTACCCGAGTCAGCGCCCGGGTTGGCGCCACCGGCCTGCTGCGCGTTGGCGTACAGGGCGGTGCCCAGCTCCTGCGACGCGGTGTTCAGCTTCTCGATGGCTTCCTTGATCTTGGCCGTGTCGGTGCCCTTGAGCGCCTCGTTGGCCTCGTCGATCGCGGTCTTGACCTTGCCCTTGAGGTCCTCGGGCAGCTTGTCCTCGTTGTCCTTGACGAACTTCTCGGTCTGGTAGACCAGCGTCTCGGCCTGGTTGCGGGTCTCGGCCTCCTCGCGGCGCTTGCGGTCCTCCTCCGCGTGCGCCTCGGCGTCCTTGACCATCCGCTCGATGTCCTCCTTCGGCAGCGCGGAGCCACCGGTGATGGTCATCGACTGTTCCTTGTTCGTGCCCAGGTCCTTCGCCGTGACGTGCACGATGCCGTTCGCGTCGATGTCGAAGGTGACCTCGATCTGCGGCACGCCGCGCGGGGCCGGCGGGATGCCGGTCAGCTCGAACATGCCGAGCTTCTTGTTGTGCGCGGCGATCTCGCGCTCGCCCTGGAACACCTGGATCTGCACCGACGGCTGGTTGTCGTCCGCCGTGGAGAAGATCTCGGACCGCTTCGTCGGGATGGTCGTGTTGCGCTCGATGAGCTTGGTGAACACGCCGCCCTTGGTCTCGATGCCCAGCGACAGCGGGGTCACGTCCAGCAGCAGGACGTCCTTGACCTCACCCTTGAGCACGCCGGCCTGCAGCGCGGCGCCGACGGCGACGACCTCGTCCGGGTTCACGCCCTTGTTCGGCTCGCGGCCGCCGGTCAGCTCCTTGACCAGCTCGGCGACGGCGGGCATGCGGGTGGAACCGCCGACCAGCACCACGTGGTCGATCTGGCCGACCGAGATGCCGGCGTCGCGGATCACGTTGTTGAACGGCGCCTTCGTGCGGTCCAGCAGGTCGGAGGTGATCCGCTGGAACTCCGCGCGGGACAGCGTCTCGTCCAGGAACAGCGGGTTCTTGTCCGCGTCGACCGTGATGTAGGGCAGGTTGATGTTCGCGCTGCTCGAGCTGGACAGCTCGATCTTCGCCTTCTCCGCGGCCTCGCGGATGCGCTGCAGCGCCATCCGGTCCTTGGTCAGGTCGATGCCGTGGCTGGCCTTGAACTTGTCCACCAGCCAGTCGACGATGCGCTGGTCCCAGTCGTCACCACCGAGGTGGTTGTCACCGCTGGTGGCGCGCACCTCGACGACACCCTCGCCGATCTCCAGCAGCGACACGTCGAAGGTGCCGCCACCGAGGTCGAAGACCAGGATGGTCTGCTCCTTCTCGCCCTTGTCCAGGCCGTAGGCCAGCGCGGCCGCGGTGGGCTCGTTGACGATGCGGAGCACGTTCAGGCCGGCGATCTGGCCGGCCTCCTTGGTGGCCTGCCGCTGCGCGTCCTCGAAGTAGGCGGGGACGGTGATGACCGCGTCGGTGATCTCCTCACCGAGGTAGGCCTCGGCGTCGCGCTTGAGCTTCATCAGCACGCGCGCGCTGATCTCCTGCGCCGTGTAGGCCTTGCCGTCGATCTCGGTCTTCCAGTCGGTGCCGATGTGCCGCTTCACGGACCGGATCGTCCGGTCGACGTTGGTCACGGCCTGGTTCTTCGCCGGCTGGCCCGTCAGCACCTCGCCGTTCTTGGCGAACGCGACGATCGACGGGGTCGTGCGGGAGCCTTCCGAGTTGGCGATGACCGTCGGCTCGCCGCCCTCCAGGACAGCGACGACCGAGTTGGTCGTGCCGAGGTCGATGCCGACCGCTCGCGCCATGGTGTGTTCCCTCCTGGTCATGCTGTGTGCGCAGCCCCGGTGAGCTGCGGTTTCGCGCCCGCGTTGAGCGAGTGGTACTCAAGTTCTATCTCGGGCGCGTGTTGGGCGTCAATCAGACTTGAGTGCTGCTCGCTCAACCTTTCTGACAGGGTAACGAGCGGGTCTGCGGTGTTGTTCCCGGCGTACCCGAAATCAGGTAGGCCGCCTCGTGGGACCGCGCACAGGCGGAGTTGTACACCCCCGTGTGGCCGTCCTCGGCGTAGGTGAGCAGCACGCTGCGCTCGATCCGGGCCGCGAGGCTGCGCGCCCAGGTCAGCGGCGTCGCTGGGTCGTGCTCCCCGCCGACCACCAGGATCGGCGGGGCCCCGCGGACGGGCTCGGCGTGCGGCGGGTTCGCCGCCGGCACGGGCCAGCCGAGGCAGCCCGACGCGAAGTCCCAGAACTCGGAGTAGCGCCAGCTGTGCGGCGCGGCTTCCCGGACCCGGTCGGCCGTCCGGCGCAGGTCGGCCGGGCCGGTGAAGGGCGACGGGAAGTCCTGGCAGCCGACGGCCCGGTAGGCGGGATACTCGGCCGAGCCGAAGGGCATGGCCGAGGTCAGCGCGCTCGCGTCGGCCGGCGCGGCGCGCAGGGCGTCGGCCAGCCGCGGCCACAGCTGCGGGAAGTAGAGGTGCGAGTAGACGCCCGCGGCCAGCTCCTCGGGCGTGGCGTGGCGGCCGAGTTGTGCCGAGGGCGCGCCGGTGGTCATGAGCGCGTCGTAGCGGGCGAGCACGTCGTCGCCGCAGGTGCCCGCGCACCACCGCGCGAAGCGCAGCAGGGCGTCCTCGGTCGCCGCGGCCGCGTCGAGGACGGCCCGCCGCATCGGCAGGGCGTGGTCGACCGCGCCGTCCAGGACCATCGCGCGCACGTGCTGCGGGTGGCGGGCGGCGTAGAGCGCGCCGATCTCGGTGCCGTACGAGGCGCCCAGCCAGGAGATCCGCTCCTCGCCGATGGCGAGCCGGATCCGCTCGACGTCCTCGGCGACGGTGGCCGTGTCGACGTCGCGGGGTCCGCGGCAGCCGAGGCCGACGTCCCGGTTGTGCGCGGCCAGCCGCGCGTAGCCGGCGTCGTCAACGGGGAAGCGGCTGACCGCGGGGTCGTGCACCGGGCCGCAGGTGACCGCCGGGGTGCTGCCGCCGACGCCGCGCGGGTCGAAGCCGATGATGTCGAACCGCTGGTTGAGCTCGGCGAACTCGGGCGTGGCGAGGCGGAGTCCGCCGTAGCCGACGACATCGGCGCCGGATCCGCCCGGGCCGCCCGGGTTGACCAGCAGCGAGCCGATGCGGCGGGCCGGGTCGAGCGCGGGCAGGCGGGCCAGCCGCAGCGTCGCGCCGGGCACGTCGAGCTCGGCGCACTGCAGGCGCTGCGCGGTCTGCGGGGTGGCGCAGTCGCGCCAGGTCAGCGCGGGTGCGGCGGGGGTGGCGACGGGGGCCACGAGCAGAGTCGCGGCGAGGGCGAGCGCGGGGATCATGCCTGCTTCACGCTCGCGTCGCCGCTGGAGGTGCTGACGTCGAGGACGTACGGGGCCGACGGGTCCTGGACGACCTCGATCGACCGGTCGCCGCTCCTGGTCTCGCCGGTGACCCGGTAGCGGTCGGCGGGCACGACGATGCGGATGTCGCCGCTCTGGGCCTCGGCTTGGACGTTCTGCGCGGTGGCGAGGTCGACCTCGATGCTGCCCGACTTGGTCCGGGCCGTGACCGGGCCGGTGACGTCCTCGACGCGGATGTCCCCGGAACTGGCGGCCAGGTCCACCGACGCGGTGCCGTAGACGCTGAGGCTGCCGGAGCGGACCTCGCCGGTCACGGTGGTCCCGCGCGGGACCACCACCTCGTAGTCGACGGTGCAGTCCCCGCCGCAGCCGTCGAGGACCAGCTGGGCGCCGTCCAGGCGGAAGGCGCGGTCCGGCCGGTCGCCGTCGTAGTGGAGGACCTGGTTGACCGACGTCGTGGCGGTGTCCTCGACGCGGATCCGCACGTCGCCGGAGTTGTTGTCGACGCGGACCGACGACACCGGCTGGGCGACGGTATCGGTGATCTCGGCGCGGTCCGAGATGCGCCACCAGTTCCAGTTCCAGCCGAGCGCGAGCCCGATCCCCGCCACGATGAGCGCGATCCCGCCTATCGCGAGTGCCGGCTTGCGCATTGCGTCCTCCCCAGTGAACTTTGCTGTGCCGGTCACGCTATGGCCTGGGCGTGGCGCGCCGGTATCAGGGAAGCCCCCGGTTCATCCCGGGGGTCACCCCGAACGGCACTAGGGTGATCACCGGCCACTCTGTGACGAGGAGGAATCGATGCCACAACCACCGAATCCGTACGACTTCCTGCCGTCGGTGCCGGCCTTCACGGTGCGCAGCGACGACGTGGCGGACGGGGAGACGCTCGCGGCGCCGCACCTCAGCGGGATCTTCGGCGTCCCCGGCGGCGAGGACCGGTCGCCGCACCTGGCGTGGGAGGGCTTCCCCGCCGGGACCAAGAGCTTCGCCGTGACCTGCTACGACCCGGACGCCCCGACGGCCAGCGGGTTCTGGCACTGGGCGGTGTACAACATCCCGGCCTCGGTGACCTCGCTCCCGTCGGGCGCCGGGGACGCGTCGGGTTCCGGCCTGCCGTCCGGCGCCGTGACGGTGACCAACGACGGTGGCGTGCGACAGTTCCTGGGCGCCGCGCCGCCGCCGGGGCACGGGCCGCACCGGTACTTCTTCGTGGTGCACGCGCTCGACGTGGAGTCCCTGGACCTCCCCGACACCGCGACGCCCGCGTTCCTGGGCTTCAACATGTTCGGGGCGACGCTGGCGCGCGCGATGGTCGTGCCGGTGTACGAGAACAAGGGCTGAGTCCTTTCACCTCCCCCGGATGAGGTGCCGCGTGGCGACCGCACGCCATGGTCTCCGGACCACGCGCACGCGGGGAGGCGGAATGTCCACGACCAGCGCGGTGAAGACCGGCGGGGTGCTCGGCACCGCATGCGTCTCCACCTTCATCGTCAACGTGAACACCTCGGCGGTCAGCATCCTGCTGCCGTCGATCAGCGCGGACCTCGGCGCGTCCCTGGCGGTGCTGCAGTGGGCGGTCACCGGGTACATGCTCGTCGGGGCCGCGACGATCGTGACGTCCGGTGCGCTCGGCGACGTCTTCGGGCGCCGCCGGGTGTTCGTGCTGGGTCTCGGGCTGTTCGTGGTGTCGTGCGTCCTGATCGCGCTCGCGCCCGGCGGGTGGATGGTCGTCGTCGGCCGGGTCGTGCAGGGTGCCGCCGGCGCCGCGATCCTCGCCGCCGGGCTCAGCCTGCTGTCGGTCGTCACCGAGGGGCCGGCGCAGATGCGCTCGGTCGCGTACTGGGGCGCCGCGGCGGCCGCCGGCGCCGCGGCCGGGCCCGTGCTCGGCGGTGTCCTCAACGAGGCCGCCGGGTGGCAGGGCCTGTTCTGGATCGCGGCGGCGGTGGCCGCCGCGTGCGTCCCCTGGGCGGTGCGGACGGTGCCGGAGTCCCGCGACCCGGACCGGCCCCGCTCGATCGACGTCCCTGGCACGCTGCTGGTGGCATGCGTGCTGGCGCCCTTCGTGTTCGCGATGACGAAGGGCTCGGACTGGGGCTGGTGGTCGGTGCCCACCGTGGTCTGCCTCGCCGTCACCGCGCTCGCCGCGATCGCCTTCCCGGTGGTGGAGCGCCGGATGGCCGCGCCGCTGGTCGACCTGCGGCTGCTGCGGAACCCGGTGCTGGTCGGCGCGACACTGGCGATCCTCATCGGGGCGGGCGCGATCGCCGGGTTGTCGTTCCTGATCAGCCTCTACTTCCAGGACCCGGCGACGTTCGGGATGAGCAGCCTGCTGGCCGGCCTGGCGTGCCTGCCGGTGGCGGCGCTGGTCGTCGCCGTCGCCCCCGCGGTCACGCCGCTGGCGCACAAGTTCGGGCCGCGGCCGGTGATCGTGGCCGGGTTCGTGCTGATGACCGCCGGGTTCGCGGTGCTCGCCGTGATCCGCGCGTCGTGGTCGTACTGGGCGATCCTGCCGTCCCTGCTGGGGATCGCGGTGGGGCTGGGGCTGTCCAACGGGCCCGCCTCGGCGCTGTCCACGAGCGCGGTCCGCGACGAGGACGTCGGCGCCGCGTCCGGGGTGTCCAACATGGCGCGCTACGTCGGCGGCGCCGTGCTGACCGCCGTCGTGGCCGGGATCTACTCCTCGGTCACGGCGACCCGGACGGCGACCGGAGGCGCTCCGGCGGAGGCCCTCGCCACCGGTTTCGGTAGGGCGTCGCTGGCGCTGGCGATCTTCTCCGCGGCCGGCGTCCTGCTCGGCATGCTGGCCGCGCGCCGCACCCACCGGGGGGTCGCGGCCGAACGCGTGTCCGCGACCGCGGCGGTCGCCCACACGGTGCCGGTCCCGCGCTGATCACCGGGGTTTCAGCAGGTACTCCACGGTGGGCCGGAGCTCCTCGGCGGTCGGCGGCTCGTCGTCGATGAGGCCCTGGATCAGCAGCCCGTCGATCCCGGCCAGGAACACCCGCAGCGCCACCAGGTCGTCCGGGCGCACCATCGTCGTCAGCACGTCCAGCCACCGCCGCGCCGCCGGCCGCAGCTCGGGCCGCCGCGCGGCCAGCAGGTACAGCTCGTACTCCGCCATCGTCCGGCCCCGTCGCGGGCCCAGTGCCTCCGCGAGCAGGGTCGCCACCTCGGAAGCGCCCCGGCTGCCACGCGACCGGGCCCGGTCGATCGTCCAGTACACCTCGGTCGCCATGTCGCGCGCGCACGAGATCAAGGTCGCGATCAGCAGGTCGTCGAGCGTCTCGAAGTGATAGGTCGTCGACGTCGTCGGCACCCCGGCCTCGGCCGCGACCGTCCGGTGGGTCACCCCCGCGACGCCGTCCCGCTCGATCACCCGCAGCGTCGCGTCGATGATCTCCTGCCGGCGTTTCTCGCCGCGGGCCCGCCGCCCGTCGCGCTGGGGCTTCACGCCGAACCCACCTCGATCAGCACCACACCGCCGATGACCAGCGCCAGCCCCGCCACGATCGTCGGGTTCACCGGCTCGCCGAGGAACAGCACGCCGATGATCGCGACCGCCGCCACGCCCACCGCGGCCCAGATCGCGTACGCCACCCCGACGGGCATCCCGCGCTTCAGCACGCTCGCCAGCGCCGCGAACGCGACGAGGTACCCGGCCACGACGACCAGCGACGGCCACAGTTTGGTGAAGCCCGCCGACAACTTCATCGAAACAGTGGCGGTGACCTCGGCCGCGATGGCCAGAGCGAGCAGCAGATAGGCGACCATCCCGCCAAACTACCGGTACGATCGTCCCGATATCCAGCGAGTCCTACGCCACACTCGTGGGACTCAACTCGCGCCGATCGGTTACTCATGGGTAAATCCGGTTAGGCTCCCGCCAACCCACCACATCACGGACGAAAGGCCCCGATCATGGGTGCACTGCAGATCACGCTCGGCGTGGTCGGCGTCGCCGTAAGCATCGTCGCTTGGATCATGTTCGGCACCGGCGTGTACCGGATGGTCCGGATCATCCGGCTCGGTCAACCGGACGCGACGCGCAACGGCCCGTTCGGGCCGCGCATCACGACGCTGATCAAGGAGTTCGCCGCGCACACGCGGATGAACAAGTTCCGCCACGTCGGCCCATGGCACTGGCTGGTCATGTGGGGCTTCCTGATCGGCTCGCTCGCGTGGTTCGAGGCCTACGGCGAGACGTTCGACCCGCACTTCCACTGGCCGATCATCGGCAACTGGAGCGTCTGGCTGCTGCTCACCGAACTGCTCGGCCTCGGCACCGTCATCGGCGGTCTCGCGCTGGTGATCATCCGCCAGCTGAACCACCCGCGCCGCGCCGACCGGCAGTCGCGCTTCGCCGGGTCGAACTTCAAGCAGGCCTACTTCGTCGAGACCGTGGTGATCGTCGAGGGCCTCGGCATCCTCGGCGTGAAGGCGTTCAAGATCTCCAGCGGCATCGAGGACCCGGCGCTGTGGACGAGCTTCGTCACGAAGCCGCTCGCCGAGATCCTGCCGGCCAGCACGGTCGCGGTCACGATCACCGCGCTGATCAAGCTGCTCTCGGGCATGATCTGGCTCTACGTCGTCGGGCAGACGCTCACCATGGGTGTGGCCTGGCACCGCTTCAGCGCCTTCTTCAACATCTACTTCAAGCGCGAGGCCGACGGCGGCACCGCGCTGGGCGCCCTGAAGCCCATGATGAGCGGGGGCAAGCCGCTCGACTTCGAGGAGGCCGACCCGGAGAAGGACGTCTTCGGCGCCGGTCAGATCGAGGACTTCAGCTGGAAGGGCTGGCTCGACTTCACCACCTGCACCGAGTGCGGCCGCTGCCAGTCGCAGTGCCCGGCATGGAACACCGGCAAGCCGCTGTCGCCGAAGCTGGTCATCACCCAGCTCCGCGACCACGCCTACGCGAAGGCGCCGTACCTGCTCGCGGGCGGCAAGAAGGACGTCACGGGTGAAGAGGTCGGCCTGACCGGCGAGAACCCGTACGCCGGCATCGACGTGCTGGCGCTGGCCGAGGCCGAGCGGCCGCTGGTCGGCGACGACGGCGGGGTCATCGACCCCGAGGTGCTGTGGTCGTGCACCACCTGCGGCGCGTGCGTGGAGCAGTGCCCGGTGGACATCGAGCACGTCGACCACATCGTCGACATGCGCCGCTACCAGGTGATGATCGAGTCGAACTTCCCGACCGAGCTGAACGGGATGTTCAAGAACCTGGAGAACAAGGGCAACCCGTGGGGCCAGAACGCCAAGGACCGGATGGCCTGGGCCGAGGACCTGGACTTCGAGGTGCCGGTGTTCGACGGCGAGCTCGGCGACACCGAGTACCTGTTCTGGGTCGGCTGCGCCGGCGCGTTCGAGGACCGCGCGAAGAAGACCACCCGCGCGGTGGCCGAGCTGCTGCACATCGCGGGCGTCAAGTACACGGTGCTCGGCCCGGAGGAGTCGTGCACCGGTGACCCGGCCCGTCGTGCCGGCAACGAGTTCCTGTTCCAGATGCTCGCGCAGCAGAACGTCGAGGTGCTGAACTCGGTGTTCGAGGGCCGCGAGGCAGGCAGCCGCAAGATCGTCGCGACCTGCGCGCACTGCTTCAACACGCTCGCCAACGAGTACCCGGAGCTGGGCGGGCAGTTCGAGGTCGTGCACCACACGCAGCTGCTCAACCGCCTGGTGCGGGAGAAGCGGCTGGTGCCGGTCGCGCCGATCGCGGACGACGTCACCTACCACGACCCGTGCTACCTGGGCCGCCACAACAAGGTCTACGAGGCGCCGCGTGAGCTGGTCGGCGCGTCCGGGGCGCAGTTCCGCGAGATGCCGCGCCACGGCGACCGGTCGATGTGCTGCGGCGCCGGCGGCGCGCGCATGTGGATGGAAGAAAAGATCGGCAAGCGGATCAACATCGAGCGCGTCGACGAGGCGCTCGGCACCGCGCCGTCGAAGATCGCGACCGGCTGCCCGTTCTGCCGCGTCATGCTCACCGACGGCGTGACCGCGCGGCAGAACGACGGCAAGGCGAGCGAGAAGGTCGAGGTCGTGGACGTCTCGCAGCTGCTGCTGTCGGCGGTCAAGCGGCGTCCGCAGCCCGCGCCGGCGCTCGGTGCGGACTCGCTGCCCGCGGTCGAGTCGGACCCGCTGGAGGCCGACGCCCGGACGGACAAGGTGTCGACCGGCACGCCGCTGCCGACCGAGGACAAGTAGCCCGAAGGCGCCCCCGCGAGTTCTACGCGGGGGCGCCTTCTTCGTCACCACCCGTTGGGGTCTCGACACCCGGGTTATCCTGTTCGTCACGCTGCCGACGCTGCCCGCGGAGGATGTCGACGCGCGCGAACGGGGCTGAGCATGGGAGTACCCGACGGGACCGGACCGGCCGGTGAGCCGGGGGTCGCGCGCGCCGGTGCCCGGTTCCCGTCCGTGAAGCAGTTGCGGAAGCTGACCGGCGAACACGCCGAACCCCCTGGCCCGGAACCACAAGCTCCGGGCCGTGTCCCCGCCGAGACCACGAAGACCAAACGGGCCGCAGGCGCGCGGTTCCCGACCGAGAAGCAGCTCGCTCGGTTCGGTGAACCGGAGCCGCGGCCCGCGCCCGAACCGGAGCCCGAACCGTTGCCGGACCCCGAACCGCGCGAGGAGTTCAAACCCTCGCCGCGGCCCCGCCCCGAGCCCGCGCCCGCTGCCGAGCCGGAGCCCCCCGAGCTGCTCGACCCCGACGACGAGAACCGGCTGCGCGTGCGGCCGTACGTGCTGACCAAGGGGCGCACGCACTCCGCCTACGAGCTGGCGATCGAGACGCTGGTCTCGGTCCGCGCCGACGCGAAGTGGACCGGTCCCGCGCTGAGCGCGGAGTACCAGCCGGTCCGCGCGGTGGTCGACACCCCGCGTTCGCTCGCCGAGGTCGCGGCGCTGCTGTCGATCCCGCTCGGCGTGGCCAGGGTGCTGTTGTCCGACATGGCCGAACTGGGGTTGCTGCACATCCACGGCATCGAACGGACCGCAGAGGGGCGCCCGCCGCTCGAGCTGATGAAGCGCGTGCTGGACGGCCTGCAGCGGTTGTGATCCGCTCGTAGGATCGGCCGGTGAGCGAGGAATCGGAGCGCCCGGACGCCGGCGGCGAAAGCACTCTCACCGTGTTGCTCGCCGGTGGGGTGAACCTGGCCATCGCCGTGATGAAGGCCGTGGCGGGCGTGATCACCGGTTCGGGGGCGATGCTCTCCGAGGCGGCGCACTCGGTGGCCGACACGTTCACCGAGATCCTGCTCCTCACGGCGCTGCGCCGGTCCGGCCGCCCAGCCGATGTCATGCACCCGTTCGGGTACGGCAAGGAGCGGTACTTCTGGTCCCTGCTGGCGGCGGTGTCCATCTTCGCCTCCGGTGCGACTTTCGCGCTGTACGAGGGTTTCTCGACGGTGTTCGGGGAGCCGGTGGAACAGACCAGTCCGATCGTCGGGTACGTCGTGCTGGCGCTGGCGTTCGTCTTGGAGTCGGTGTCGTGGACGCAGGCGTTCCGCCAGGTGCGGCGCGGCGCGGTGGAACAGAACCGGACGATCTGGAAGTTCCTGCGCTACATCGACGATCCGGCGCCGAAGACGGTGTTCCTGGAGGATTCGGCCGCGCTGGTCGGTCTGGTGCTGGCGTTCGCCGGGGTGTTCCTGCACCACGTCACGGGTTCCGCCGTGTACGACGGGATGGCGTCGATCCTGATCGGCGTGCTGCTGGCGATCGTGGCGTACGTCCTGGGCCGGACGAACCTGCGGCTGCTGATCGGGCGGCAGGCGGATTTGCCGGTGGTGCGGGGGATCCGCGAGCACCTGGCCGGGGCCGCCGAGATCGAGGCGGTGGTCGACCTGCAGACGATGCTGCTCGGGACGGACCAGATCCTGGTGTGCGCACGCGTGGACTTCGACGACGCACTCGGGGCAGCGGACGTGGAGCGAGCGTGCGTCCGCTTGGCGGCGGAGCTGCACTCGGAGTTCTCCGACGTGACGGAGGTCTTCATCGAGCCCGTGCCGCGGAACGATCCCGAACTGCGCGCCGCGGTGCTGGCTCGATACGGCGACATCGCCAAGCGGTACGGGCGGTAGGTGCCTGGCCGGGGAGGGCGCAATGTCCCGTGCCCGGTCGCCCGCCCCGACGCCGAAGTGCGGCACCCCAACGCCTGGACGATAGTGTGCGCCCCACCAATTCGATCATCGATCTGTGGGGAACCGACGTGCGTAAAGTCCTGAGCCTCGCCGCCGCGTTCGTGGCGTCGACGGCGATTCTGGCCGTGCCCGCGCAAGCCGCTGAACTGCCTGACGGCATGACCGCCGGGTACACGGTGCTCGACCGCGAAACCGGTGCGGTCCATGCCGCGAACGAGCACCGGCAGTACCGGTCGGCCTCGCTGGTCAAGCTGTTCATCGCGCTGGACTACCTCGAATCGCACGGACCGGACTACGAGATCCCGGCGGACGACCTCGCGCTGCTGGAACCGATGCTGCGCTCCAGCAACGACGACGCGGCCAGTGTGCTGTGGGTGCGCGACGGCTGGGAGGAGATCGTCAACCGGATGGTCGCGAAGATCGGTCTCACGGACACCGCGCCGCCGCCCGCCGAGAAGCGCGGCACGTGGGGCTACACCGCGGTCAGCGCCGCGGACATCGCGAAGACCTACCAGTACATCCTGGAGGACGCGCACCCGAAGTTCCGCGACTTCATCATGGACAACCTGGAGCAGTTCACGAAGTGCGGCGACGACGGGTTCGACCAGTCGTTCGGCATTCCGAGCGCGCTCCGGCGGCCGGGCGCGGTGAAGCAGGGCTGGTCCGGCTTCGGCGCGGCACCGGCCCCGGGCGAGGAGTGCGTTTCCGAGGACACCAAGCGCGTGCTCGCCTCGCCCGAGGCCCGGTCGGCACTCGCCGTCGCCTCCAGCGGCGACGTGGACCTGACCAGCCGCGTCATGCACACCAGCGGCACTGCCGACGGCGACCGGCGCATCGTCGTCGTCCTCACCGCCGAACCGACCACGCTGAGCTGGGCGGACTCCGCGGACCGGATCACCGACCTGACCCGCGCCGTCTACCGGGAGGCCCTTGCGTGAAGCGATGAATCAGTGCTTCACTTCTTCCCGTGCCCTACCGACGCACCCCGCAGGTCCAGGCTCGCCTCGACGCGCAGCGCGAAGCGATCCTGACCGCCGCCGGTGAGATCCTCGCCGAGCGCGGCTACGCGGGCTGTTCCGTGAGCGCCGTCGCGGAGAAGGCCGGTGTCGCCACCGGCACGGTCTACCGCCACTTCCCCGGCAAGGCCGAGCTGGTCGTCGAGCTGTTCCGCATCGTCGTCAACCACGAGGTGGACGCCGTCCGGCAAGCCGCCGAGCGACCGGGCACCCCCGCCGAGCGCGTCGCCGCCATCGTCGAGACCTTCGCCGAGCGCGCGCTCAAGGTGCCCCGCCAGGCGTACGCCCTGCTGGCCGAGCCGGTCGACGCCCCGATCGAGGCCGAGCGCATCGTCTTCCGGCGCGTCTTCCGCGACGAGCTCGCCCGCCACGTCCGGGAGGGCGTCCGCACCGGCCAGCTCCCGGCGCAGGACGCCGACCTCACCGCGGCCGCCCTCGTCGGCGGCGCCGCGGAGGTGCTCATCGGCCCCCTGACCACCGACAGCGCCGACGCGGTCGGCGCGCTCCGCACGTTCATCTTCCGCGCACTGGGAGGCAAGGATGCCTGACACGCACGAGGTCCTGAACCAGGTCCCGCCGCTGGTCGACTACGACGTCGCCGAGGACGCGGCCCTCCTCGACGGCCTGCGCCGCGAGGGCGCGGCCTGGGCCGAGGACGAGGTCCACGAGCTGGGCCGCCTCGCCGGCAGCGCCCGCGGCCAGGAGTGGGGCCGTGTCGCGAACGAGAACCCGCCGAAGCTGCACACCCACGACCGCTACGGCAACCGCGTCGACGAGGTCGAGTTCCACCCGTACTGGCACGAGCTGATGACCGTCGCCGTCGGCCACGGCCTGCACGCCACCCCCTGGCGCGACAACCGCGAAGGCGCGCACGTCGCGCGCGCCGCCAAGGTGCTCGTCTGGAACCAGGCCGAGGGCGGCCACATCTGCCCGATCTCGATGACCTACGCTGCGGTCCCGACGCTGCGCCACAACCCGGACCTCGCCGCGACCTACGAGCCGCTGCTCGCCGCCACCGAGTACGACTACGGCCTGCGCGTCCCGGCCACCAAGCGCGGCCTGATCGCCGGCATGTCGATGACCGAGAAGCAGGGCGGCTCCGACGTCCGCGCCAACACCACCACCGCGCAACCCGCCGGCGACGGCACGTACGTGCTGACCGGCCACAAGTGGTTCACCTCGGCGCCGATGTCCGACATGTTCCTCACCCTCGCCCAGGCGCCCGGCGGCCTGTCCTGCTTCATGCTGCCGCGCGTGCTGCCCGACGGCTCCCGCAACCGCATCTTCTTCCAGCGCCTCAAGGACAAGCTCGGCAACAAGTCCAACGCCTCGTCCGAGATCGAGTACGACGGTGCGGTCGGCTGGCTCGTCGGCGAGGAGGGCCGCGGCGTGCCGACCATCATCGAGATGGTCAACAACACCCGCCTCGACTGCGTCCTCGGCAGCACTTCGCTGATGCGCCAAGGCGTCGTGCAGGCCGTGCACCACGCGCGGCACCGCAAGGCGTTCGGCGCGAACCTCGTGGACCAGCCCGCGATGGCGAACGTGCTGGCGGACCTGGTCGTCGAGTCCGAGGCGGCCACTACCGTCGCGCTGCGGCTGGCCGGCGCGACCGCGAACCCGGACCAGCAGGCGTTCCGGCGGCTGGCGCTCGCGGTCACCAAGTACTGGGTGTGCAAGCGCGGCCCCGCGCACACCGCCGAGGCGCTGGAATGCCTTGGCGGCAACGGTTACGTCGAGGACTCCGGCATGCCGCGGCTCTACCGTGAGGCGCCGCTGCTGTCCATTTGGGAGGGTTCGGGCAACGTCGCGGCGCTGGATTCGCTGCGCGCCATGGGCAAGCAGCCGGAGTCGGTGGAGGCGTTCTTCGCCGAACTCGACCTCGCCGCGGGCGCCGACGCCCGTCTGGACGACGCGATCGCGCGGGTGCGCAAGGAGCTGTCCGACCTGGAGGACCTCCAGTACCGGGCGCGGCGGCTGGCCGAGATGATGGCCCTGGTCCTGCAGGGCTCGCTGCTGGTGCGCTTCGCACCCGCGGCGGTGGCGGACGCCTTCTGCGCGTCCCGCCTCGGCGGCGACTGGGGCATCGCGTTCGGCACGCTGCCCGCGGGCGCCGACACCAGGGCCATCATCGAGCGGGCGTTCGTCAGCTGACGTCCTCGATCGCGGTGCCCTTCGTCTCGCGGACGAAGCGCAGCGCGAACGGGATCGACAGCAGCGCGAACGCCGCGTAGATCCAGTAGGTGATCGACAGGTTCCAGTCGGCCATGCTCGGGAAGCTGACCGTGACCGCCCAGTTCGCGACCCAGTTCGCCGCGGTGCCCACGGCCAGCGCCGCGCCGCGGATGCGCAGCGGGAACATCTCGCCGAGCATGACCCACAGGATCACGCCCCACGACATCGCGAAGGAGATCACGAACAGGTTCGCGAACACCAGCGCGATCGGGCCCCACGCGCCCGGCAGGCTCAGCTCGCCGCCGACGGTCTGCGCGTTGCCGAACGCGATCGCCGCCACGCCGAGGCCGACGAGCATGCCGACCGAGCCGATCAGCAGCAGCGGCTTGCGGCCGACCTTGTCGATGAAGGCGATCGCGATGAACGTGCCGATGATGTTGATGACCGGGCTGACCATCGAGATCAGCAGCGAGTCGGTGTTCTGGCCGACCGAGTGCCACAGCGTGTCGCTGTAGTAGAAGATCACGTTGATCCCGACGAACTGCTGGAACACCGCCAGCGCGATGCCCACCCACACGATCGGCAGCAGCCCGAACCGGCCGCCGACGAGGTCGCGGACCCGGGACCGCTTCTCGGTCTTCAGGCTGCGGCGGATGTCCTCGAGCTTGGTGTCGACGTCACCGCCCTCGACCTCGCGCAGCACCTTGCGTGCCCGCTCGATCTTGCCGTTGGCCAGCAGGAAGTGCGGCGACTCGGGGATGATCGAGGCGAGCACGAAGTAGATCACCGCGGGCACCGCCGCGGCGCCCAGCATCCACTGCCACGGCTCGATGCCGCCGAGGTTGCCGTTGAGGTCGTGCGTGCCGTCCGCGCCGACCGGGGCCAGTGCCTTGATGACCCAGTTGACCAGCGCGGACACCCCGATGCCGAGGACGATCGCCAGCTGTTGCAGCGAGGCGAGCCTGCCCCGGTAGGCGGGTGGCGCGACCTCGGCGATGTAGGCCGGGCCGATCACGGACGCGACACCGATCGCGATGCCGCCGACCACGCGCCAGATCGCCAGGTCCCACACGCTGAACGGGAACATCGCTCCGAGGGCGCTGACCAGGAACAGGACCGCCGCGAGCTGCATGGTCCGGATGCGGCCGATCCGGTCGGACAGCAGCCCGCCGAACCAGGCGCCGACAGCCGAACCGATCAGCGCGCTCGACACGGTCAGCCCGGTCACCCCGTCACCGACCTCGAAGTGCCGCTGGATGCCGAGGACGGCACCGTTGATGTTCGAGCTGTCGTACCCGAACAGGAACCCGCCGACCGCGGCCGCGCCGGCGATGAACACGACATGGGCGAGATGTTGCTGACCGGCTCGCTCCCCGGTCGTCGTCGAACTCACGACCCGTGCTCCTTTGCCTGAGGTGTTTCCTCCATTCGGAGCAACCTACAAAATGGTCCAGTCCATGCCGTACCACCGGGTGACATGGACCACCCGATCATGGGAGTTTGGGAGCATGAGCTTCGAGGAAGAGGTGGCCGCGCGGCTCTCCGGGCTGCCCGGCGTCCAGGCCGTGACGCTGGGCGGCTCACGGGCGACGGGCACCGCGCGCCCGGACAGCGACTGGGACTTCGCGATCTACTACCGCGGGCGCTTCGACCCCGCCGACCTGCGTGCGCTGGGCTGGCCCGGTGAGGTGTCGGAGATCGGCGGCTGGGGCGGCGGCGTGTTCAACGGGGGCGCGTGGCTGACGATCGACGGGCGCAGGGCCGACGTCCACTACCGCGACCTGGACGTGGTCGAGCACGAGCTGGCCGAGGCGCGGGAGGGCCGGTTCCACTGGGAGCCGCTGATGTTCCACCTGGCCGGGATCCCGAGCTACCTGGTGGTCGCCGAGCTGGCGGTGAACCGGGTGCTGCACGGCTCGCTCCCCGAGGTCGAGTTCCCGGAGGCGTTGCGGAAGTCGGCACCCGCCGTGTGGCGCGAGCGGGCCTTGCTGACGCTGACCTACGCCGAGCACAACTACGCGCCGCACGGGCAGGTGACGGAGTTCGCGGGCGCGCTCGCCACGGCGGCGATGCAGGCCGGGCACGCGGTGCTGGCCGAGCGCGGCGAGTGGGTCCTCAACGAGAAGCGCCTGCTCGACCGTGCCGGCCTGCGTGGCGTCGACTCGCTGATCACCGGGGACCTGGTGGAGGCCGCCCGGCGGGCCCGGGAGCTGCTCGGGCTTTAGCGGTTGGTGTCGGCTATGTGGAAGTTCAGGTGGGCGCGCGACGGCGTTGGGCCGCGCTGGCCCTGGTAGCGGGAGCCGACGGCGGCCGAGCCGTACGGGTTCTCGGCCGGGCTGGTGAGCCGGAACAGGCACAGCTGGCCGATCTTCATGCCGGGCCACAGGGTGATCGGCAGGTTCGCGACGTTCGACAGCTCCAGCGTGATGTGGCCCGTGAAGCCCGGGTCGATGAAGCCGGCGGTGGAGTGCGTGAGCAGCCCGAGGCGGCCGAGGGAGGACTTGCCCTCGAGGCGCCCTGCGAGGTCGTCGGGCAGCGTGACCAGCTCGAACGTCGAGGCGAGCACGAACTCGCCCGGGTGGAGGACGAAGGCGTCCTCGCCGTCCTTCTCGACCAGCGATGTCAGCTCGTCCTGCTGGAGCTTCGGGTCGATGTGGGTGTACTGGCTGTTGTTGAACACGCGGAAGAACCGGTCCAGCCGCACGTCGATGCTGGACGGCTGGAGCATCGCCGGGTCGAAGGGGTCGATGCCGAGACGGCCGGCTTCGAGCTCTTTGCGGAGGTCACGGTCACTGAGCAGCACGGCTTCACCCTAGCTAGGCCGCTTTCATGTGGCGGGCGTAGGTGGGATCGAGCTTGAAGATCTTGCCGAGGCGGTCGACGTAGCGGCGGCGTTCGAGGGTGCCGAGGTACTCCTGCAGCGCGGTCGCGCCGGGAATGAAGCGCCGCGCGGTCTCGGCGGCGAAGTTGCCCGCGGCGACGGCGAGGATGGCGCCCTGGGCGATCGGGTCGTTGGGGATCTCCAGGAAGTCGGCGTTGGACTTGCCCAGCACCAGGCGGCTGATGGAGGAGTGCACGGCGACCGAGACGTGGGACAGGACCTTGCCGACGGCGCCGCGCCCCTCGCCGATCGCGGCGTGCGTCTCGAGCAGGGCGCGGGCGAGGCGTTTGCTGTCCTCGTCGGGGATGAACTCGGTGGTCGCGAGCAGCCAGAACAGGCGCCAGGCGTCGTCTTCGGTGGCGGGCAGGAGTTCCTCGTCGACGCCGAGCAGCCAGCCGACGTAGCGCCAGAGGTGCAGGATGTCGGCGCGCTCGCGGTCGCTGTAGCGGATGCCGAGCAGTTGGGTGCCGTAGACGAAGACGAGGGAGAAGAGGAGAAGCGTGCCGGCGGTCTGGACCTGGTTTACCGGCTTGTCCCACTCGTCGTAGTCCCAGTCGGGGCGGCGGTTCATGGCGGCGCGGACGTGGGCGTGCACGAGGCGGACGCGCAGGGCGGAGGCGTAGCCGGTCTGGCCGATCGCCAGTGCGCCGGGGGTGGTGACGTCCATCCACCACGCCGCGGTCTCCACGAGGCGCTGGCTGGCCATCCGTTCGATCTCCCCGGTCGCGACGAGGGCCTTCGTCGCGCGCGAGGCGAGGTAGCCGCCCATGAGGGACATGTCGCCGAGCGGGAAGAGGCCGAGGACGCCGGTGCGGATGATGGCCCTGGCGCCCCGGTCGAGCCGGGCCGGGTCGACCCAGTACGGGGTGGCCTCGACGTGCTCGAAGAAGTCGACGAGTTCCGGTGGCGGGGCGTCGAGGCTGCGGATGCCGTCGGTGAGCGCCTGTTCGAACAGCTGCCGCCCGCGGTTCTTCGGAAGACGGCGGAACAGCGCGACGACCGCGTCGGCCTTCGGATCCTGCGCCTGGGCGAACTCCCGGAAGCGGCGCACCTGCCGCTCGGTCGCGCGGATGTCGTGCTTCACGAAGAGCTTGGCGGCCAGGCTGAAACCCCCACGGCGGAACAACTCGGGATCCGGCAGTCGCTCATCCATGCACACCCACCACCCTTTCGACAACGAGTGTTGTCACTTGCGACCCGCAGAGTCAAGGGGGTGCTCTCACCAGGGGGCGACGTTTGTGTATGCTGTGCGTCGCTGCGGATGTAGTTCAATGGTAGAACATCAGCTTCCCAAGCTGAGAACGCGGGTTCGATTCCCGTCATCCGCTCTTGTGACGAAGGCCCAGGTCAGCGGGTGTCTACTCCGGACCTGGGCCTTCGTCGTTCCTTGATCATTTTCGGTCGCGGGCCATTAGCGGGCCATTAGGGCACCGGGGCCAGCGCGCCGGGCTCGTCGTCGTCCGGGTGGTCGTCGTCGGTCGTCTTGCCCTTCCGGTGCTCGTCGACGAGCTTGGACAGCCGGTCTGCGATCCGCTCGTCAGCGTCGCTGGTCGCCCGCTGGTAGATCAGGGCCGCCCGCATGTCGTCGTGCCCCATCCGGGCCATCAGGTCCTTGGTCGAGGTGCCGGCCTTGGAGGCCCAGATGTTGCCCGCGTGTCGCAGGTCGTGGAAGTGCAGCCCCTTGAGCCCCATCTTCGTGACGACCTCGGTCCACCGAGACCGCTGGTTGAAGTTGGGCCGCCGGAGCGCCGCCCCAGACCGCTCGCCCGTGAACAACAGGTCGAGCTGATCAGGGCCGACGTAGGTCTCCAGGTGCTTGATCAGGTCAGGCCGGACCGCAGCCGGAATGATCACCGTCCGTACCCCGGCCCGGGACTTCGGCAGACCGGCTACGAGGCCCTGCCCCGGAATCTCCACGAACGAGCGGGACACCCGCACCCAACTCGCGTCCTCGGCGATGTCGCACCGGCGGAGCGCGGTCACCTCACCCCACCGGAGCGACCCGAAGGCCGCGAGCAGGACGAGCGCCCGAAACCGCTCCGGCATCCGGCCGGCCAGGTCGAACACCTGGGCAACCGACAGGACCGGACGTTCCTCAGGCTCCTCCCGGTCAGCCCCTCGCACCCGGCACGGGTTGCGCTGGAGGATCTTGTCTTCCTCGACCGCCGTGTTGAGCACAGCCCGGAGCAACCGGTACGACTTCGCCGTCACTGACTCGGACACGCCCGCCTCCAGCCGTTCCGCCCGCCATTCGCGGATAAGGGCCGTGGAGAGCTTGCCCAGCTCGACCCCGCCGAGGTAGGGCGCGATGTGCTTCCGCAGCAGCCACCGATACAGCTCGACCGTCCGCGGCCGCAGACTCGGACGCTGGGTGATCCACTGATCCGCGTAGTGCCCGAGCGGCACCTTCGCCTGTTCCGGGTTGAGCCAGTCGCCCTGGCTGATCTGGGTCTCGATCAGCGACAGCCACCGCTCAGCGTCCCTCTTCGTGCTGAAGGTGTTCGGCGCGGTGTGGATTCGGCCGTCCGGACCGGGATAGCGAGCCTGCCACCGCCCTGACTCGCGTTGCCGAACACTCCCGAAGCCTCGGCGGCCCTTCCTGTTCGCCACGTCAGGCCGCCCTTCCGAAGCCACGCATCAGGGATGTGGCCGTGATCGGCTCGACCCGACCGGCCTGCACGAAGGCCTCCAGGTCGTCGACGGCCAGCCGGACGTGAGCGCCGACCTTGTGGAAGGCGATCCGACGTTCGGCGATCAGCCGACGGACGAAGCGCACCGAGGTGTTCAGGTACTCGGCCGCCTGCTCGACGTTCAGGTAGTGCGTGTTCAAGGTGTCTTCCTCCCCCAGGTGATCAGGCTGCTTGCGGAGTTGCCGAAGTTTCTGGCTCCCCTGGCGGTGGCCCTGCGGCGAGTAGTGCGCGGTCGTACTCGGCCTTCCAGGTGATCCGCTCGGAGATGGCGCGCATGAGCAGGTGGGCGCGTGGTGGTGCGTCGCGGTCGCCGGGTTGGACTTTGCGCCAGATCAGGCGCGAGGTGTCTTCCTCGGGTTTGACGATGCCGACGTTGGCGAGCATGTTCCGGACGAACGCCTTGCGGTCGGCCTTGTGGTCGGCGAGGGACTTGCCCGACCACTTGCGCGAGACGAGCACCCGCCGGCCGGGGAGCCCAAGCGTGGTACGGCGGTGCGCCCGCCCCTTGCAGTGCCCTGGGGTCATCCGGCTGGAGGCCCCGAGCGGCTGCACCCCGTAGAGCAGCCACACGGCACAGCGGGGCGAACACGGGGTGATGGCGAGTTCGGCGTGGAGTCGGTCGTGGTGTTCCCGCTGCCGGGCGCTCGTGGCCTCGACCACCTCGCCGGTGCTCTTGGTGAGGTATTTGGTCAGGTAGCCGATGTGGCGTCCGGCTTCTTCGCTGCCGCCGAGGATGCCCTTGGAGTGCACCTGCCGCCCGAAGGTCACCACGTGGGCGGGTTCCTCGGCCTCCTCCACCGCCTCTTCCCACGGCGTCAGGGGTTCGTGCTTCTCCGGATCCACAAACCCCTTCACCCGCGCGTCCCACACGGGCAACCGGTCCCCGCCATAAATGAGCCCGTCGTGCCGGGGCCACCAGACCTGGTGGTAGGTAGCTTGGGTGACCTGGCGGATGACCTCGTGCGGGATCGACCCCCGCAGCGCCGCGTGCAGGTGCGGGGCCGTCCGCTTCTGTGGCTCCACCGTGGCGAAGTACTGGACATCCCAGCCCACGACCCGGCGGAGGTTCTGCCACCACCGATCCACCAGCGAGGCGAAGTGCACCGCATCCCGCGCCGCCCGCCGATAGTCATAGGTCGCCATGTCGACCGGTGTCCCGTCGTCCCGCACCCGGCCGTAGGTGTCGCAGGTCAGCGTCACGAACATCGACGGCCGGAACTTCCCCGCGTACTCCCGGCCCACTGTGGTCTTGGCGACCTTCTTCCGCGGCAGGTTGGGCGCGTCCTGCCGCCGCTTGGTCGACCGCTTCACCGGCCGCTTGCCCGGCAGATCCGGCGAGGGCAACCGGCCGCGCATGCCGAGTTGCCGAAGTTCCTCATCGACCCCGCGGATCTCCTCCCGCAACTCGTCGGCCTGGCCCTCCTCCCCGTGCTCGACCGCCTCCCGATACCGCGCCACCAGATCCGCGCGGAACTCCATCAACCCCTTCTGCTCAGCCGTGGGCGGGGCCGGAGTGAAGTCCGGTTCCTCGGTCAGGTGCCAGCCCTCCCGGCACTGCGCCATCCGCAAAGCCTTCGCCTTCTTCGCACAGGGCGCGCAGACACTCTCCACCGTCGAGCCGCACGGCACGGCTACGTAGCGGAGCTCGCCGGTCTCCGGGTCACCGACTTCCATCGTGAACGGCCGCACGCACACCCCGTGCTTCTCCGCCGTGGCCTTCATGACCTCGGTGGACAGCGGCAGCCGCATCCGCTCAGCACGAGTGCTCACGCGGCCACCTCCACCGCCTGCTCGTCGAGCAGCACCCGCAACGTGTACAGCTCATCGATCGAGACGCCCTCGCGCGCACCGTTCGCGAGCTGCACCAAGCCGCCGCAGTGCCGCCACGCAACCCCGCCGTACACGAGGAATTGCGCCCCGCCTTGCGACCGACCGCGAATCGTGATGTGCAGGTTGTTCTGCTCGGTGCGCCACCACGTCGCGGTGACCTGGTCGAGCGTGTAGGCCCACAGCAGCAGCTCGGCGAGATGCGTGCCGGCCTCACCGGGAGCCACCTGCACTTGGATCTCCGGCACGCCCGGGTGCAGCGTCACCCGGCACGGCTCCGGAAGCGGAAAGTCCCGCAGGTGCCCCCAGAACGCCCGAGTCAACGTCTCCAAGGCAGTCCTCATGCCGCAACACCGCCCTCAGGGCCGCGGAACGGCACGACAGCCCCGCCGGTCACGAACGCTTCGAGCGCCTTGACCGCTTCATCCGGCACCCAGCCAGCCCGCACCCGCAGCGGCTCACGGATGCCCTCACCCCACACGTATCCGGTGCCCGCTTCGGACTCGCCGATGCGGTTGGCCCAAGCACCCCGCTCGTACGCCTGGTCGCCGAGGACCATCCCAACGTGCGACTTCGAGGTGACCCGCAGGCAGATACGGCGGGGGAACAGCTCCCGCACCGGAACGGTGTCCTTCGTCGGCTCCTGCACGTAGCCGCGGACGGTGAACCCGAGCGCCCGGCCCTGCGTGGTCAGCAGAGCCACCTTCTCGATGATCTGCTCACGCGTCTTCCGATCGGTGTACTTGGTCAGAGCGCCGATCTCGTCGAACTCCAGCAGCTCAAGCGGATTCTCGATGCTCACCGGCACCGTCCGGACCCGCCCGGCAAACTCGCGCTTACGGGCATCCATTGCGGCCACCAGCTCGTCCAGGACTTCGAGCGCGTCTTTCGGCGTCACCGCGTACCGGTGGAAGATGCCGCGCCCGTAAGCGAGTTCCATCCCCTTCGGGTCGATGCCAGTCACGCGGACAAGCCCGTCCCGGATCGCTGGGGCGATCGACGCGAGCGGGCACCACATCACCGAGTTCTTGCCCGCACCCGAAGCGCCGGCCGTGAGCGTGTGGCTCCCCGAGCCGTACAACGGCAGGTGCCAGTCCTGCCCGTACTCGGTCCGCCCGGCCCAGGCACGCCGCAGATCCACTGCGTCCAGTTCGGTGAACTGCGGGCAGGGCACCGGAGTGGCGAGCAGGTCCCGGCGCTGGAAGTCGATGGATACCACGTTGGGAGCCAGCTCCCGCACCTGGCACCGGGCGACCTTGCGCGCCACGGCGAGTTCCCGCGCAGCCTCGTCGAAGTCCTCGGGCTTCTGTCCCGGCACCAGCTCGACCCGCACCTCATCCCACGAGGCACCCGACCGCACCCGCCGGACCTTGGGCAACCGGACCCCGGGCCGCCGCTGGTCACGCGTGATCTTCTTCCGCCCGACGAGCGTCACGGTCAGATCGACCGGCACGGTGTCGTCCTTGACGCTCAGGCCGCAGGCGTGCAGCCACTCCGGCAGCTTGGGCATGTAGAGCGCCCAGCGGAACCACCACGAGCGCAGCGCGCGCCCGGCCCACTGGTCGAAGGAAACCAGGTGGAAGCTCCGCCAGGTCAGCAGTCCCGTCGCGATGACGAGACCAGTCACCGCCAGCGACATCCAGCCCAGCCACATGCACCATGCCGCTACCGCGAGCACAGCGAGCGTGGTCCGCGGATGCGTCAGGATCTCCTTGACGACCCAGACCGCGCCCTTGAGAACCCACCACAGGGCAAGGAAAACCACTGCAGCAGCGGCGAGGGCTTCCGCGATCGAGGCGAGTGCCTTCCCGAGCTTCTGGAGCACCCAGACAACACCGGCGAGGCCGGCACTGCCGAGCAACAGGACTCCGAAGGTGTGTGCGTTCACCGCCGACCACCGGCCTTCCGTGCGGTGATCGGGAGATCCAGCCATCCCGCACAGGTGGCGCACTCGGTGTCGCCGGGAGCGAGGCGGGCGAACTTCTTGCATGCGGCGCAGCGCGTCCGGGTGACCCCGCTTGACACGTGCCCGCCAGCATTGGCTAGCGTTTCCACTGTCTACTCCGTGAGGTGTGGACAGCGCAGGAGCGGCAAGAGGTTGGCAGCCGGTTTCCGCTTCTGCGCCGTACGGTTCGAGAGCCCGAATGAGGGCGTGCTTCATCGCCGCACGACATGGCGCGCGTTTTCAGTCGCTTGTGGACCCCTTAGAGTCCTTCGGTTGCTTGTCGGGAACACTTCCGGCACACGTGCACCCTGTTGCGCAGGACCCGCTGCGAATGCCCGCAGACCCAGCAGCGTCGCCGAACGAGCCACTTGCGCCGCACCTTGTGTGCCACTGCGATCACCTCCCTTCTGCTACGTCATCAAGGTTTCAGCGGTTGGTCTCGCGCTCGACCACGAACGTGCCCTTGGAGCGAATCGTGGTCACCAGGCCGCGTTCACGGAGGATCTCGACCGCGTGCCTCGCTGTGCCCAGGGAGACGCGGTACTCCTCGGCGAGACGACGTTCGTTGGGCAGCGCACTTCGCGGAGGCAGCTCGCCCGAGGCGATCCGCGCTGCGATGTCATCGGCCAGCCACTCGTACACGTAGCCGACCAGGTCATTCGGAACTGTGGGCACAACTGCCCCCTCTTGGTGTCAGGACTGGATGGAATCTGCGCGCCGTGCTTCGAGTCGTGCTCTGCGCTCGAACTCCTCGGCGGCTACGGATGCTGCGTGGCGAGCCCACAACGGTGCCCCCAGGTCCTCCGCGAGGACTCGCCACGCCTCGGCGACGGAGTGGTATGCCTGAGCGAGACGCCGCACTGCCGCCACGTCATCGGCGGCTGCTCGCATCGCGGCGAACAGTGCGGCTGTCTGCTCGGCATACGCGGTGTTCCACCGAGCGACCGCCTCACGCGACGGTCGCCCCACCATCAGGCGGCCTTCTGCTCACTCGAGCCCTGGCCGGCACCCTTGTTCTGGGTGGGCCGGGAGTTGGTCGCGCCCTTCGGCTCCCGCATCCCGGTCGCCCGCAGCGCCCACCCCTGGTACTTGAACTTCTCGCCCATGACCCGCGGCTCCACGGTCAGGCCCTCGAACAGGACCGGTCGGAAGTCGAAGCCCTGCATCACCGCCGGAGGCGGGACCGGCTGGACCCTGTCGAGCAGGGTCACCGTGACCGACTTGTCCCGGTCCTTCTCGGCAGAGGGGTCGGTCACCGTGACCTTCCACTGCGGCAGACCGGTCTGCTCGTCGATCTTCTGCTTGGGCTGCTTGCCCCGGGCCTTGTCCTCGTTCGAGACGTACTCCATGTCCGGTGTGACCGGACCAACGATCGCCGCTCCTTCCGGGAAGACCATGTCGTGCTCGATCTCGAAGCGCGTTCCGCGCGGTACCGCCATTGCCTGTTCCTCCTGGTCGGCGCCTCAGTCGGCGCTGCCTATCGTGGCTGACAGGGATAGGTTAGCCAGCCTGGCTAGACAAGTCAAGCAAGAGGGAATCAGGCTAGGCGACTAGGTGGCCTAGACGGGTTGGCGCGGCATGCGCGAGACTTACAGGGTCAGTAACTCCGTAAGTCAGTAGATCCGCAGGAAGCGAGGCAGTCTCGTGCCACTCGATCCGGATGACCCGAGGCCGCCGTACGTGCAGGTGGCGAATGCTCTCCGCGCTGCGATCCTGACGAAGAAGTTCAGCCCGGGCGACAAGCTGCCCTCGCGGAACGAGTTGGCGAAGACCTACAACGTCGCCCCCATGACCGTGCAGAACGCCCTGCGTGAGCTGCGCGAAGAGGGCCTGATCGTCTCCCGCCAGGGCAGCGGCGTGTTCGTCCGAGAGCGCACCGAACGACCCATCGGCCTCCGCCCGCACATCGAGCGCGCGTTCGAGGCCCAGCACGTGACCGTCGACTTCGCGGGCTTCTCCGGCGAGACCCTGCACGGCGTCATCGCCGAACCGCTGGACAAGATCCGCATCGGCCGGCTCCGTCCCGAGTCGATCCGGGTTCGCCTGCTCGTGCCCGATCCGAGGCAGCCCTGGACGCTGCCGGTGACCGTGGACGAGCGCACAGACAGCCCGGTCTTCCGCAAGCGGGCCGAAGAGATCATGCGCCGGAACACGCTCGCGATCGTCGATTCCGTGACCGAACTCGCCGACCTGGGCTTGATCAACGAGGCATCGGCCGAGATCCGGGTGCACAACGTGCCACCGACGTTCAAGCTCTACCTGATCAACGACGAGGAAGCGTTCTTCGGCTTCTACCCAGTGCGCGAGCACGTCATCAGCTACGACGGCCAAACCGAGGCCATGTACGACCTGATGGGCAAGGACGCGATCCTGTTCCACCACTCGGCGAACGACGACGACACGTCGACCGGATCGCAGTACGTCGAGCAGGCCAAGACGTGGTTCGAGAGCATGTGGTCCAGCGTCGGCAAGGACTTCCAACGATGACGGCCGCGGAGCTGCTGGACCAAGCCGGAGCGCTCCTGCTCGACTTCGACGGCCCGGTGTGCTCGGTCTTCGCCGGAATTCCCGCGCCCGTCGTTGCCGAACAGCTCCGCACCGTCCTGGCCGACGCCGGACATGCGTCACCCGAGCCCGTCGCGAGCAGCAGCGACCCCTTCGACGTGCTCGAATACGCCGCCTCACTCAGCGACGACGACGCCCGATACGTCGAAGCCGCGTTCACCGCCCACGAGGTCGAGGCGATGACCACCGCAGCGCCGACCGAGGGCGCTCACGAGCTCATGCAGGCCTGGCACGGTTCCGGCCGGCCACTGGCGATCGTGAGCAACAACAGCGCCGCCGCCATCAGCGCGTACCTCGACTTCTACGGCCTCCGCCCGCTGGTCAACGTGGTATCCGCCCGAGAGAGCGCAGACGTCCAGCTCCTCAAGCCACGCCCGCACCTCCTGAACCAGGCCGTCCGCAGACTGGGCCTCCCGGCGGAGCGATGCGTCTTTGTCGGCGACTCCCTGACCGACATCGAAGCAGCCAAGGCCGCCGGTGTCCTGTCGATCGGCTACGCCAACAAACCAGGCAAGCGCGAGCGCTTCACCAGCGCCGGAGCCGACGCGATCACCGAAGTACTGACCGATCTGGCCGCGGTGCGGTGAGGGTCCCGGACAAGCTCGCCAACTCCGTGCGAGCACGATGGTCCGACCGCGCGGACGCCTGGCTGACCAGCATCGGCCCCGAACTCGACGAACTGACCCGCCAGCACTCGGCGACACCCCAACGCGTCCTACCAGCGCGGTACGCCTTCGTGGTCAGTGCGACCAGCCCGCACGGCCCGCTCATCTTCCGAGCCTCACCCGACCCGGCCGCCCTCGACCAAGCCACCGTCGCCGAAGCCCTGGGCCGCCTCGACGTGGGCCCGAAGATCCACCTCACGTCGAGCACCGACACCGGTTCATGGACGGTCATGGAGCAGGTCGTCCCCGGAACCCCACTCGCCGATGCCGACCCGGCAACCCTCGACATCGAGGCCCTGGCCCGCCCCCTCCGAGCGATGGCCGGCCAACCCGCCCCGTCGCCAGACCTGCCACTCATCACCGACTGGCTCCGGGACCGCCTCACCGACGACAACCTCACCGAACTCCCAGTCGGCGAGCAGGTAGCCCCGAAGACCGAGCGAGCCCACGCACTCGAACTCCTCAACGAGCTCGCCGCAGACATGCGCCCCAGCCTCTGTCACGGCGACGCCTCACCCTGGAACGTCCTAGCAGGCCCCCACGGTCAGTGGAAGCTCATCGACCCCCGCGGCATGCAAGGCGAACCCGAGTACGACGCCGCCGTGATTGCGTACAAGTTCGAGCGCCTGCTGTCGCGCCCAGGGGTTGGCAGCAGGATGGTCAAGCACAGCGACCTGGACCGCGAGCGCGTGAGTCGGTGGGAGGCAATCGCATGTGCCGGACGCGTCTAACCAGCCAGATGTCTTCTTCGCTCGGTGGCTAGGTGACCAACCCTCGTCGGCAGGCTGCAACGGAGGGTCTAGACCTAGCGAGTGTACCTCGTTCGCAGCAACGTTACAGGGTTTGGTAACGGTTCGGACACAGTCGGCATGTCACCCTTCTGTGGGGTGTAACTATACGGGTCCCCAGCCGACGTATGTACTGCGTACGTACAGACTGAAGGGAAGGATGCCATGTCACCGGAGACAGCTCCTCAGCGAGCGCCGCGTGAGGGGCGGATCAACCTGAGGGCGACGAGTCGTCAAGAGAGCCTTCTCCGCCAAGCGGCCGCAGCGACCGACCGTTCGCTTACAGATTTCATACTCGACTCAGCCGTCACTCAGGCGGAACGCGTTTTAACGGACCGCAGATGGTTCGTACTGGAGGATGAACGCTGGGAGGAGTTCCAGAGACTTCTGGACACACCCGTCAGAGAAATGCCAAAGCTGCGCGCCCTCTTTAGCCGACCTAGCCCCTTTGTGGACCGTGATGACCAGGACTAGCGGCAATCAGGGTGAAGATCGCTCGAAGGAAGACTTCTGTTTTCCGCGAAAATTGGACAAGAGGGACGAAGTTAATGGTTTTCAGAGCGGGGCGGAAGAACTAGATGAATGGCTCTCGCAGTTTGCGAGAGTGAACCAGAAGGCTAACAACGCAGTCACATATGTGACAACCACGGCCGAGCGCCGAGTTGTCGGCTACTACGCTATCACCGTTGCTGGCGTCAGCAAGCAGAACGTGCCAAGCGAGGTGGCCGGCAACTCGCCTCCTGCTGATGTGCCGTGCGTTTTGCTTGCGCGACTCGCTGTCGACTGGGAGTATCAAGAGCGGGGCATTGGAGCTGCGCTTTTTGCAGATTCTTTGCAACGCGCAGTAGCGCTTTCACAATCGGTCGGGGTGCGGGCATTTCTAATTCACGCACGGGACGAAGATGCCCGTAGGTTCTACATGAAGCACGCGGACCTATTCCAATCTCCAACCGATCCGCTGCACCTCATGATTCCCATCCACTTGATACGAGCTGGCGCCGAGGCGAACAGCTCGCCGGTTCAGGAATCGGCAGAAGCTCCAGACCTTAACCGCTGAGCAGGGTGCGCGCCTGGTGGACCCATTTCTTTGGCGCGTACCTGTTCATCCTGATTCCTTTTGCATCGACCTCGCTGGCCAAATCTTCAGGCTGCCACAGGATGAAAACACCGTTGTCGGTGAATGTAGTGTCTATGGTGAGCGACTCCAGTGCATCGCGACGTTTGCCGGCGCGCCAAAGCGCGGCGGCTCTGTTGATTCTTAGGAGCTGTTCGGGCGTACGTGCGTCTGGTTCGCACCGAGCCAGCTCGTCGAGTGCTTGCATGGGATCCACTGGCGTAAGGCAGAACGCGAGCATGCAACGCGCCTGTGACAACCCGGGGTACCGGTCGAGGACCGCGCGAAGTACATTGATTGCTTGATCGAAAAACTTATTCTGTAAAAGGTGCATAATGTGTGACAGCAATTCGTCACGCGATATGTCACCTATCAACGTTTCATGGTCAAGAGCATACGATGCACGCGACACAATGGACTCAACCAGTAGGCCAGTGTGCGAGGGGCGTTGCGCTAGCAACGTCAACGGAACACCAGCCTCTGCTGCGGTTGATTCAGGATTGCTCGCAAATCGCAACTCCCAATATAATGAAGTCCTATACCATTCTCGGTAATGCGTATGGGAGAACCTGTCGACTATCCAATGGATCGCTTCGTGGCCGCCGCGGATATTAAGGTCTTCCTCGTCCAGCCCTCCGTGCGGCTCCGCCTCTAGTCTCCATGCTACGAGGTCTCGCATGCACGCGTAATCTATCCAATTAGCTAGCTTTTGGGCGAACCGCCCCTGTTCAATGTTCGGAAGTAAATTTAGCAGCCAGGAATCATCGCGCCCTGCGCCAGTGCTGTCGGCGGTGTCCATGCAATCCGAGGCGAGCCTGAGCCATTGTTGAAGATCCTCTGGTAGTTTGTCAACCAACTCGTCGGGGAATTGCTCTCGATAAAATCCAATTACCAACGACGTGATCTGGAATTTGATTCTTCTTCGCAGCCCGATCCGCACTAGCGCGTCAGGAGGAAGTCCACGCTCGCCTATCCTTGCCAGCGCTGACGTAAGTTTCACCATTCTGCGTTGAGGATTCTTCGCAAGCCAGGGCGGTGTGGTAAGGTCGTCGGTTACAGTCCGTATAAGTGCAGGGGCGGGCCACTCTAGAGTGGGGAATTCGTCGACGCCAGAAGCTTGCAATTGGTACTTCGAAACGTCGTAGGTCTCGGCTTCAAATCTTGCTTGACGTTCGCCCTCTAGCCGGTCTGCAAGTTGGCCACAGCGGCACTCCTGTCCGTCCCGTCGCCCAAGTGTGTGCCCAGAACGCTCACAAGCTTCCGCGAAGTATCGAGCGGCGGTCGCGACAAGATCGTCGTCCAACGTTCCTCCAGAGACGGGATGTCATCGACGGCGTCCCACAGCACAACGTCTCTTGTATCTCCGTGAACGATCTTCGCGTTATCACACTGTTCAAATCGTTACGTGCTCTGCGCCGACCGGGCGACACTCCCCGGGCGTCGCCTTCAGCGACATGAGCAATGCGAGTGTGTCTGCCGAACTTGGCTCTATGGGATCAAGAGCGGCCCGCAAGCGGGCCGCGTCGGGATCCGCACGGCCTTCCGCTCCGCTCCGGCCGGCGGTCCCGACATCTGCCGTCAAGGCGTGCCGTCTAATCCGACCGGGGACGCCGCCTTCTGTATCCATCGAACAGCCGCCTCGGCCGTTGGTATCACCGGTTGACCCGCAAGCTGGTTCTCATACACATCCCGTCCGCGGTCGTACCTTGGGTCTGTCGGGACACCGTCGGCAGTGGCCCAGTACATCTCGTCCCGCGTGCCAAGCCTGCCTTGGCCAAGGACCCACGTGCCAAGTTCACTACCGTGGTTCCGTTGGATGACGATGGCACGTTGATGCGTCATCCGATTTCTGGCCCACCGGATTCCAGCGATCAACTGCCCCTCGGGATCGCCCTGCCTGGCCGCCCGATAACGGTCGCCGAGCAGGTCCTGAAGACCTTCGTCGCATGATCCGAGCCAGAACAAGGTCTCGCCGGTCGGCGCATAGGCCTTGTCGACGTCGTGGCGCTCCAGACGAAGGCGGCGAAGGGCGTCTTGAAGCGCACGGACCGCCAGCTGTACTAGCCGCGACTCCTTGGCGCCACCCTGGCTGACTTGCGACCCCGCCATACGTACATTTAAGCGATCCTTCCAGGGCTCCGCCCCGGACCCCGGCACCGCTTCGAAGATCAGGGAAGGTCACGACCGGTGACCTCCTCACGGCGCGCCCGAGGGCTGCCAGCCCGGCCGGCACCGGTCAAGGGCGCTTCGCGGCCTTCGGCAGACCCTTGACCGGCACCACCCGGCCTGGCAGGGGTGAACCCGCGCCGCGAGGAGATCACCTCAGCCGGAAGTGTGCAGGTGGGAGCGCCACCCGTCGGGCCATTAGCGGGCCATTAGGGGCGGTCAACCACGGTCAACGGAGACACCCCGCGGTCACGACGAACCGCAGGTCAGGGGCGATCTCCAGCGCGGCCAGCATGATTCCCAAGCTGAGAACGCGGGTTCGATTCCCGTCATCCGCTCTTAGTGCGAAGGCCCAGGTCAGCGGGTGTCTACTCCGGACCTGGGCCTTCGTCGTCTCTTGATCAACCCGGGTCGCGTGCCATTAGCGGGCCATTAGCCGTCGCCGGGAGGGGCGGTCCGCGAGTCGCTCGTCGGCGTCGCTGTCCTTGGCCTCTCGTAGCCCGAGTGCTGCGCAACCGCTCACACTGGACCGGTGCCGCTACGAGATCGAGAACGAGGCCAGCTCGTCCGCTGGAAGGCGACTGGCGACGCCTGCTTCCCTCAGGCGGCATACCTCCAGGGCCAATGGTGGGTCCTCCGTCTCAACCACTGGCCCGACCATCCGCTCTACACCCTGCTCATCAACGCCGAGCGGCACGGTGACCTCGCCCCCGATGAAGGTCCTGAATGGTGGCCTGCGACATGGCACGGTGCGACTGGCCGTTTCCCTGAACTCACCGCCGCAGAACGGGTCGAGGCGCTCTTGCCGGTACGGCACCTCGCCGCACGCGGGAGCGAATCCGGGCGTCCCTGCGACTGCTGGTACTGCATCTAGAGAACGCCCGGCGCCGCTTCGGAGATCAGGGGAGGACACGACCGAGGGCTGGCAGGGGCGAACCCGCGCCGCGAGGAGATCACCTCATCACCATCCTTGGCCCAACGGACTCGGCCCCGGACCCCGGTACCGCTACCGAAGCCGCGTGGAGATCGGCGCCCCACCAGTACCTATGCGCAGCCTCCGCGGCCGACCTCGACGACGTGAGGCTTGACGGTGCTAGTCATTTCAGTCCAGACTGAAACAACTAGCGTCCAGTAGGAAGGTGGCGGCGATGGCTCCGCGTCCGGTGCAGGTGATGTTCAACAGTCTCGGGACCGCGTGCGCCGCTGACCTGTACTTACCGGACGCGAACGCCCCGGTTCCCGGTCTGGTGCTGGGGCACAGCGGGGTGATGGTCAAGGAAGCACTGGCCGTGTTCGCGCCGTACTTCGTGCGCGCCGGGTTCGCGGTGCTGGCGATCGACTACCGCACGGTCGGTGCCAGCGAGGGCGACCCCCGTGGCCAGGATTATCCGCAGCGCCAGGTGGAGGACTTCCGCAGCGCGATCTCCTACCTGCAGAGCCGGCCGGAGGTGGACGCGGAGCGGATCGGGTTGTGGGGGGTCAGCGTCGGGGGCTCGGTCGCGGTCCAGGCCGCGGTTCTCGACCGGCGCGTGAAGTGCGTCGTGGTGCAGAGCCCCAGCGTGTGGAACGGCTGGCGGTACCTGGAGCGGTTGCGCGGGCGCGCCGGTGTGCAGGCGCTGCGGGACCGGCTGGACGAGGATTGGCGGCGCCGCTACGAGGGCGGGGCCAGTGCCCGGGTCCCGCACCTGAGCCTGGACGGGGAGACCGTGCGGGACACGCCGGACCTGGCCGCCGAGATGTTCCCCAGCTACCGCAACGAGAAGACCCTCGACTCCACCGAACACCTGCTCACCTTCGCGCCGGAGGACCTCATCCACCGGCTGTCGCCCACCCCGCTGTTGATGATCGCCAACGGCGGGTGGGACCCGTACCACATGCTCGAAGAGGCGCAGAGCGCGTTCGCCAGGGCCGGCGAGCCGAAACGGCTGGAGGTGCTGCCCTACGACGTCCTCGGCCTCTACACCGGTCCGGGTCTCGACGAGGCGATGGCGCTGGCCGTGGACTGGTTCGACCGCTACCTGCGCCGGACCCGGCTCGCCACAGTCACCCCGACACCCACCCGCGACTCGGTTGCCGCCATGACACAGTGACGCCGCGACGAGTCAGCCGAGGAGGAGCGCATGTCCAATCAGGACAACCAGGACGACGTGCTGCGGTGGGTGGAGCGGGTCGCCACCTTCTGCGTGGAGGAGTGGGCGCTACCGCCGATCACCGGGCGCATCCTCGGCCTGCTGATGATCTGCGACCCGCCCGAGCGCTCCGCGGGCGAGATCGCCGAGGCGATCCAGGCCAGCCGCGCTTCGCTGACCTCGAACATGCGCTTTCTGGCCACCATCGGGCTCATCCGCAAGGTGCGGGTGCCCGGCGACCGCACCACCTACTACCGCATCGAGGACGACGCCTGGCACAAGGTGGTCCAGCGCAAGCTCGACGGCCTCAGCGCCTTCGACGACATCGCCGACGAAGGCATGGCGCTGGCCAGTGGCAACGGCCTCGACGCCCAGCGCATCCGCTCCGCCCAACGCGCCCTGACCTGGCTGCGGGACATCGCCGCCCGCAACCCCCTGCAACCGTGAGGACCCTCGTGCAACGCCTGCGACCAGACCTGGATCCGCTCCGCGAGACCCTGCTGCTCACCCTCTACGCGAGGGCGCTGGACAGCAAACTTCCCCACCCGATCCTCGGTGACGCCGACTCCGCCGCGCTCGCCGACACGATCGACTACGACTTCGCCCGGCTCAAGCTCAAACCCAGCCTCATCTGCGGCACCGCCCTACGCGCCAAGAAACTCGACGATGCCGTCCGGGAGTTCGTCGCCGCCCACCCCCGCGCCGTCGTGCTCGACCTCGGCTGCGGACTCGACACCCGCGTCCTCCGCTGCGACCCGCCCGCCGGCGTCGACTGGTACGACATCGACTTCCCCGACGTCGTCGCCCTGCGGACCCAGCTGCTCCCGGACCGCTCGGAACGCCTCGGCGTCGACCTGACCGAACCGGGCTGGCTCGACCCGCTGCCGCGCGACCGGCCGGCCATGATCGTCGCCGAGGGCCTGCTGCCGTTCCTGCCCGGCGACACCTTCCAGCGGATGACCCGCGAACTCACCGCGCACTTCGACACCGGCGAGCTCGCCATCAACGGCTACACCCGCTTCGCCGCCTGGTCGATGAAATACCACCCGGCGATCAAGGCCATCGGCATCACCGCCGCCCAGGGCTTCGACGACCCGCGCACCCCCGAAACCTGGAACGCCGGCCTGACCCTGGTCGAAGAGCAACTGCTCACCCGCGCCCCGGAAGTGGCGGACTTCCCCCAGCCGCTGCGCGCGGCCACCCGGCTCATCAGCCACAGCGCCGCACTGTCCCGGCAAGGCACCCGCATACTCCGGTACCGCTTCTGACCGTCACCCCGGCCCGGCTGCGATCCTCGCCCGCGGCGGGGCACAGTGAGCTGGTGGACGATCGTGGTCTGGCGCCGGACGGGACGATCGCGCGGGAGGGCTCTCTGGAAAGGATCTCCGCAGAGTTCGCCCCCGTCGTCGAGGCGCTGCGGGCGCACGTCGCTGGGACTTTCGCGCGCCTGCACAGCGCCTATCTGTACGGCAGCATCCCGCGCGGCACCGCCGTCCCCGGGGTCTCCGACCTCGACGTCCTGCTCGTCCTCCGCGACGAGCCCAGCGACGCCGATCGCGCTGATGCCAGGAGGATCGAGGCCGCCCTCGACCGTGCGTTCCCCCAGATCAACGGCGCCGGCATCCAGCTCGCCGACGCCCGTACGCTGCTCAGCGACGCCGAACGCCACGACGGCGGCTTCTTCGTCGCCTGCCTGTGCACGCCGCTCCTGGGTGACGACCTCGCCGAGCACCTGCCCCGTTACCGCCCAACGTCCTTGCTCGCGCGGGAGACCAACGGCAATCTCGCAGCGCTGCTCCCGGGCTGGCGCACGCGCGCGGCCGCGGCGGTGACGGACCACGACCGCCGGACCCTGAGCCGGCCGGTGTCACGCCGCCTCGTGCGGACCGGGTTCACGCTGGTCATGCACCACTGGGGCGGCTGGACGAGCGACCTGGACAGGTCCGCCGAACTCTTCGGCCGCTACTACCCCGAACGACTCGGCCAGATGCGCACCGCCGCGGTGACCGCCCGCGCACCCTCCGCCGACCCCGCGGTCCTGGAGATGCTGATCGACGACCTGGGCCCCTGGCTCGCCGCCGAGTACACCGCCACCCACGGCGAACGAGTGCCCCGGCCCTGACCGGCATACTGACGGCCGTGGTGAACCAGCCTGCCGACGACCCCTTCCCGTTCCGCGGGCGGGTCGTGTGGCTCACCCCGGAGCAGGGCGGTCGGCAAACCGGCCCACCTCGCCCCGACTTCTACGCGGCCAATGCCTTCGTGCCGCCGCACACCGCCTACTCGGGCCTCGCGTCCTTCGTGCTCCGGAACCTCGTCGCCGGAGCGCTGGTCTCGCCGGCCGAAGCGCGCTGGCTGGTCGTTGAGAACTCGGGTCCGTACCGCATCGAGCCCGGGACGGTGGTCGTGGTCAGCGAGGGGCCCAAACCGGTCGGCTACTTCCACGTCGTCGAGGTCAGCTGACCAGCTCCCGCAGCGGCCCCGACAGCCGGGCGGCTAGCGACACGTCCACACGGCCGGCCTCGGCGAGCAGCAGCTCCACGACCACCCCGAACGCACGCCGCAGCTCGGCCGGGTCCACCGACCGGACCAGGGCGTCCGCGAACGGCGCCACGACCTCGGCCGGCAGGTCGTCCATCCCGCGCCCCTGCACCGCACGCACCCCGCGCCGCAGGCAGGCCAGCGCGAGCACCTCGTCCCGCGCGCCGCTGATCATGTACTCCGCCTGCCACACCCGGCCCCGCGCGATCGACGACCGCGCGTGCAACGCGTACAGCCACGCCATCCCGACCACGTGCTCCGCCGCGGGGGGCGAGACCTGCGGCAGCTCGTTCGGGTTGCCGAACAGTGTCCGAAATGTCGGACCGGTCGGCCCGAACTCGGACTCCGGCCAGAACGCGATGTCGACCTGCAGCGTGTCCGGCAGCAGGAACACCCGGAACACGCCGAGGTCCAGGTGGTGGACCGCGCCGTGGTCGCGGTACATCCGGTCGGTCCAGTCGGCCAGGACCTGATCGCGGTCGGCCGCCACCGCGAGCGCCAGGTCGATGTCCGACCACTGGTCCTCTCGTCCAACCGAGGCGGAACCGGTCAGCGCGGCGCCGCTGATCCGGTCGTCCGAGCGGGCCGACGCGATCAGCGAGTCGCGCAGCCGCGACCGGCTGTCAGGGGTGAACACGGTCCTCCTCCCGCGGGGCGCTCACCGTCCACCGCGCGGCCGCCCGCAACGCCAGCAGCAGCGGCACCGAACCGCTGTCGGTGAGCACCGCGGGCAGAGACGGCAGGTCCGCGCCGCCGGCCAGTTCCCGGCCGTACCCGGCGAGGTCGACCTCCACGAACCGTGTCGCGGCCGTGAACTCGCGCTCCGACCGGCTCGGCCTGCGGGCCAGGAGGTCCTGCCGCGTCGCGGACAACTCCGTCAGCCCGAAGAACTCCGGCTTCGCGCCGCGGTCCATCCAGCGCGCGAACCCGGTGATCGTCGTGCGCACGATCTCGTCGCGGCGCAGCCCGGTCTCCTCGCACAGCTCGCGCTCCATCCCGGCGCGGACGACGTCGTGCAGGTCGTCACCATCGAGGTCACGCGGCTCCAGCGACCCGCTGCCCGACGGGGCTAGCAGCGACTGGCTGGCCGAATTCCGGTTGGACTGGAGCACCACCAGCACCCAGCCGTCGGTCGTGACGGCCACCGTCGACACGCCGACGATGTCCGCCAGCCTGCTCTCGGCCAGCGTGTGCAGGCGGCCCGCGGTGTCGACCATCATCTGCCGCCGCAGGTCGAAGACCTCGTCGGTGTCCCGGCGGGCGATGCGCAGGGTGGCCAGCTCGTTGGAGCACTGGGCGTCGAAGAACCGGGTGCGCTGCAGCCGGATCGGCGCGCCGCGGCCGACCGACGGCAGCGGCTCGCCCCGCATCCCGACGACCCTGCCGTTGAACAGCAGCCGGCCGTGCGCGCGCAGCGGCAACACGTACGGCGCCGTCGCCTTCAGCTCGGCGGGCAGGCGGTAGGGGTCCGGCGCGACCTCCACCGGGAACCGCTGTGTCCACAGTGCCCGGTCGATGGCGTCGCTGACCAGGGCGGTTCCGCGTCCGGGCACCTCGAGGTACCGGGCATCGGGGTAGCTCGCCGGCGGTGGGACGTCGGCGTGCGGGAACGGTGCGGCGATCGTGGCGAACTCCCAGGCGGCCCAGCGGCCGCGGAGCATCCGGATGTCGCGGGTGAGGGTAAGGACGCCGAGCACGAGCGCGATCACCGACAGCACGATGCCGACGGCGCTGGGCACGAGCGTGACCAGGCCGAGCAGCACGCCGAGCGCGGAGACGAACACCGGCCACTCGCGGGAACCGATGAACCAGAGGTAGTCGGCCTTCGCCCTGGCGCGGTTGGTCAGCTTGCCCATCGGTTCTGGTGTCTACCAGAAAGCGGGTAACGATCCGGGCGAAATGATCGGGATCACCGCGCCCGCACGTGCGACGATCGCGCCGACCGACGGGAGACGCAGATGTGGGAAAAGCGCATGGAGTGGCCGCTGACGGGCGTCGCGGTGTTGTTCCTCGGCGCCTACGCCTGGCCGATCCTCCAGCCGTCGCTCGGCAGCGCCGGCCGGGTGTGGTGCGAGGTCGTCACCTGGCTCGCGTGGGGGCTGTTCGCGCTGGACTACGTCGTGCGACTGGTCCAGTCACCGGACAAACCGCGATTCCTGCGGCGTCACGTGCTGGACCTCCTGGTCATCGTGCTCCCGCTGCTCCGCCCGCTGCGGCTGCTGCGCCTCGTCGCGATGCTGAACGTCCTCAACCGCACCGCCGCGCTCGCCCTGCGCGGGCGGGTCGTCGTGTACTTCGTCGGCGCCACGGTGCTGATCGTCTTCTGCGCGGCGCTCGCCGTGCTCGAAGCGGAGCGGCCGATCGAGGAGGCCGGCATCCGGAACTTCCCGGACGCGTTGTGGTGGGCGGTCACGACGATCACGACCGTCGGCTACGGCGACCGCTACCCGGTGTCCGGCACCGGACGGCTGATCGCGGTCGGCCTGATGGTGGCGGGCATCGCGCTGCTCGGCGTGGTCACGGCGACCTTCGCGTCGTGGCTGGTGCGCCGGGTCGAGGAGGTCGAGGCCACGTCGCAGACCGTGACGCGCGCGCAGATCGCCGAGCTGAGCCGCGAGATCGCCGAACTGCGCGCCGCCCTCGCCGCAAGTGAGCGGAAGGACCTATGACGCACCTGTCACTGGAGCAGCTCGAGGACGACTACTGGGGAGACCCGCCGCCGGACACGACCAACCTGATCAGCACCTGCCACCGGATGCGCCGGGTCCCGCTGGACGAGCTGGACGCCGAAGGCGTGCGCATCCTGCTCGGGCAGCAGATCGGCGTGCCGCACCTGGTGCCGCGCGCGCTGCAGATCCTCAACCGCGACCCGTTCGCGGAAACCCACTTCGGCTACCTGGTCGATGCCCTCCGCCGCATTCCGGAGGAATACTGGACGGCGAACCCCGTGCAGCACGCCGACTTCGAGCGCGTGCGGCGGCGCGCCGGGCGTTAGCCGCCCGAGTGCATGTCCTCGGCTTCGGGCACCAGGTCGTCGTCCGGGTTGTCGAGCCAGCCGTGCGGCAGCGTGACCTTTCCGGGCGAACCCTGGCGGCCACGCGGGCCGAGGGCGTCCGCCGGGAAGGGCGCCTCGTGGTCCAGCTGGCCGATCAGCTCGTCCAGCTCGTCCATCGACGACACCATCGCGAACCGACGGCGCAGCTCCGAGCCCACCGGGAAGCCCATGAAGTACCAGGCCATGTGCTTGCGCAGGTCGCGCATCGCCTTGTCGTGACCGTCGTGCTGGACCAGCAGCTCCGCGTGCCGCCGCAGGACCTTGGCGACCTCACCCAGCCGGGGCCCCTCCGGGATCGGGCGGCCGGCGAACGCGGCCTCCAGCTCGCCGAACAGCCACGGCCTACCGAGGCACCCGCGGCCGACGACCACGCCGTCGCACCCGGTCTCGGCCACCATCCGCAGCGCGTCGTCGGCCGTGAAGATGTCGCCGTTGCCCAGCACCGGGATGGTCTGCACGGCCTCCTTCAGCCGGGCGACGGCGCTCCAGTCGGCCTTGCCCGAGTAGCGCTGCGCGGCCGTGCGCGCGTGCAGCGACACCGCCGCCGCGCCCTCGGCCTCGGCGATGCGGCCGGCGTCGAGGAAGGTGTGGTGGTCGTCGTCGATGCCGATCCGGAACTTGACCGTGAACGGCACGCCCGCCGCCTCGGCCGCCTCCACCGACGCGCGCACGATCTGCGCGAACAGCTTCCGCTTGTACGGCAGCGCCGCGCCGCCGCCCTTGCGGGTGACCTTGGCGACCGGGCAGCCGAAGTTGCTGTCGATGTGGTCCGCGAGCCCCTCGCCGACGATGATCTTGACGGCTTCCCGCATCGTCTTCGGGTCCACGCCGTACAGCTGCATCGACCGGGGGTACTCGCCCTGGTCGAAGGCCATCATGTGCATGGTCCCGGGGTGCCGCTCGACGACGGCGCGGGCGGTGATCATCTCGCACACGTACAGCCCCGCGCCGTACTCGCGGCACAGCCGCCGGAACGCGACGTTCGTGATGCCGGCCATCGGCGCGAGCACCACTGGGGGATCGACCTCGTACGGGCCGATCTTCAGTGCGGGCTTGCTCAGGGTGGCGGTCACGTCCTCCATTGTCGCTGGTGACTCGCGCCACCCGCAGTCAGGCCTGTTCGACCGCCGGGATGTCGGCGGCGATCCGGGATTTCGGACGCGGCGCGGTGACCGTCCACAGGATCTTCCCGTCCGGCGAGGTGCCGCCGACGCAGGTCAGGCGACGGCACACCACCTGGGCGGCGTGGCCGGTGGACCCGAGCTCGATCTTCAGGTGCGGGATGTCCACGGTGGGGCTCTGCAGCACCTGGTCCTCCGCGCGGCCGACCACAAGGCCGGTGAACCACAGCTGGTCGAAGCGCATCGACAGGACGCCCTCGAACAGCAGCTCGACCGGCTCGTCGGGGTTGTCGTCGGTGCGCAGGACCAGCTCCGAGTGCTCGACGCCGTAGCGCCAGACGCGGAAGGCCCGGGACGAGCTGAACAACGGCTCCGGCTGGTTCATGGCCCCAGTATGGGTCCTGATCAGCCGCGCCGCGGCCCAGGCGTCACCGGACCAGCTGACATCGGCTCACGCCAGCAGCTTCTCCAGCGCCCGCTTCGCGTCCGAGCCGTCGGAGAGCGTCTTCATCGCGAGGAAACCGGCCAGCTCGGCTGCCGGGCGGTCCAGGTAGCGCCCGGCCCGGTGCGCGGCGTCCACCGCGTCTTCGGCGAGCCCGTGCGAGACCAGCAGCGACACCGCGTCCGGCCACTTCGGCGAGCCGATCAGTTCACGAATGGTCCGCACGCGCGGCTGCGACAGGCACGGGTCGTCGACGGTCCAGCTGTGCGTGCCGTGCCGGACCTCGGCCACCGGGCCACCGGGAACGTGCACCTCGGCCCGCACGCCGGGCGGCACCACGACGTCGAGCGTCAGCTTCCCGTCCGCCCGGCGCCAGGCCACCGAAGCCGCACCGTAGGGCGTCTCGTGCCGGGCCGAGGCGTGGGTGAGCGCGGCGTCCGGCACCGGGCGCACGACGATCGACCGGTACCCGGGCGCGGCGGGCGCCAGCCCGGCGACCGTGCGGTGCATCCAGTCGGCCACCGCGCCCAGCGCGTAGTGGTTGAACGAGGTCATCTCGCCCGGGTTGATCGAGCCGTCCGGCAGCATGCTGTCCCAGCGCTCCCAGATCGTCGTCGCGCCCATCGTCACCGGGTACAGCCAGGACGGGCAGCCCCGTTCGAGCAGCAGCCGGTAGGCCAGTTCCGGGTGGCCGGCCGTGGTGAGCGCGTCCGTGATGAGCGGCGTGCCCACGAACCCGGTCGCGATGCGGAAGCCGTTGGTGCGCACGAGATCGGCCAGTCGTCGACCCGCGACCGCCCGCTGCTCCGCCGTCGGCAGCAGCGCCCACTCGATCGCCTGCGCGTAGACGGTCGGCGCGTCCGAGAGCACCCGGCCCGATCCGGTGACGTACTCCCTGGCGAACGCGGCGCGCGTCTGTTCGGACAGCGTCCGGTATTTCGAACCGTCCCGGCCCAGCACCTCGGCCGCCGCGGCGACGATCTCCGCGGACCGCGCGAGGTACGCCGTCGCCACCACGTCCGAGTCGGCCTTCGCGGCGAACGGGTCGTCCGGCGGCGCGGCCGGGTCCAGCCAGTCGCCGAACTGGAACCCGCCCGCCCACACGCCGTCCGTGGTCAGCGAGGCGATCTTGTCGACCCACCCGCGCATGCTGTCGAACTGCCGGGCGAGCACCTCCGCGTCGCCGAACCGCTGGTAGAGCACCCACGGCACGATCACCGCGGCGTCGCCCCAGGCCGTCGCGGCCGGGCTGTCGCCGGGCAGTACGTCCGGGATCACGAACGGCACCGCACCGTCCGGATGCTGGTCGGCGGCCAGGTCGGCCAGCCACGAGCGGAGGAACCCGGCGCAGTCGTAGAGGAAGGACGCGGTGGGCGAGAAGACCTGGATGTCGCCGGTCCAGCCGAGCCGTTCGTCGCGCTGCGGGCAGTCGGTCGGCACGTCCAGGAAATTGCCGCGCATGCCCCACACGACGTTCTCGTGGAACTTCTCCAGGTCCGGGTCCGAGCAGCTGAACCAGCCGGTGCGCCGCAGGTCGCTGTGCACGACGACGGCTTCCAGGTCCGCGGCCCGCAGATCGTCCACTCCGGACACTTCCGCGTACCGGAACCCGTGGAACGTCAGGCTCGGCTCCAGCACGGTTTCGGTACCACCGGGCAGGACGTAGGTGTCCGTCGCCTTCGCCGACCGCAGCGGCCGCACGCCGAGCTCGCCGTCCTCCAGCACCTCGGCGTGCCGCACGGTGACCTCGCGGGCGTCCCGCACGCGCAGCCGCACCCAGCCGACCACGTTCTGGCCGAAGTCGACCAGGGTCTTCCCGGACGGCGAGGACCACACCCGCACCGCGGGCACCACCTCGGTCACGCGCACCGGCGGCCCCTCGGGCGCGACGAGCCTGCTCAGGTCGGCCTCGACCACCTCGACTTCGTCCACTTCGGACTCCGACAGCGTCAGGTCGGTGCGCTGCCCGTCGTACAGGTCGTCGGCGGTGATCCGGCTCTCCGTGGCCGACCACCGCTCGTCGGTGCCGATGACCTCGGTGGTGCCGTCGGCGTAGGTCACCTCCAGCTGGGCCAGCAGCGCGAGGCGATCGCCGTAGAGGGCGCGCCGGCCGTTCCACCCCAGCCGTCCGCGGAACCAGCCGTTGCCGAGCAGGAACTCCAGGTCGTTGGTCCCCTCGCGGAGCAGCGAGGTGACGTCGTGGGTCTGGTAGCGCAGCCGGTGCTCGTAGCTGGTCCAGCCGGGCGCCAGCACCTCGTCACCGACCCGGGCCCCGTTGATCGACGCGGTGTAGACGCCGTGCGCCGTCGCGTACAGCCGGGCCGACACGATGCCCGGTCGCAGCTCCACACTGCGGGTGAGGATCGGCGCGCGCTGCCCGATGCCGCCGATCGTGCGCGGGCTGATGAACCGCGCCGACCAGTCCTCCGTGCGCAGCAGGCCGGTTTCCACGGTGGCCGGCTCGGACCACTCGTCGCCGACGCGCACCCGCACGGTCGCCCGGGTCCGCGACGGCAGCGGCTCGAACGGCCACGGCACCAGCACCTGCTCGGCGGATTCGACCCGCACCGTCGCCGACCCGTTCAGCTCGACCTCGTACGCGGTCTGCGACCAGTCCGGGTCGTCGGTGCGGACCTGCCAGGACAGGCGGGGCGTGCCGGTGCCGATGCCCAGCGCGACGTCGTGGTGCTCGAAGCGGACGGCGGTGACGGTCAACGGTCGCTCTCCTTCTCGTGCTGTACCAGCCGCACCGGCCCGAACAGGCCCGTGCGGACCTGCCCGGCGGCCACGGCCATCGTGGGTGACGCATCGTCGAGGTAGCCGGCGAGCGTTCCGCGGACGACGATTTCCAGTTCGTTGACACCCGCTCGGACCGCATCCGAGATTTCGGACCGCCACGGACCCCAGACCAGGCGGTCGACCAGCCGGCCGTTGACCACCACGTCGGCCGTGCCGCGCACCTCGCCGAGGTCGAGCACGACCCGGCCGGGCAGCGCCTCGAACGTGGTCCGGTACCGGACCAGGCCGCCCAGTGCACGCAGTCCGAGGTCCTCCCAGCTCCGCAGTTCGACCGGGGCCTCGGCGGTCTCGACCTCGATCCCGGAGCCGAGCAGCGCCCCGCCCCGGCGACCGTCGACCGCGCGGAACCGCAACTCCACCGGCGTGGCGGCGTTCAGCGGCGCGGGAAAGCGCACCCGCTGGTCGACCGGCTTGTACTCGGCCTCGCCGACGCGCACCACGACATCGAGGTCGGTCGGGATCCGCAGCGCAACCGCCCCGAGCGGGGCCGGGAAGGTCAGCGTCTCGGTGCGTTCCCCGGCAGGCGCGACGTCGGGGACCACCGGCACGACGACATCGCCGGGCGCGGCGGCGGGTTCGAGCCAGTGCGCGCCGGGCAGCGGGTGCGGCCGCGGGTGCAGGCACAGGAAACGCGGGTCGCGCCGGTGCAGGCGGCGCACCTCGCCCCAGTCCGGGCCGCTGACCAGCCGCGGGTCGCGCGAATCCACCGCGACTGGGCCAGTCGTGGCCAGGGTGAGCGTGTTCTCGCCAGGGCGGAGGTGTTCGCGCAGGTCGTAGGGGTGGATGCGGATCTCGCGGAAGCCGGGGTAGGGGTTGAAGTCGCCCTGCCTGCCCACCTCGGCGCCGTTGACGAGCACCCGGCAGGCCTCCTCGCTCGCGACCTGCACGGTCGCGTCGGTGGGTACCTCGTCGAGGTGGAAGGTGCGGGTGATCTCCCCGCCCGCCAGCCACTCCGGCCTGCGGTAGCCCGCGGGATCGGTGACCACCGCGAACGACGCCCGCAGCGGGCCGTCCTGGTCCGCGGTGAACTCGATCTCCACCCGCACCGTCCCGCCGGACGGCAGCGGGCTGAACGACTGGTAGCCCGGCCCGTCGACCGGAGCCTCCGCGCCGTCCACGAACACCCGTCGCGCCGCGCTCGCGCCGACGGCGAGGAACAGGCCGTCGCGTTCGGGCAAGGGCAGATACGTTCGTACGCCGACCGTCTCCCCAGCCTCCACGTGCCGCCAGTCGAGGAACTCCTCGGGCACGTAACCCTTGGGCCCCAGCGCTTCCGCGTGCCCGGGGTCGTCCCGGATGCCACGGGACAACGACCAGACCGCGGGCCGCCACCCGTTGCCGTCCCGAACCTCGGCGAAGACGCCGTACCCGGCCAGCTCGTCACTCAGCCGCCAGACCTCCAGCGGCAGCACGCCGGTGCGGGCGGGCGCGGCCAGGTCGCCGTGCCGGTTGTCCAGAGTGGACTCCGCCCGCGCGCGCCAGCCGTCGAGGAACACCGACCGGATCACCGGCCCGGGCGGGGTGTGCGTCGCCTCCGGCAGGTCGTCGCCGAACACGAGCAACGTGATCGGACCGTCGGTGAAGACGACCTCGACCTCGCCGTCCACGACTGGGACATCCGTGCGCTCCCCGGTGCGCGGGTTCCACTGCTGGGCGCGGCCGGTCACCCCCGCGACCCGTGCCACCCGGTCCGACGGGGAGACGAACTCGTACCCGTCCGCACGCAGCTGCCGCCAGTACTCCTCCCAGGGAAAGCCCTGGTCCGTCCAGCCTTCGCGGTCGAGGTCGACGATCGGCGCCCGGGTGCCGGTCCGCTCGTCGTGCGCGGTCAGCAACAGCACGTGCCGGTCGCCGTGGCGCCGGAGCAGGAACGGCACGTCGGACCGGATCCGGGATTTCGGAAGGACCGCGGGCACGTCCTCCGGCGAGCCGACCGTGACCGCGCCCTCGACCGGGCAGCTGCCGACGCAGACGACCGTCCCGCCGGCCGCGGCGAACTCCGCGAGCCGGGCGGCCGCGGCCGGGAGCAGCAGCTCGACGTCGGGCAGGACCACCGCCCGGTAGGTTTCCGCGCCGATCCGGAGCTCGCCGCCCGAAACCTCCGCGGCGGCGATCGTGGCCTCGTCGAACGTATCGTGGTCGATCCCGGCCCGTTCCAGCACACCGCGTTCCTCGGCGAACCACGTGCCGACGCCGTTCAGCGCGTGGAACGAAGCCGCGGCCCGTTCCGCGGGCGGCAGCGGTCCGTCGAGCGTCAGGTAGGCCTGGGCGGTGCTGGTCGGCGACAGCAGCACGACGTCGCAGGAGTGCGTGCCCGCCGTCAGCACCGAGCACAACCGGCTCACCGCGCCGGCGAACTGGCCGTAGGCGGGCCAGTACGGCTGCCGCCAGCAGGTCGACGGCGGCGCCCACTCCCACCAGCCGCCCGCGGTCGAGTAGTAGACCGCGTGCGGGTCGTAGAGCGTGGCGCCGCGGCGCAGGAACGGCGCGAGCCAGTCGTAGGTCTCCTCCAGCGTGCCGCCCCAGCCCGACGAGTGGAACGCCTCGATCCAGGTGCGCGGGTGCCCGTGCGCGTGGGCGAGCGAGCTGTGCACCTTCGCGTCGCCCCAGTGGTCGCTGCCCGGCGCGCCGAACCCGGCGTGCGTGCCGAGGTAGTCGCCGTAGATCCGCACGCCGCCGACCGGATCGCCTTCGCGCGCCGGGCTCGCCTGGTCGAACCCGCAGATCAGCCCGCGGTGGCTGAACCACTGAGCCAGTGGGTCGAAGAACGCGCGGCGCGCGAGGCGGGCACGGTGTTCTTGGTAGTCCCGGCGTACCCGGGCCGACTCGGCGTCCGCGCCCTCGTACAGCGCGGACAGCCGCGGCAGCAGGTCGTAGCCGTACTCGGCGGCGAAGGTCTCCGCGAAGTCGTGCCCCCAGGTCGGCAGCGGCGGCAGCTCGTCCTGGAAGAACCCGGGGATCACCGTGCCGAACCAGCGCCCGACGTGCCGTTCCAGCTCGCCGTGCACCTGGTCGAGCAGGGCCGCGCAGGCGTCCGGGTTGAAGTAGTCGAAGCCGCTGACGCGGTGCCCGATCGTGCCGTCGGGGTCCCGGTGCAGGGCGAGCCCGGCGAACTCCGGGCGGGCCGCGGTGAGGCGGCCCTGGAAGTTCGCGCCGGAGAACCCGATCTGGTCGTACATCCAGAGCTGGAACCCCAGCTGGGCGGCGTCCGCGCACGCGCCGTCCAGCAGCTCGATCCACTTCGGACTCAGGAACGGCGGATCGTCGGCCAGGGAACCGAACATCGGGCCGGTGGGCGCCAGGCACATCACCACCGCCTGCCGGACGCCCTGCGACACCAGCTGTTCCATCTGCCAGCGGACCCGGTCCCCGGTGACCCGGCCGCCGCTCCACCACCAGATCGGCAGCGGGGAGAACTCGGGGCCGGGATCGGTGAACCGGGTCAGCAGCTCGTCGGAACTCATGCGGTGGCGCGCTCCGCCTCGATCTGCTCCAGCGATTTGCCGGAGGTGTTCGGCATGAAGAAGAACCCGACCCCGCCGCTGATCACCAGGAACAGCGTGAGCAGGCCGCCTGCGACGGTGAACCCGCCGCTGGCCAGCGTCGGCAGGAAGAAGCTCCACACGCCGAGCAGCGTCCGGGCGACGCCGAAGGTGAAGCCCTGCGCGGTGCCGCGCAGCATCGTCGGGAACAGTTCCTGGCTCCACACCTTGTAGAACGCCTCGCCGGCGAGCGAGCAGCCGACGCCGAACAACACGATGTTCGCGATGATCACCGGGATGTTGAAGGGCAGCACCACGTAGATGCCGTAGGCGACGATCTGCATGACCGCGCCGATGCCCCACATCCACTTGCGCGTGTGGTGGCTGCGGTCGGCGAAGCGCATGAACACCAGCGTCGTGACCAGGATGCCGATCAGGAACCCGGCGCAGGACAGCGCGACGCTGGCCGCCTGGCTGCCCGCGTTGAGGGTCTTGATGACGTACGGGGTGAAGATGCCGCCGGTGCCTGCCGCGATGTTCCAGAACACGTAGACGATGCCGGTGAACAGCAGCGCCTTGAGGTGCGCGCCCTGGAAAAGCGCTTTCAGCTGGTACTTGACGTCCCTGGTGGACGACGCCGACGTCCAGCGCGCGGACTCGGACAGGCCGCGGCGCATCGCCCAGGTCACCAGCGCGATGACGAACAGGTGTAGGAACACGATCCGCGTGCCGAGCAGGTCCAGCGGGGTGAGCGCGAGCGACAGCAACAACACGATCACCGGGCCGAGGTTCCACGCGACCTGCGTGAAGCCGAGCAGCTTCCCGCGCGCCTTCGACGGGGAGAACTCGCCGACCAGCGCCAGCGACGTCGGCACGTCCGCGCCGACCGCGACACCGACGACGAAGGTGCCGATGAACAGCATCGGCGTGTTCACCGCGAGCGCGATGCACAGGATGCCCGCCGCGTAGACCAGCAGGTCGTACTTGTAGATCCGTTTCCGGCCCAGCTTGTCGCCCAGCCTGCCGCCGATGAACGCGCCGATCGCGCAGCCGATGGCGTTCGGGCCGATCGCGGCGAGCGCGCCGACGGCGCCGTCGGAGAGGCCGAGGTAGCTCTGGAAGAGGGCGAGGCCCGCGCCGAGCGCTACGATCGACCCGGCATCCAGGTAGGAGGCCATGCCCGCGAGCACGGACCACCGCCATTGCTGGCGGGTGATCGTGCCGCCGTCCTCGACCGAGCTCGTGCCGACGGTTTCGGGTGAGGTCATGTGGTTCTCCTCGTCTTCGTTGACGCAGGACACATTTTGAAACGTATTAAGGACGCAGGTTAGCGTTTGGGTGGGGGAATAACAAGCTTCTGTTCGGCGCATTGAACGTTTCATGCGTGCTACGCTGTGGTCCCTGGGAGATCGAGGGGACGCATGGTTGGCATCAAGGATGTGGCCCGGCGCGCCGGGGTCTCCATCGGCACGGTGTCCAATGTGGTCAACCGGCCGCACATCGTTTCCCCGGCCACCCGGTCACGTGTGCTGTCCGTGATCGAGGAGCTGGGTTACGTCCGCGACGAGTCCGCGCGGCAGCTGCGGGCCGGCCGCAGCCGCATCATGGCGCTGCTCGTCCTCGACCTGGCGAACCCGTTCTTCGTCGACGTCGCCCGCGGCGCCGAGCAGGCCGCGCACGACGCGGGCCTGAGCGTCATCACGTGCAACAGCGGGCAGCGCGTCGACCGCGAGGAGTCGTACCTGTCGCTGCTGGCCGAGCAGCGGGTGCGGGGGCTGCTGCTGAGCCCGGTCGACACGTCAGGCGCCGCGCTGGAGACCTTCCGCCGCAGCGGGATCCCGTACGTGTTCGTGGACCGGAAGGTGCCCGCGGACGAGGCGAGTTCGGTGTCGGTGGACGATCTCGCGGGTGGCGAGCTCGCCGGGCGGCACCTGCTGGAGACCGGGCACCGGCACGTCGCGTTCGTCAACGGGCCGCGGATACTCACGCAGTGCCGCGACCGGGAGCAGGGGCTGCGGACCGCGTTGGAGGGGTCCGGGGCGGAGCTGTCGGTGATCGAGACGAGCGAGCTGGACGTGGAGTCCGGGCGGGACGCCGGCGCGCGGCTGCTCGGGATGAGCCCCCGGCCGACGGCGGTGTTCTGCGCCAACGACCTGCTGGCGCTGGGGGTGCTGCAGGCGATGGTCGGCGCAGGCGTGCGGGTGCCGGACGAGATGGCGATCGTGGGCTACGACGACATCGAGTTCGCCGGCGCGGCCGCGGTGCCGCTGACGTCGGTGCGCCAGCCCGCGCGGCGACTGGGGCAGACGGCCGCCGAGCTGCTGATCGCGGAGACGGCGGACCCGGAGAACCGGCCGCCGCACCGGTCGGTGGTGTTCAAGCCGGAGCTGGTCGTGCGGGCCTCGACGCAGTACCGCCGCTGAGCGGTCCCCCGGGGCGCCGAACTCCAGCCTGGCGCGAACGCCACACGCGCTTTCGGGCGCGCCCCCGCCAAGCCTGCTTCGTGCTACGTCGGTCGTCACCGCGCCGATGCGCCCCCGCCGACGGCTGGGTTAGGCGTCGGAGTGCGTCCGCTTGGCACGCCGCCTCTCGTGACGCGGCGGTCGGCGAGAGGCTCGCATGCGTCAGGCCGCCCGCCGCCGTGGTGTTTGGTCACGTAGGGGCGCCAGGGGCGGCGCGGTTCGGCCCACGTGGGCGGGTACTCCTCGCGGGTTCGGCTCTCAGTGTTTGGCCACGTAGCGGCGCCAGAGGCGGCGCGGCTCCGGCTCACGCGGGGCGGGCACCAGCAGGTACGTCAGGCACTCCTCGCAGGTCCGGCCCGGTGGGGCGGTCATGGCGGCGGGGAGGAACCGCGCGCCGCACACCGCTTCCAGTTCCTGGCCGGCTGCCATCGCTGTGTCGGGGACCGCGTGCTCGGCCGTGCCGTCCGCGCTGGTCACCCAGACCGGGTGGTCGTCCGGGGTCGCTTCCACCGCTTCTCCCCTCCGCCGCTGCTCCGTCCGGGCCTACCCGCGGCCGTCCGGCTCAAGCCGGATTCACCTGGCCGTGGCGGTCACCTCGGCCCGAACTCGAGGTTCAGGCAGGCCAGCCGCCCGCCCGCCGTCCCGGCGTGACCCGGGTCCGTGTGCGTGTGTGTCTCGTGGATGACCACGGAGCCGGGCAGCCGGTCGCCGTAGGTCCAGTCGACCCGCGACACGGCGAACCCGCTGCCGTTCGCGGACGTGGTGAAGTCCAGCCAGATCTCGTTGCGCGGGTTGGCGTACGCGGGGTCGGTCGAGGGCTGCACCGGGTCGGGAACGTGCTGGTAGTGCGGCCCCGAATCGTTCGGGGCCGCCCCGCAGGGCTTGGTGTGCACGTGGGCGCCGTACTCGCGGCCGGGCAGCAGGCCGCGCACGGAAAGCGTGGTCAGGGTGCCCGTCACCGACGCCGTGAACGCCCGCGCGGTCGCCCCCTCCGGTACGAGGGCCGTGTTGTAGCGCACGACGGAGGCACCGGCGCCCACCTGCGCGGCGGGGGCGGCGGCGGCTTCGGCGGGCCAGAGGGCCGGCAGCGCGGCCGCGGCGAGGGCCAAGGGGACGATTCGCATGATGTTCCATTTATCGGTCAATCTGTGACCAGGCAAATCCTCCCATAGGCTGATCTCCGTGAGCGGCCGTGACGAAGAGACCCCGAACCAGCGCCTCGCACGCAACGTGAACGAACTCCTCGGCGAGCTGCGAGTGGCGCAGGCCGGGGTGCAGATCCTGTTCGGTTTCCTCCTCACGGTGGTGTTCACCAGCGAGTTCCGCGCGGCCAGCGGGTTCGAGAAGGCCGTGCACCTGTCGGCGGTCCTGCTCGCGGTCGTCTCCACCGCGCTGCTGTCGTCGCCCGCGGCGTGGCACCGGATCCTGTTCCGCGCGGGCCGACGCGACGACATCCTGCGGGCGGGCAACCGCGCCGTCCTGGCCGGCCTGGTGTGCCTGGCGGCCGCGATCACCGCGACGGTGTCGCTGATCGCGAAGGTGGTCTACGGCCCCATCGCGATGGCCGTCGTCGGCGGTCTGGTCGGCGTCACGTTCGCGGTGCTGTGGTTCGTGGTCCCGAACTTCCTGGCGAACCACTCCGCGACCGACACCCGCCCGTCCCGGGTGCCGCCGAGCGACTCCGCCGCGGCCGAGTAGCCGTCAGTACAACCGGTGCAGCCAGGCGCGCCAGATCAGCGCCGTCGGCACCACGGAAGTGAACACGGTCCCGATCACGAACAGGATCACCGCCTGTGACTGGGCGGCCGCCACGAGCAGGAACAGGCCCAGCACGGGCGAGCAGAGGATCCCGAGCACGGACAGCAGGATGCCGGACACGCGCATCGGCCGTAGTTCGGCAAGCCGTTGCGCCAGCCGTGGGTTTTCGGCGGCCAGTTGCCGCTCGATTTCCGAGAGCCGTCGCTGTTCTTCACCGTGGAGTGCCATCGCCCGCACCGCCTCTACCGACCAGTATTGCTCGCCGACGGGTCCTTGTCACGATGTGATCTGCGCTGTGCTTTGGCTGTCGTCCCGTGCACCCTCACGGTGAGTAGGTAATATTACCTCCCGTTAACCCGATCGCGGGAACCAAAGGGCGAGGGGAGAGCGTCCGATCCTGCGAGAACGAACCGTGTGGGAGTGCACGCGCGGGCGAGGGAGAAGGTGCTGTTGATGAGCAAGACCGACGAGCGCGTCATCGGTGACACGCCGATCTTCGAGGCGCTGCGCGAGGAGTTCGACTTCGACCGCCTGCTCGAGGACCTGGTCGAGGAGCCGAAGCAGGCCGAGTGAGACGTTACGGTGGGTGGCTGTGAGCGGTGATCCCGGCACGGCCACCACCACTCGCCGATCGCAGGCCCAGGTCGTGGCGGCCGTGGCGATCGGCGGTGGGATCGGTGCGCTGGCCAGATACGAACTGACCACCACCTGGCCGACGGCGCCGGGCCAGTTCCCGTGGACGACGTTCTTCGTCAACGTCACCGGCTGCCTCCTGATCGGCGTCCTGATGGTGCTGGTCACCGAGGTCCGCGTGGCGCACCACCTGGTCCGGCCCTTCCTCGGGGTCGGCGTCCTCGGCGGGTTCACCACGTTTTCCACCTACACGGTGGAAATCCACGGGCTGCTGAAGCCGGGCTCGGCGGGCATGGCGCTCGCCTACCTCGGCGGAACGCTTCTGACCGCTGGGCTCGCCGTCCTCACCGGGGTCGCCGTCACGCGCCGGCTGGCAGGCCGATGACGGCTGTCCTCGTCATCGCCGGCGCGATGGTCGGCGCACCCCTGCGCTACCTCACCGACCGTGCCGTGCGGGCACGGCACGGTGGCCCGTTCCCGTGGGGCACGCTGCTGGTCAACCTGGCCGGCTGTCTGGTCCTCGGCGGCCTCACCGGTGCCGGCGCCGCGCTGCCCGCCCCGCTGTTCGCGCTGCTCGGCACCGGTTTCTGCGGCGCGCTGACCACCTACAGCACGTTCAGCTACGAGACGTTGCGGCTGGTCGAGCAGAAGGCGTACTTCTACGCGGTGATGAACATCGTGCTCAGCGTCGCCGCCGGGGTCGGTGGCGCGTATGTCGGATTTGCCGCTGTGCAGGCGTTTGTGGCGATGTGACGATCACTCCGCGTCGTGCCACGCTGACGCCATGACCGATGCGATGCGGGCCGAGACCGTCAGGATCACCGGGCACGGTGGCGACGAGATCGAGGCCTACCTGGCCACGCCACTGGACCCGGCGCCACGCGGTGGGGTCGTGGTGATCCATCACATGCCCGGCTACGACGCGGCGACCAAGGAGATCGTGCGGCGCTTCGCCGTCCACGGCTACCACGCCATCTGCCCCAACCTCTACTGGCGCGAGGCGCCGGGCGCGGACCCCGAGGACGCCGCCGCGACCGCCCGCGCCCAGGGCGGCGTCCCGGACGAGCGGCTCGTCGGGGACGTCGAGGGCGCGGCGAACCACCTGAAGGGGCTGGACGGCGCCAACGGCAAGATCGGCGTGATCGGCTACTGCTCCGGCGGGCGGCAGACGTTCCTCACCGCGTGCAGCATCCGGATCGACGCCGCGGTCGACTGCTACGGCGCGTTCGTGGTCAACGACCCGCCGCCGCAGATGGCCGGGATGAAGCCGCTGCTGGGGCTCGCGCCGCAGCTGTCGTGCCCGCTGCTCGGGCTGTTCGGCGCCGAGGACAAGTTCCCCTCGCCCGAGGAGGTCGCGACCCTGTCCGCGGAGCTCGACCGGTTGGGCAAACCACACGAGTTCCACACCTACGACGGCGCGGGGCACGGGTTCTTTTCCGTCGACCGGCCCAGCTACCGCCCGGAGGCCGCGGTCGACGGGTGGCGGCGGGTCTTCGACTTCTTCGGCAAGCACCTGGTGTGAGGAGAACCGACATGTGCACCTACCTGACCGAGCAGATCGAGATCGACGGCAGCGGCAAGTCGGCTCGGGGGTGGATCCCGCTGACGCACGCCTCGGTGTACGTCGACCACCCGACGCACGCGCAGTACGCGCACACGGTGAACATCGACTTCCTCAACCCGGCGGAGGGGCCGTCGGCGCGGGTGCCGGTGGAGCTGACCGAGGAGGCCGCGTTGGCACTGGCGGACGCGATCCACCGGGCGATCGCCTCCGCACCGAAGGGGCTGGCCTCGGCGAAGCAGCCGATGTGAGCGCACCGGCGGTGAGCCACGCTCGCGGCAGCACGCCGGGCAGTTGACCAGGGGAGCTCAGGGATCGCAGTGGGCGAGAACTCCACCCGGAGCCGTGGGGTCGATCGCGGATGTGACCGGGCAGGCCCATGGCGTACCGCACTCTGGGATGACCTGGGCGAATGGTTCACGGGGTCTTAACGTTGTCCGTGGTTGACCCCCATGGCCCGTTTTGGAGTGCTCTGTGTCCGCTGTCACCGACCGGCCCCCGGCCGGCAACTTCCTGCTGCGCTCGCCCACCTCGTGCGCCGCGCCGATCCCGGAGCCGGAGGCGCCCGTCCGCTGGGTTCCGCTCGCGATCTCGGCCGCCGGTTCGGTCGCGCTGAGCTGGTACGTCTGGGCCACCTACGGCGGCAAGTTCGGCGCGCTGCTGGTCATCGGGCTGTTCCTCGGCCTCGCGCTGTACCACTCGCGCTTCGGGTTCACCTCGGCGTGGCGGCAGCTCATCGCGGTCGGCAACGGTGAAGGTCTGCGCGCGCACGCCCTGCTGCTCGGCACCGCCGCGACCCTGATCGCCCTGCTCATCGGCACCGGCACCGGCCTGTTCGGCACCACGCCGAAGGCCACGGCCGGCCCGATCGGGCTCGCGTTGTTCGTCGGCGCCGCGTTGTTCGCCATCGGCATGCAGCTCGGCGGCGCGTGCGCGTCCGGCACGCTGTTCGCGGTCGGGTCCGGGCAGTCGTCGATCGTGCTCACGCTGGGCGGGTTCATCGCCGGGTCGGTCCTCTACACCTGGGCTTTCCCGCTCTTCGACGGCTGGCCGCAGGTGTCCGGCGTGCTGCTCGCCGACCACGTCGGCTGGTTCGGCTCGTGGGCCATCACCATCGCGGTGCTCGGGCTGGTCGTCGTCGTGACGCGGGTGGTCCAGGCGCGCCGCAACCCGCCGCCGGTCGGCGTGCCGCCCACCGCGAAGGGCTTCGCCCGCGTCTTCCGCGGCTCGTGGCCGCTGCTCGTCGGCGCGGTCGTGCTGGCCGTGCTCGCCGCCGCGGTCGTGCTCGTCTCGGGTGGCACCTGGGGCGTCACGTTCGCCTTCGCCCTGTGGGGTGCGAAGTTCCTGCAGCTGATCGGCCTGCACCCGGAAACGTGGGAGTTCTGGCAGACCACCAGCAACGCCAAGTCGCTGGCGAGTCCGATCTGGACGGACAAGACCAGCCTCACCGACATCGGCATCATCCTGGGCGCCGCCGTCGCCGCCGCGGCCGCGGGCACCTGGAAGATCCACTCGGAGATCCCGTGGCGCACGGCGATCGCGTCCGTCCTCGGTGGAATCCTGATGGGCATCGGCGCCCGGCTCGCCGGCGGCTGCAACATCGGCGCCTACCTGGCCGGCATCTCCACCGGCAGCCTGCACGGCTGGCTGTGGGGCATCTTCGCGCTCGGCGGCACGTGGATCGGCCTGAAGCTGCGGCCGCTGTTCGGGCTCGCCAACCCGAAGCCGGCCGACTCGATCTGCTGAGGTTCCCAAGCCCTGGAATGGCAGGACAACCGCCGGGTTGTCCTGCCATTCTTCGTTGCGGGGAAGGAAAATCCCCGACAGAGAAAGGTGGGAACATGAAGAAGACCGTGATCCGGGGCCTCGTCGCGAGCGCCCTCGCCGGGGCGGCCGTGCTCGGCGCCGCGGCACCCGCGCTGGCCGCTCCCGCGCCGGGCGACGTGGCCGTCGTGGACGAGCCGGACACGACCAACCTCAACAACGCCTACACCTTCGCGCCGCTGGGCGTGCCGGTGATCGGGCTGGTCCGCTCGATCAACGCGGCGCCGGGCAAGCTGCTGCCGAGCTTCGGCTGAGGTTGAACACGGAAGAGCCCCGCGCCACCCACCTGGCGCGGGGCTCTTCCTGTTCGGGCCGTCGAGGACGGTCGACGGGCGGGCCGGGGTGGGGCTGCGCGAGCTGGGTGGCGCGAGCTGCCTGGCGTGGGGGCATGGGCCGGTGCCCGGCGCCGGTTTGTGGAGGGGTGGGGCTGGAGTGCAGATGAGCCTCGCGCCACCCACCTGGCGCGGGGCTCTTCCTGTTCGGACCGTCGGGGACGGTCGGCGGGTTGGCCGGGGCCGGGCTGCGCGAGCTGGGTGCCGCGAGCTGCCTGGCGCGGGGGCATGGGCCGGCGCCCGGCGCCGGTTTGCGGAGGGGTCGGGCTGGAGCACGGCTCTTCCAGTTCGGACCGCCGGGGAACGGTGGGCAGGTGTGCCGGAGCCGGGCTGCACGAGCCGGGCACGGTCGCTACCTGCCCGCGGTTCGCGGAGGGCCGGGCTGGAGCACGAAAGAGCCCCGCGCCACCCACCTGGCGCGGGGCCCTTCCTGTTCCGGCTCAGCCCGCCAGTTCGGTCAGCAGGCCGTAGACCGGGGCCAGCACCGCGGTCGGCGCCCCGATCGTCGGGTCGAGCAGGGGGCCCGCGTCGACTCCCGGGACGAGCCAGATCGGCACCTCGTCGGCGCTCGCGACGCCGCCGCCCAGCCCCAGCGCCGCGGCCGCGATCACGCCGCCCGCCAGCACCCTCGCCACACTCCTGCGCACTTGCACTCTCCTTTCTGCTCCGCCCGTCTCAACCGAGCGGAAAACTGATCGGCACGACCGTCCCCTGTGGAACGAAGAACCCGGCGCCCTCACCCGGCACGTCCATGCCCGGCGCGTGCGGCTGTCCCGGCGCCATCGGCATCGCGTTGACCTGCGCCGCCGCGAACAGCTGCACCCGCGGCGGTTCGGGCTGCTCCGGGCCGAGCCACTGCCGGAACCCGGTCACCGTCGCCGCCTCGCCGGGGAACGCGTTGTCCAGCGCCACGGCGTAACTGACCGCGGCCTGCTCCCGCGGGTCGAACCGCAGCGGCACCGTCGAGCTGGCCACCGTGTTCACCAGCGGCCCGGTCAGCAACCACGGCGCGACGTACAACCCGTACGGGTACGCCGGCCGCTCCCGCTGCGCCGCGGCCGCACCGTCCAGCGCCGACGCCGCCTGCGCCCATCCGGACACCACCACCAGCGCCGCACCATCCGGCCGCACGGCCACCCCGCCGGCCGCGGCCGCCTCCCGGACAACCCGGGCCGCCTCCGTGCCCCGCGCCGACGAATCGCCGACGACCGTGATCGAGCCGGTCCCGCGGGCGGCCAGGAAACCGACGAGCTTGCGCAGCGCGTCCGCGTCCGCTTCGGACAGTGTGTCCGCCGGGCAGGTCGTCAGCACGTCCTTGCGCCCGGCGACCAACCCGCCCAGCGCGGTCGTCGCGCACTCCGGCCCGTCCGGGCCGGACGCCGTCGCGTTCCCGCTGTCCGAACCGGTGTCCACCTCGATGGTCCGGCCGGAAACCACCAGCGAGCTGCGTCCCGCGGGCAGGTCGACCTCGGCCCAGTACCCGGAGGCGCCCGGCCGCGCGACCGCCGGGACGGCCGGCCCGTCCCCGACCGCGACCGAGCCCGCCGCGGGCAGGTGGACGAGGTTCCGGCCGGGCCGCTGTGGGCTCACCAGGACCGGCGTGCCACCCGCGTCGGCGAGCAACGGCACCCCGGGCACCGGCAGCTCGGCCGGTTCCGGCAGGGCGACGAACGCGCTCCAGGCCACGAACGCGGCCGCGACGCCGACGACCGCGACCCGCCGCCACAACACGGCCGCCACGATCGGCAGCACGAACGCGGCCAGCAGCGCGATCCCGAACCCGGTCTCGTACAGCCGCCGGTCGAACGCTACCCCGGACAGGGCCAGCTGCACCGCGCCCGCCAGCGCCAGCACACCGCCGAGCGTCCACGACAGCGGACCGAGCCGGGGCGTCTCCGCACGCGCGAGCGCCAGCGACGCCAGCCCGAACCAAGCGGCCGTCGCGGCGACGTAGACCGTGTCGATCGCGAACTCCACACCGGACCGGCCGAGCGCGGTTTCCAGCACCAGCAACACCAGCAGCGCGGTGGCCACCCAGCGGCCCACCGGCGGCCGCCGCGTGGTCAGCACCGGCACGGCCAGCACCAGCAGCGCGTGCACGACCGCGCCGACGACGTTGACGTCGAAGGCCACCGCCGACACCACGGCCAGCACCGCCGACAGCACGCCGAGCACGGCGGTGACCTGCCACAACCGGCGGGGCAGCGTGTCCACCTGCGGCCGCAGCAGCCCGATCCCCGCGACGAACGCCGTGGCGGGCAGCAACACCAGCCGCACGATCAGCGCGGCCAGATCCAGCCCGGCCGAGCCGGTGACCGGATGGGACCCGTGGTCCATGAGTTACCTCTTCCGCACCGGGGCCGTGCGTGGCCGGGTCCGGCCCGGCCACGCACGGCCACGTGCTTACTTCACGTCCGCGTCAGCGACGACGAACAGTTCCGAGTGGGGCTTTGCGTTGCCGAAATCGCCGTGCGGCCACGACTTCCGGTTGAAGTTGATGCCCACCTGGCCGGTGAACTCGTCGCGGAAGTTCTGGTCCACCGTGGCCTTGCCGTCCGGCGACAACTTCACGATGTTGACCTTGTGGTCGCCGTCCAAACCGGACCGGGCGACGAAGTAGTTCGACACCGCGAGCCGGTCCGGCGAGGTGACCTCGTGGTAGAAGCCGTCCTCGCCCAGCTCGAAGTTGTCGTACGCGCCCCAGTGCGGGCCCGCCCCCGGCGTGCCCGGGTTGATCGGCGCCGCGCCGGCGAGCGTGGGCAGCACCCCGTTGTCCGCGCCGCTGCGCGCCTGCTCCTTGGTCTGGATGCCGGGACCGGCCCAGTCCGGCCCCTGCGCGAGCAGGTTCTCGATGTTCAGGACGTAGACGCCACCGGTGGTGCCGGGGTCGTCCGGCCCGAGGGTGCCCTTCTGCCGCCCCTGGATGGCGCGGTAGAGGAACCGGTCGTCCGGGCTGGTCTGGATCCAGCCGCCGTTGGAGCTGGCGCCGATGCTGTCGTTGTTGCCCAGCGCCCGGTTCGCCGCGCCGTCGTCCCACACCTGGTACCAGTGGGGCTCGGCCTTGGTGATGTCCGGCGTGTAGAACACCGCGCCGCCCTGCATGGTCTGGGCGAAGGCGCCCTTGTGGCCGGGCAGGTTGGTCACCGTGGTCTCCATGACCGCGCGGCTCTCCGCGTAGAGCGGGTCGTAGTCCCCGGCGCGCGGGCCGTCCGGCAGGTAGGACACGGCCTTGAGCTTCGGGTTGTTGCGGTCGGAGATGTCCCAGGTCCGGACCGTCGGGCGGCGCAGGTACGGCGACGGCTGCTTGACCGGGTCGAGGATGATGTTCCGCGGCTCGGCGTAGTCGCTGGTCACCAGCGTGTTCAGGTCCTCGCGGGCCTGGATGCCGTGCGGGTTGGCGCAGGTCGGCTGGCCCAGCGTCGGGAGGTTCTCGCACAGCTTCGCGTTGTCGCCCTGCGGCGTGGCCGCCGAGGTCTGCGACAGGACCTGCGCGTTCTGGTCGAACCGCACGACCTCACCGGGGCTGCCCGCGAACCCGTTGCTGATCACGGTCTGGCCGTTGGCGTAGGTGTACGGGCCGGGCGCGACCGGGCCACCCATGTAGGTGCCGTAGGCCGTTCCGTCCTTGAGCACCCAGTAGGCGTCCGGGACCGACCCGCCGAGGGTCTGCGTCGGCAGGCTGACGCCCTTGAGCTTGAGCTGCGGCAACGCGCTCACGTCGAACGCGTAGGTCGCGGCCGCGAACAACGCGCCGGCGTAGATCGTGTCGCCCTTGTGCCACACGTACTGCATGTGGTGCGGCTCGTTCTCGACCAGCGGGCCGACGGTGGCGGTGTTGACCACCTTGCCGTACGTCGGGGAGCCCTCGGTCGCGTCGATGACGGCCAGGAAGTCCGGCCCGGGCAGCGCGTTCTTCGCCTTGTTGAGACCGCCGCTGATGGTGCCGGGCAGGTTCTTGACGTCCTTGACGACGGTGTCCGCGATGTTCTCGTCGCCCGCCCACACGAGCAGCCATTCCTTGCGCTGCCCATTGTTTTCACTGCGAATTTTATTGACGTCCCCGCCGACCAGGTGGTTCTCCACCCAGTACTGCTTTCCGTCCGCACCGGTTTTCGAATCGGTGACCACCTGCACGTCGGCATAGGCGCTGCTCGTGCCCGTGTAGGTCACGGCGCCGGCGGCCAGTGCGACGGCCGCCGTGCCGGTCAGTATTTTTCGCCATGACGGCGATTTCAGGCGCATGCCTTCTCCATGTTCCGTTCCCTGAATCTGTGCCCGGGAATTGGGCGGAACGGAATGGTTCCGCGCGGCGCCGACGGGTGTCAAAGCAGTGTCAAAGGTTGGGAATAACCCACGCAAAAAGTTCCCCGTGTCACCCTGACGAGTGACACGGGGCGGGTGTCCAGTACGGACAGTCAGCCGAGCGCGTCCAGGTGCGCCCGGACCGGGGTGGAGAACGCCCAGCCCGACGAGGCGTCCCAGTTGACCGACCACGTCATCACGCCGCTGATGCCCGGCCACGCGGTCGCCGGCACGTAGGACCCGCAGCCGGTCCGCGTCGCCAGGCAGTCGAGCGCCGCGTTCACCACCGAGGGCGCCACGTAGCCGCTGCCCGCCGCCTGCGCGGTCGCGGGCAACCCGATCGCGACCTGATCCGGCCGCAGCACCCGCAGCAGGTGGCAGGCCTGCGCGGTGATGAAGTCGACGCTGCCCTGCGACACCACCTGCCCGTCGCACCCGAGCATCGAGCCGGAGTTGTAGTACTGCGTGTGCACGACGGTGATCAGCGGTTTCACACTCTCGATCAGCGTCAGGTACCGGCCGCCGGGCTGCACGTCGAGCGTCTGCGGCGCCATCGTGACGAGGAAGCCGTCGCCCATGCGGTCGTGCACCTGCGTCACCGCGCTCGCGGTGTTCGCCGCGTCGAAGGTGCCCTCCAGGTCGACGTCGATGCCCTGGATGCCGAACTCGGTCGCGACGCGGGTGAACGAGTCGACGAAAGCGCTCACCCGGTCCGCGCTGCTCAGGTCGATGTTGCCGCGCTCGCCGCCGATCGACAGCACGATCGACTTGCCCGCCGCCTTCTTGGCCGCGATGTCGGCCTTCAGGTCGGCGTCGGTGTAGCCGCCGAGCGCGTTCGACAGGTCCGGGTCCACGCCGAAGGTCACCGCGCCGGGGGTGGCGGGGTCGGCGTTGGCGAAGGCCAGCACGATGACGTCGTAGGCGTCCGGCACCTGCGACAGTTTCAGCGGCTGCGCCGAGTTCACGAAGTTCTGCCAGTAGCCGGTGAGCTGCTTGGACGGCAACGCGGCCTGCGCGGGCGTCCAGCCGAGCGCGACGAGGAGCCCGGCGAGCACGATCACGATCAGTCGTTTCATGTGCGGGCCCTTCCTAGAACGGGGTGAGGGTGACGGTGCAGGACCGCGGGGCGGGATCCTCGATGTAGGAGGCGAACCCGCCGACGTCGTCGAACGCGAAGCCGTACGCCCGCCCGTCCGTGGTGGCGGTGTGCATGATCCGCGCGTAGTGGTTGGTCACCGCCGTGCGGTAGAACGCGCCGGGGTCGGAGACCGGCTGGTTCGGGTTGTCCAGCAGGGTCGAGCGGTTCAAGGCAGCGCCGAGCAGCGCGGCGACCGGGCCGGTGAGCCCGTCGTTCGGCGCGGCCAGCGCGCCGTCGCAGAACAGGATGTCGCGTGTGGACGGTCGGCGGATCGGCGAGGCGGTGCGGCCGGAGCCGTCGCGGACGACGAGGTTGCCGTCGGACCCGACGCGCCCGGTGAAGACCGCGGATCCGGTGTCCAGCCGCAGGTCCGTGCCCGCGTACTTGGCCCACACCGCGTCGGTGTAGCTGTCGAAGTACGTGGCGGAGAACCGGCCGGCGTCCAGGCCGTGACCGGGCGCGATCACCCGCAGGTCGTCCACCACCAGGTTCGCGAAGTCCGGCTGCGCCCGGGCCTGGTCGAAGATCTGCGCCCGGCCGCCCGCCTTGAGCGTGCCGGTGCTCTGCGACCCGGCGCCGGTGAGCTGGATGGACAGCGGCACGCTGAACTGGTCGACCATCGTGGTGTTGCAGTGCATGCCCAGGTCGTCGAGCGTGAACTCGACGAAGTCGTGCAGGACCGGGTAGTTCGGGTCGCCGGCCACCCACCCCGCGGGGTATTGCAGCGCCGGGCGGCCCGCGCCGTCGGTCACAGCCTTGAACTTGAGCTTCTGGCCCAGCGCGAAGTACAGGCGCCCGGACATCGGCGGCACGTTGATCGTGGTGGCGCCGCTCGCGTTCAATGGGATCGCGTAGTCGGTGAAGCCATCAGAACCGTTGTCGGACAACGAAACTGGCGCGATCGACCCGTCCGCGTGGACCCGGAACTGGTTGCCCGCGCTGTCGGTGCCGACCAGGTAGCACCAGATCGAAGTGTTCGCGAACTCGCCGCTGTTGTTGACGATCGTCAGGGGCAGCGCGGTGGCCGCACTCGCCGGTCTGACGGAGAGCGCCACCGCTCCGGCGCTCGCGGCGAGGAGGAAGCTCCGGCGACTCAGCATCGGCAGACCCTTTCATCCGATCGGGTGGGTGGTCTATACCAATGTGAGTGGCGAGCGCGGTAACGGACAATAGGCTCATCAGGTGAAGTGCTGACAGCCGTTGTCCGGTCGCGGGACGGCCGGGAAGGGGTGGCTGCCCGATCAGGCAGGCTGGAGGGTGTCGGCCTCTTCGGTCGGCGGCGGCGTGATCGGATCGTCCGACGGGCGGCGGCCGTGCTGGGTGATCAGGACGACCGTGGCGCCCTGCTCGGCGCCTGCCGTGCCGATGGGCGCCTGCGCGACGACCACGCCCTCCTCGGGTGCGGGCATACCCTCGGGCCCGGCGGGGACCAGTCCGGCGCGGCGCACGATCGAGCACGCGTCGTCCGCGCCGAGGCCAACGACGTCGGGCACTTCGACTACCGGCCGGTGCCGCCGCATGCGACCAGTCTAGGCGCAGATCGACGACGTGCGCCGCGATCCGGAACCGGGTATACCGGGCATGTCGACAACGACCGAGGAGGACGCCATGGTGCATCCCGTGCCTCCCGGTCCCGAGCCCATCCCGCCCGGGCCGGGTCCCGATCCGGTGCCGCCGCCACCGCCCGAACCGCCGGTGCCGCCGACTCCGCCGGAGCCCCCGATGCCGCCGCCCGATCCGCCGCTGGGCATATCCTGATCGCGTGACGGTGACCGGCTGGCGACGAGCGGTGCTGCTGTGCCTGCTCGCGTTCGGCCTGGTCGGCATGCACCACATCGCCGGAGCGGATCACCCGGAGAGCACGGTCGTGACCGTGGTCGCCCACGCCGGGCAACCCGACGGCGACCACGGCCACGGCATGACGCACGACGTGCTGCACCTGTGCCTCGCCGTGCTGCTGGCCGGGGTGCTGCTCGGCCTGTGGACGCTGCTGCGTGCGGTGCGCAACCCGCCGCTCCCCCGTCGCCTCGCCGGCCGTCCCCGCTCGCGGGCGCCGGACCGCCCCTCCGGTCGCGCGGTGCTCGCCGGCCTCTGCGTGCTGCGGCTGTGATCGGCGCTCGTCCGCCGAATTCGCAGTAGCAAACACACGAGAGGTTTCCCTTCCCATGCGCAAGACCATGTTCGTGGGCGGCTTCGTGCTGGCCGCCGCCCTGCTCGCCGGATGCGGTGCGGGCAGCCAGAGCCACGAATCCCACGGCACCACCACGACCGCGGCCGAGCAGCAGGCCGGTCACAACCAGGCCGACGTCGACTTCGCCCGGATGATGATCCCGCACCACGAAGGCGCGCTGGAGATGGCGGGGCTGGCGCCCGGCCGCAGCACCGACCAGCGCGTGCTCGACCTCGCCGCCCGCATCCAGCGGGCGCAGGACCCGGAGATCCAGCAGATGCGCGGCTGGCTCACCCAGTGGGGCGCGCCGGCCACGCCGATGGACCACTCGATGCCCGGCGAGATGGGCCACGACGACATGACGGCGCTCGAGCACGCCACCGGCGTGGAGTTCGACCGGCAGTTCCTGCGGATGATGATCGAGCACCACCAGGGCGCGATCGAGATGGCGCGGACGGAGCTGGCGGAGGGGTCGAACGCCGACGCGAAGGCACTGGCCCAGCGGATCATCGACAGCCAGCAGGCGGAGATCGCCGAGATGCAGGCGATGCTCGCCTGACCAGCGGGCGGCGGGGCGGGCGTCCGCCCCGCCGTCACGGCCGGAGCGCGCCGATCCGCAGGCACACGCCCGTCGTCAGGGCGAGGATGCCGACGAACAACAGGAACACGTTCGCGGCCACCGCGCCCAGCCCGATCAGGAGCGCGCCGAACGTCATCAGCGCGAGGCACCCCAGTCTGCGCAGCCGGCCGAGGTGGCGGAAGCGGCCTTCGCGCAGCGCTCTGGTCAGGTCGGGATCGCTGATCTCGAACCACCGCTCGATCGCCCTGAGCTGCTGTTGCTCGTTCCGGCTCAACATGGGCCGCCCCTGGGTCGCCGTCGACTGGTCTGCTCCGGCGGATACCCGGATCAGCGCAGGTCAATCCGGGTGGCGGCGGGTTCGACCGCTCGGGGTACGGCCCCTTCGCGTGTGGTGCGGCTCGTCGCGGATCCCCTGGACCGGGTGGTTTTCCCGGTCCAGGCAACGGGTACGCGGCGACGGTGCCAGACCAAAACGTGAGCGTCGCGGATCCGGCGGTAGTCAAGCGGGCGGTCGGCGCGGCGGCGATCGGCAACATCACCGAGTGGTACGACTTCGGCGTCTACGGCTACCTCACCACGACGATCAGCAAGGTCTTCTTCACCGACCTGTCCGGTCCCGTCGCGACGATCGCCACGTTCGGGTTGTTCGCGGTGTCGTTCCTGATCCGGCCGTTCGGCGGGTTGTTCTTCGGGCCGCTGTCCGACCGCATCGGCCGCAAGCGCGTGCTGTCGCTGACCGTCGTGCTGATGGCGCTGGGCACGTTCGCGATCGGCGTGGTGCCCGGGTACGAGGCGATCGGCATCGCGGCGCCGCTGCTGGTGCTGTTCGCCCGGCTGGTCCAGGGCGTGTCGACGGGCGGCGAGTACGGCAGCGCCATGACGTTCATCGCCGAGTACGCGCCGGACCGCCGCCGCGGGTTCCTGGGCAGCTGGCTCGAGTTCGGCACCCTGACCGGGTACGCGTTCGGCGCGACGATCGCGACCGTGCTGACCGCGGTGCTCACCGAGGACCAGCTGCTGAGCTGGGGCTGGCGGATCCCGTTCCTGATCGCGCTGCCGATCGGCCTGGTCGGCCTCTACCTGCGGCTGCGGCTGGAGGAGACCCCGGCCTTCGCGAACTATGTGTCCGGCGAGGGGAAGCAGCGCGGATCGGCCGGGCAGGAGCTCCGCACGATCTTCAGCCGCTACTGGCCCGCGATGCTGCTGTGCGCCGGGCTGGTGCTCGCCTGGAACGTGACGAACTACATGCTCACCAGCTACCTGCCGACCTACCTGACCGACACGCTGCCCGGCCACGGCGAGGACGGGGTCGGGGAGACCGCGGCGCAGGTGCTGCAGATCGTGGTGCTCGTGCTGCTGATGGTCGTGGTCACGTTCCTCGGCAGGCTGTCGGACCGGTTCGGGCGGCGGCGGATCGTGATGGCGGGGTGCCTCGGGCTGGTCGTGCTGTCGTTGCCGGCGGTGCTGCTGCTCCGCGTCGGCGGGAATGTCGCGACGTTCGCCGGGCTGGCCGTGATGGGCCTGACGCTGGTGTGCTTCTCCAGCACGTTGCCCTCGACGCTGCCCGCGATGTTCCCGACGCACATCCGCGCCGGGGCGTTGTCGATCGCGTTCAACATCTCGGTGTCGCTGTTCGGCGGCACCACGTCGACCGTGATGGGAGCCCTGGTGGCCGGCACCGGCGACCTGAACTGGCCCGCGTACTACCTGATCGCGGCCGGGGTCGTCGGCGCGATCTGCATCTACCTGACGCGGGAGTCGGCGGGACGGCCGTTGCAGGGCTCCCCGGCGATCGTCAGCCCGGAGGAGCTGACCGGGTCACGCCGCTGAGGTGGCGAGCACGGGTTCGACGACCTGGCGGCGCGCCCGTTGCAACGCGAGCGTCGCCGCACCGGTGGCGGCGAGGGTGACCACACCCGCGACCAGCAGGGCCTCGCCCGCGCCCAGCCGCTCGCACATCCAGCCGAGCAGCGGGGCGCCGGTCGCGCCCGCGGCCGCGGCGACCGCGCCGTCGATCGAGAGCACGCGGCCACGCATGTCCTCGGCCGAGTCGAGCTGCAGCCGGGTGCTCTTCGCGGTGTCGATGAGGACCGCGCCCGCCGCGATCGGCAGGATCACCGCGCCGAAACCGAGCATGCCGGGCAGGAAACCGCTGACGGTCTGCAGGAAGCTCGTCACCGCGGCGGCGCCGAGCAGGAGCGGGAGGGTGAGCTCGCGGACGCGGGCCGCGATGATCCCACCGATCACCGTGCCGACGGCGAACACGGACGACAGCAGCCCGTAGCCCGCGGCGCCCGAGTTCAGCGGCCCTTCCGCCATGGCGGCCATGGTGACCTGGTAGTTGCGGCCGAGGCCGGACAGCACGAAGCCGAGCGTGAACAGGACGATCAGCACGTGGCTGCGGCGCACGTAGGCCAGCCCGGCGCGGACCCCGGCGCGGTCGGCCTTGGCGACGGCGAGCGGGTGTAGTTCGGCCGTGCGGATCACCAGGACGGTGACGATGACGGCGACGAAGCTGGCCGCGTTGAGCACGAACAGGAGCGCGTCCCCGACCGCGGCGGCGAGCACGCCGGCCAGGCTCATGCCGAGCACGCGGCCGGCGGAGTTGATGATGCTGCCGAGCGCGAGGGCGTTGCCGAGGTCGTGGCGGGGGACGACCTGGGCCGCGAAGCGGCCCAGCGCGGGGGATTCGAAGGCGCCGACCACGCCGGCGAGCGCGGTGAGGCCGTAGATGGTGGCCAGCGGCATGTCCTGCCAGACCATGAACGCGAGCAGCAGAGCGATGACCAGGTGGGTGGTCTGGCCGGCGAGGATGATCCGCCGTGGCGGGAACCGGTCGGCGATCGCGCCGGCCCAGGGGCCGATGAGCAGCGCCGGGAGGGTCGAGAGGAGGACCGACAGACCGACCGAGGTGGCCGAGCCGGTGCGAGCCATCACGACCCAGTTGAGGCCGAGTACCTGCATCCACGTGCCGGTCACCGAGACGAAGTCGGCGGTCGCCCACAGGCGGTAGTTGTGGTTTCCGAGCGCGCGGATCATCGGCGGCAGTTCTCGCCGCAAGGGTGTTTCCTTCCAAAAGAGCCGGGGTAGTCCCGAACGGGTCCCGGCGGTGGGACGTGCTTGAGGCCTGGGCCGGTCGGGGCCAGGGCCTGCTTTTCTGGGCACTCGCCCAGGCGCGTCACCACGCTACCGGCGGGTCAGCGAGCTGTCCTTGTGTCGATGGCGACAGCGGCCGCTGCTAACACTTCTCGGGTGTGGCGAGGGCCGCACGAGTCCGCTTCACAGCCGTTCCAGGGCGAACGCCGTCAGGAACCCGGCCGCCGTGATCAGGCCCGTCACCAGCTGCGCCTCCTCGAACGCCTCCGGCACCATCGTGTCCGCGATCATCGCCAGGATCGCGCCCGCCGCCACCGCCGTGATCACCGCGATCGTCTCCGGCGCCGCGCGGGCGAGGAGCAGGTTCCCCAGCAGCGCCGCGGCGCCGCTGGCCAGCGCGATGCCACCCCACACACCGAACACGTACCGCGCGCTCCGGCCCGCCTGCTTCATGCCTGCCGCGCTCGACAAACCCTCCGGCACGTTCGAGATGAACACCGCCGCCAGCACGGACACGCCGATCCCGCCACCGCCGAGCAGCGACAACCCCAGCACGACCGACTCGGGCACCCCGTCCAGCAGCGCCCCGACGGCGATCGCGCTGCCGCTGCCCTGCACCTCGTCCTCCGAGGGCTGGCGGTCGTGCGACCGCTTCCGGTGCCGTGCGCCGCGCCGGGCCAGCGCGACGTTCGCCAGCACGTACGCCACGGCCCCGCCGAGGAACCCGAGCGCCGTCGGGAGCAGGCCGCCGGTCCGCTCGGCCTCGTCCATCAGGTCGAAGGCCAGCGCCGAGATCAGCACACCCGCCCCGAAGGCCATGATCCAGGCGACCACCCGCGACGGCACGCGCGCGAACCACGCCACCGCGGCGCCGATCACCAGCGCCGCCCCGCCGACCAGGCCCCACACCCCGGCCTCGAGCCACTCCGGCATCCGCACCTCCCGCGTCGCGTTCGCCGATCATCGTCGCGCGGCGGGCGTGGTTCTGCTCGGTTCGGTGCCGGGGAAAGCGCTTACCGTGTGGGCGGACCGTCCTAACCGGACGAGTTCTCCCGGCCCGGCCGGCGTTCACGTAGCGCGTCGAGCTGTTTGCGCACGTCCTCGACGTCCCAGCGGTACTGGCCGCCGGGGGTGACGAGCGCCGGCCGGATCCAGCCGCGCTCGGCGTAACGGCTGATCGACCGCCGGGACAGGCCCAGCTCGGCGGCGAGTTCACCCGAGCCCACCGTACGTCGGCGTGCAGTCATGATCGTCACCGTATTGGGTGACCGGCCGGAGCCGCGCGGCCCATGGCCCGGTTGGCCCGCATAGCCTCCATGTCCTTGTCGGCCAAACGTTTCACTGGTTGGGGTAACGGGCCCTCCGGCCCGTCCGACTTCCGGGTCGGGAAGGGGCGACATGTCGAGATGGCGCCGGAGCGACACGGTGAGCCGCCGCGTGTTCCAGCGCGTGCGGTGTCCCCGGTGCGGACGGCGGCGGCGGGAAATGCGTGTGTTCGGCACGCCGCGGCACGACGCGTCCGGGAACCTCAAGCCGCGGTGGCAGGTCCGCCGTGAACTCGACGCGCAGGCCGGCGCCTGGCGCCCCGAGCCGCGCTGTGACCGCTGCCGCTAGTTTTAGAGCAGGTGCTCTGTTACTGTCCGGTCATGCCACGGCCACGCGTGCACGACCTCGACCGGCTGCTCGACACCGCCGAGCGACTGGTCGCCGAGGACGGCGCGGTGTCCGTGCGCAGCCTGGCGAGCGCCGCCGGCGTGTCGAACGGGGCGATCTACCACGCGTTCGGCTCGATCGCGGCGTTGCTCGGCCGGGTGTGGCTGCGGGCGGCGACGGACTTCCTGGACCTGCAGGCCGAACTCGCCGATGCCGCCGCGTCGGCCGAGGACGCGGTGGTCGCCGCCGCCGACGCCCCGGCTGTGTTCGCCGAGCGCCGCCCGCACGCGGCCCGGATGCTGCTGACCGTCGACAAGGACCAGCTCCTCGGCCCCGGCCTGCCGACCGAACTCGCCGACGCCCTGTTCGCACTGGACAAGCGCGTGGTGGCGTTGCTGATCCGGCTGTCGCGGGCGATGTGGGACCGGCGGGACGCGGCTGCGGTCGAGGTCATGACGACGTGTGTGGTCGACCTGCCGACCGCGTTCTTCCGGCGTGGGCTGGACACCGGCGCCGACAACCGGGACCGGCTCGCCGCCGCCGTGCGGGCTGTTCTCGCTGTGCCACTTCGACCGAAGGGATGATCGTGCTGCATTTCGAAGACCCGGTGTACGTCCTCGACCTGGGCGCCGACGAGAACCGGTTCGGGCCGGACTGGTTGAAGAGCGTGCACACCGCGCTCGACACGGTCGTCGGGAGTTCGTCCGCGCTGGTCACGATCGGCACCGGCAAGTTCTACTCGAACGGCCTCGACCTCGACTGGCTCTCCGCGCACGGCGACCAGGCGCAGACCTACGTCGCCGACGTGCAGGACCTGCTGGCGCGCGTGCTGACGCTGCCGGTGCCCACGATCGCGGCGGTGAACGGCCACGCGTTCGGGGCCGGCGCGATGCTCGCGATGGCGCACGACTTCCGGATCATGCGTGCCGACCGGGGCTTCTTCTGCTTCCCGGAGGCCGACATCAACATCCCGTTCACCCCCGGTATGGCGGCGTTGATCCAGGCCAAGCTGACCCCGGCCGCCGCGATCGCGTCGATGACCACGGGAACCCGCTTCGGCGGCGCGGAGGCGCGGGAGCTCGGACTGGTCGACGACACCGCGAGCGAGGCCGAGCTGCGCGACCGGGCGGTGGCAAGGGTGCGCCCCCTGGCCGGCAAGGACCCCGGCACGCTGGGCGCGATCAAGTCGACGATGTTCGCGGCGGCGGTGTCCGCCCTGCGCGCCTGAGGTTTGCGACCGTCCCTTGAGGACGGCCGTTACCCGTGCTGGGGGGAGAGCACGTCCCGGTGCTTGCCGGTGGTGAGCCGCAGCCAGGCCTCGGACCAGCCGCTGGAGACGGCGATCTCGTCGATGACGCCGGTGGGCAGGCACAACCGCCGAACCTCGCCCGCCGCGTCGTCGCCCCGCGCACGAAGCCGCTCCAACTCGGCGATCAGTTGGTCGACGGATTCGTAGCGGGTCCAGGAGACGTCCTGCTCGCCCGTGCGCAGAAGCAGGAGCAAGTCGTCGATCAGGTCCTGGACCGCGCTCATCCGAGAGATTCTGACGCCGCGGCACCAGCGACGGCAAGCGGCACGCTCACCGCGCAGGCTTGAAGAGTGCCAAGATGGGCGCGTGACGATCTCCCGAAAGGACGATGCCGCGTAGGTCCGCAGGCGCGGTGCGTGCCGCGCTCTCCTGCCGTCCACGGCGTTACCGACGATGGCAGATTCGGGGCCTGTCTCCGGTGGTCCACGACTACATCGCAAGTGCCGAGCCTTCACCCGGCTGGACAGCTCGGATGTTCGACGAGTGGTGCGAGGCCGCTCGACACGGCTGGCCTGCGACGGACCACTCCGATTGTTGCGGGATGCCGTACTGCAGATCGGAGCTGGAAGAGGTCATGCGCGTGCTACCTGCGTTCGCAGCCGACCGTCTGAGACGGCTGGTTGCCTCGGCGGACCGTGAATACGCCAAGCGCACCCTGCCGTATCCGCTCGCGCCTCTCGAGCTGGCTTGGTGGTACCGGCGATGCCCCAACATCGACCTGCGCTGGCCGAGGCGGAGGTCGTAGCGAGGGAAGCAGGGCGGGGCGGGCTGTTTGTCGATGGGGCCGTCGTTTCGTGGGGAAACGCGGGGAAACGATTTTGTGGGTGACCAGTGCTCAACCCGCGCCGCGAGGAGATCACCTCAGCAGGGACAAGCACGAGGGAGAACCGATGCCCAGCTACAAGAAGGTGATCTGGCGCCACGACTACCCTGACCAGCCGGTTCTCCTCTACAGCGAGACCGGCGACGACGGCTATGAGGCCCGGAAGGTGGACCTGTACCGGGACGGCCGCCAGGACTACGCGGATGAGTCGACTTCCATCGGAACGACGTTTCTGGCCCAGGAGCCAGAACCACCCCTCGAAGAGATCGCAGCCGCTCCCCTGATCTCCGAAGCGGTGCCGGGGTCCGGGGCAGAGCCCCGAGATGGTTGCGCACCTCCTCCGTCGTGGCCACTATGCCCAGGTGAAAGCACACGTGGAACCGCCAGTTATCCCGGTGCCCTGATGTGCATCGAGGAGGCTTCCGCGCGTGCTGTTTCGGCGGCCGGCCCAGGTCCTCAACGTGCTGGGTGGGCCGAAAACGGCAGTAAAGCGGCACCGAGATCGACAGGCGAACCGCCACAGCCCGGCTGACCAGGCGAAAGAGTGGGGCGCCTGGGGCTCGAACCCAGAACCTACGGATTAGTTGACCACTCGGCGGGCCGTCTGCCGTTGGTTGCCGACAGTAGTGATGAGCTGCACAGATCGCGAGTGCAAACGCTCGCCGTCGCGGGCTGCTTTTCGGCGTCTGCCGTCGTTTCGTGGGAAAAAGTGGGGATGATCTTAATCCGGGAGTGCACTGGTGGGCTCAGCTCGACGCTGCCGTGAGGAGGTGCCGGACACCAATCACCGCAGCGGGCAACCCAGCCGCGCACTTCTTGATGATCTTCTTCATACGCTGCGAGGAGGTCACCGGGGCCTTCCCCTGATCTCCGAAGCGGTGCCGCGTCCAGGGCGGAGCCCTGGCCGCCGGAAGCCCACTAGCCTCTGAGCTCGGCTGAAACCCGGTCGGCGAGCGCTTCCGTGCTGCTTCCTCCGCAGGACGTAATTTTTGTGTCCAGGCGTTGCCACAGCTCCCCCCGGCTGACGCCGATTTCGCGGTCGCCATGCTGGATGAGGTCGCCAGGCAACTGGTCGACCTTGATGATCTCCAAAACGGCATCGCTGTAGGTCTGGAAGAGGGCTTTGACCTCCGGAGTCGCGTGGCCCGCCAGCAGTGCTTGGACCCGTGCTTGCTGTTCGAAGGTGGGAAGTGTTGGCGGAACCTGTCCACCGTCGAGCATCGGTCTGACGAGTTGAGCCACTGCCCCATCGCTTCGACTGTGATCAGTAGCTCGATGTATGCGTCGGCGAAACGCTGCTGACGCCGTTCTTCACGCGCCAAGGTCGCGGCATGCCTTCGGCTGCCAAATCCGGCTAGCCACGTGGTTAATGCGCCAATCGTTGCTCCACCAGCGGCTGACACCGGTGCTACCCACTCCCACGCCATGCTGATCTGGTCGCCTGGGACGCCACTTCCGCTACGCATGTGCCAGCGGAGGGTGACCGGCGCTTCGTGCTCGTGCCGCCGGCCGAAGCGGAGCGGCAGGCCGAGCGCTCTTGATTCCATAGAGCTAATTTCGGCAAGCGTATGCGTTGATTGGGCTCTCGTTGCGACGGGTGTCGCAACCGATCGCATTCGAAGTTGTAGTCAATGTCTTTGCGACATTCGAGCGAAATTGGTAACGAAATGTGATCATTCCTTTCCGAGGCCTGCTCGGATGCGTCAGTATTCGGACTTGATGTCCGAGTGATAGGGGTTCGATGAAGTTCACGGAGAAGTACCGCATTGATCGTGATAAATTCGATGATTGGTACGATGCTCTACTGCCCCTTGACACCGCACTATATGTCGACCCTTTCTTGATTTGGGAAGAGAAGGACGGATTTTGGAAGGATGCGCATGCGCACCTTCTCGACTTCTTCAACATGGTTTTCGACTTGATTAGAGAATCTAGGGGGGTCGAGTCTAGTCCATATTGGAAAAAGGCTGCACAGCTGCTGCTCTTCCCGGAGCCATACGAGTTTTGCCTCGGAGTAGCTGAAGGATCACCGTTGGGCTCTGGTTCCGCGAAGGGCTTGCAGGAGGATATGCTGAGTGGTGCAAAGTCCGCAGTGAACGTCGGTATGACGCGGATAGCTCATATGGAGACCATCGGGCTCTTTCAAGGGGGGATGGGCCCGGATCGCATCAGCGACTCAGTGTGTAATGTACTGAAAAGCTACTTTATCCGATACACCAAGCAGGTGTGCGAGAAATATCCTCAAATTGCTACTGAGAGGATCTTGGTCAAGAACGCATCGTGGTCTGAAGAGTTCTGCAAGTGGAACGACGAGTGCCATGATTTGCCCGTAAATGAAGTTCTTTATGTTCGAAGAGGAGTAGCCCGCTCGCGAAAAATTCCTACTCTGCTCGTCCCGGAGCGATTCCTGCGGGATCTCCCAATTGCGAACTCGAACGATTTTTGGACTCACTCGTGGGCGACTCTTGGTGCTGAATTGCGCGGAAATTTTAACTTCGACATCGCCAGAAACGTTCACAGGCGGGAGAAGGCCCGGCTAGCTCGGGAGAATCCCGATGCTGTCGCGCTGTATCTGCGACACGTCGAGACTTTGGAGAAGAAGCCCTATCCGATCGAGCAGGATCCAAAAGTCTTGGTCAATTGGTACGGAGAAGGCGGTGTCATCGAGCACGTAGCCGCGAATAAGGTCTCGCCGGAAGGGGTCGACGATTTCCCGAAGCTCGTTGAATCAATTGTTGACTCGTACGTTCATGGGATCGAGCACTCAGACGCGTGGGAATTGCTTTGGCAGACAGGCAGAGGGGCGGCAGAGCGAGCGGTTCAGGCTCTCTTCAGGTCTGTCGTTATCCACTACTGCAGGTCGCAGGAGATCGGGCTAGCCGGCGAAGCGAACGCTGGCAGGGGACCAGTGGACTTCAAGTTCACTCGAGGCTGGTCGGCGCAAGCACTAGTTGAAGTTAAGCTTGTCAGAAGCAGCAAACTGTGGGATGGAATCCTCGCACAGTTGCCCGAATACCAGTTGGCCGAGGACGTCAAGGTCGCTTGGCTTTTGGCGATTGCATACACCGATGCTGAGTATTCCGACGAGATTCGCGAAAAGTTGAACAGGGCTGCGGAGCTTGCTTCCGAAAAGCATCGCGTCTCGATAGCTGCACGGCTGGTTGACGCGCGTAGGAAAGAATCATCGTCGAAGCTGCGTGATCGTGAGCTTGCGGATGAGTTGCATCGTGGTGCAGATGGTCAATCCGACCACGTCTAGCACTTCCATTAATTATTCACGCAATCGAATTACGACGATTGATTTATCATCGTGGCGTTTCGCGCGAGGTAAATGTCGCGCTCCGGGGTCGACCATGCTTTCCCATCGTTTCCCGGACTCAAGCAGTTGCTTCAGTTCGGGTGGGCTGGTGACGGAAATCAAGTCCCATTCGATGTTTTCGCAGTGAGTTATTGTGTTGAAGGCGCCGTCGCTAGTAATGACTAACCACGGAGTGGCGTCCTTGGACCGGAGTGAACTGAGCGCTTGCGCGGCAGCGTATGGGTCAGCTTCGGCGATCCAATAGCCACCTGGCTTGTTGCGGTGTTGCGCCTGCTGCCGCTGTAACTCGCGGAGCAACCGGCGATGTTCCTCGTCGAAGCCGTGGCCGGCGGCGAGGCGTTTGCGGTACCTACGGCGGGGTTCGCGGTCCAGGCGGTCTATGCGGTCGTCGGTGAGGATCTCCCCGCCGGGGAGGATGACGGTGTTGTCGCCCAGGAGGAGCACGTCGAGGTGCTCGTCGCGTTCGCGGGCGATCGTGACCGTGCTGGATGGGGACTCCCCTGCGCGAAGGTCGTAGTGGGCCGCGGTGGCTTTGATGCCTTCGGCCAGGATTGCTTGGAGGTCGGCGGTCGGATCACCTGTGAGGGCGTCGGCGAGGAAGCGGCCGAGGTAGTCGGCGTAGGCGGAGGCTGGGACGAGCACCGGGACGAAGGCGGATGCGCCGTCGAGAAGGATGACCGCGTGCGGGGTCACGAAGATCTTGTCGGCGCTCTCCTCCATCGGCGGGAGCTGCGCGGTTGTGACTCGCATGTGTTCACCAAACGTAGGGTCCTGCGGCAAGTTCGCTGTCGGTGATGGTCAGCCCGTCGTAGGTCGCTCGCACGACCAGCGACATCGGCCGCTGCCCGACCTGCCGGAACACGTCGGCGAGATGCGCTCGGAGGTAGTGCGCCGCGCCGAGTGATCCGATGCCATGGATACCCGCGATGTGGACGATCACACAGTTGTCGATCACGTGCCGGGCCACATACGCCACGTCGGCCGACTGCGGCGTGGGCTCGTCGGAAGGCGACCCGATCCGCGTGCCGTCCTCGCGCTGCTCGATCCACGACCGGCCGTCGTCCTCGGTCATCGCCAAGGCGGGATCGCGGGAGAGCAGGTCAGCGCCGATGGGAGCGGACTTCGGACCGCACACGACGACCGTGTCTCCGGCCGGCGGCTCGGTCCGGTCGGGCTCGATCTGGTAGCGGGAGGTCGCGAGCGAGAGCGCGGTCAACAGCGCTTCGAGCTGGTTGGTGGTCTCGGCGTCCTCGGCGGCGATCAGCGGGCGTTCGCGGTCGGTCGTCTGGTAGCGGTACGGCACGCCGATGCTCACCGGGCCGACCCCGAAGAACGCGCGCTCGGCGGCAGGTGCGACGTGCTGCGGGTGATCCGGCAGACGCGGGGCCGTGAGGAGTTCCTGTGGGTCACCTCGCACACGTTCCGGAAGACGCGGCCGTCCTCGAAGGGCTCCTGGATAACCCGTCCAGGGGCAAAAGTGGGGATAAAGCGGGGAGATGATCTTGTCCCGGGCGCCCCGCAACCCCGCTGACCAGGCGAAAGAGTGGGGCGCCTGGGGCTCGAACCCAGAACCTACGGATTAAAAGTCCGCAGCTCTACCAATTGAGCTAACGCCCCGTGAGCTCAGCTTAGCGACCATCACCCGCCCCTCCGGCCTGGGGTGGGTGCGCTTCCCGCCGCGTGCGCGCTTCTAGTGTGGCCGGACGCGCGGGAAGAAGGGGTGCGTCGGGTGAAGTTGCTTACCGCTGTGGTGCGCCCGTTCGTCTTGGACGACGTTCGGCAGGCGCTCGAGCGGCTCGCGGTTCTCGGCATGACCGTGACCGAGGTGCAGGGCTACGGCAGGCAGAAGGGGCACCGCGAGGTCTACCGCGGCGCCGAGTACGAGGTCGACTTCGTGCGGAAGCTCCGCGTCGAAGTGCTGCTGGACGACGAAGTCGTGGAGCGGGCGCTCGAGGCGGTCGTCGGGGCGTGCCGGACCGGGCGGATCGGCGACGGCAAGGTTTGGGTGACCCCCGTGGACACCGTGGTGCGGGTCCGGACCGGCGAGCGCGGGTCCGACGCCATCTAGCGGCGAGCCGTCCGCCGCAGCCAGAGCAGGCCGATCACCGGCAGCACCAGCGGGATGAACAGGTAACCCTCGCCGTAACCGGACCACACCGTGGCGTCCGGGAAGGCCTCCTGGTCGAACACGCTCAGCGTCCCGACCACCAGCACGCCGAGCAGCTCGATCCCGATCGCCGCCACGGCAAGCCGGAACGAACCCTCGCCGCGGCGGGCCAGCGCCACCGTCGCCACGATGTAGATCACCGCGGCCAGCGCGGACAGCGTGTAGGCCAGCGGCGCCTCGTGCCACTTCGTCGAGATCTGCACCGCCGCGCGGGACGTCGCGGCCAGCGCGAAGATCCCGTACACCGCGACCAGGATCCGGCCCGGCCCCGTCGCCGCGGTGCGCCGCGTCCCCCGCTCCGAAGGCTCAGCCATGCCCGGCACTCCAAATCTGGTGGATCCGCTCGACCATCACGGGGATCGCCAGGCACGCGACGCCCAGGATGACCGTGCTCGACCGGCTCCGCTCGGCCAGCGCCCACGCCGCCCCGACCGGCAGGATCACCAGCGACCCGACGAGGTAGGCCAGGTACGTGACCATGCTGCCGGGCCGGTCGCCGCCGATCAGCAGCACGACCCCGACGACCAGTTGCGCGACGAGCAGGACCTCGACCACCCCGAGCGCCACCAGCAGCGCGCGCCCCGGCTCCCGGCCCCGCGCGGCGGACACGAAGGCCCACACGGCGACCAGCGCCGCGCTCACCGCGACGGCCACGCCGAACCCAGTGATCACCGGTCCTCACCCACCGTCGAACGCCATTACCGGTCGCAGCTTAGCCGCGTGGCGCGCGGCACCAGCTGAGAGGAGCTGGGCCAGCGGAAAATCACCCACCGGTTTCCCGTCCACCCGGATGGCCGTACCGGGCCCGTGCCACGGACACGGCGGTGACCTGTGCAGAGGGGCCCGCGCCCCGGAAAGACGCGGCAAACGGGTGGTGGAAAGTCGACGGGGCTCACTGTCCGTAAACCTGAAACCTTTGTCACGCCGCCGGTTCGGCGGTGCGACCGGCCGTCGCCCGCGAGGACCATGGCACGTGGGCAGGGCAGTGGTAGCGATCGAGGGGGATCGGGTGATCTTCCAGTTGAACTGGCGCGGAAACCCGGAACGGATATTCACGACGATCTTCGCCATGGCCACGGACCGGGTGCCGGGCCTGCGGCCGCCGGGCCGCTGCCCGCAGCGCGCCTGCCCGTGTCAGGCCAGCGCCTCCAGCGACTCCCGCAGCTTCCCCTCGACGGGCACCGGGCGCCTGGTTTCGCGGTTCACGAACACGTGCACGAAGTGACCCTCGGCGACCGGTTCGCCCCGGTCCGACCGGAAGATCCCGATCTCGTAGCGCACGCTGCTGCGGCCGAGGTGCGCGACACGCAGGCCGATCGACAGCACCTCGGGGAACGCGACCGAGGCGTGGTAGTTGCAGTGCGACTCGACGCACAGCCCGATCACGCCGCCGTCGTGGATGTCGAGCCCGCCGCGCTCGATGAGGTAGGTGTTGATGACCGTGTCCATCAGGGCGTAGTGGACGACGTTGTTGACGTGCCCGTACACGTCGTTGTCCTTCCAGCGGGTGGGAACCTGCTGCCAGTGCGGGTACGAGGTCACGGCCGGGAGCTTAGGGCCTCTACTCTGAGATGATCGTTCACTCGTAGGGAATCTCAAGATCACTTGACCGGAGTAGCGCCGCGCTGGGAACCTCTTCCCATCGGGTACCAAGAGGGATGGACCGTCGCCGAGATCACGGTCCGCGTGCTGGTCGACGCCGGGATACGGCGTGCCTACACCGTGGCCGGGGACGCGTTCCTGGAACTGCTCGACGCGCTCCGGTTCGAGCCGCTGATGGCGTTGGTCACAGCGCGCCAGGACACCGGCGCCGCGTTCATGGCCGAGGCCGAGGGCAAGCTGCGGGAGGTCCCGGCGCTGCTGCTCGGCGGCCCCGGCCCGGGCATCGCGGACTTCCTGGTCGCCGTGCGCTCGGCCTACCAGGACGGTTCGCCGATGGTCGTGCTGGTCGAGGACCGCGCGAGCGTCCGGCTGGCCGGCCCCGGCATCCAGGACGGTCTCGCCGAGCTGGACCCGCTGACGTTGTTCGGCCCGTTCGCGAAGTGGACCGGCCGCGCCGAGACGGCCGCGCAGGTGCCGGTGCTCGCCGCGCAGGCGGCCCGCGCCGCGCGCGACGGGCGCAAGGGGCCGGCGATCCTGGCGGTGCCCGCCGACTTCTGGGTCGCGCCGTTCGACGGCGTCATCCCGGAGCCGGAACAGCGCCCGGACGACACCGGCGCGGTGCTGCGGTCCGCGCACGAGGTCGCCGCCCTGCTGGCCGACTCGCGCTACCCGGTGGTGATCGCCGGCGGCATCGGGCGCAGCGCCCGCAAGGACCTGATCGCCGCCGCCGAGCAGCTCGGCCTGGCCGTCTACACCGCGTTCCGCCGCCAGGACAGCTTCCCGGAGAACCACGCGCGCTACGCGGGCCACCTCGGGGTCGGCATCCCACCGGGGCAGCTGGACGCGCTGGAGCGGGCCGACGTGGTGCTGGCCATCGGCACCCGCCTGGACGAGGTGACCACGCAGAACAACCGGTACCCGCTGCCCGCGCAGACGCTTGTGGTGATCGGCCCCGGCCTGCCCGCCACGCACCGGCGCGGCCTGACCTTCCGCATCGACTGCGAGGTCGGCCCCTTCCTGCGGCAGCTGGTCGCGGTCGGCGTCGCCAGGTCGCGGCGCAGCTCGGCGGCCAACGCGGCCACGCATACCCACATGACCCCGCCGCGCACCAGCCCGGACCACCCGCTGGTGCACCCGGCCGACGTGGTGCGGGTGCTGCGCAAGGTGGCGCCCGAGGACACCGTGGTGGCCGCGGACTCGGACAAGACCGCCCGGTTCGTGCACCGGTACTGGTGCTTCACCGAGCCGAACACCCAGATCGAGCCGCCGGACGGGGTGCGGGGCTACGCCGTGCCGGCGGCGCTCGGCGCGAAGCTGGCCGCCCCGAAGCGCACGGTGGTCGCGGTGATTTCGGACGCAGCGGCGATGATGACCGGGCAGGAGCTGGAGACCGCGGTGCGGTACCGCGCGCCGATCCTCGTCGTGGTGTTCCAGAACGGCCTGTACGCCGACGTCGCCATGCACCAGGCGGCCAAGCACGGCCGACTGAACGGGGTGTCGCTCACCGCGGTGGATTTCGCGGCCTGGGCCCGCTCGTTCGGCGCGGCGGGCTACACGATCGAATCGCCCGAGCAGCTGGAGCCGACCATGCGGCGGGCGCTGCAGCACCAGCGGCCGAGCGTGATCGACGTGCGGACCGATCCGGACGTGATCGATCCGGACACCCGGCTGTCCGCGCTGTTCCAGCGGCCGCGCAAGAGCTAGCGTTCGCGACGGATCTGTGATCTACTGGTGTCGGTCTTCGAAGATTTTGTGTTCGTGTTCAGGCACGCTCGCAAGATTTGGCGGGCGTAGTGGTTCCCCACTCGGGGAGGCAAACCGATCCGTCATTGACCCGGCGCACCGGAGCGGTGTGCCGTTTTGTTTGCAGTATATGGAGATTTTTTCATGGCTCAGGGCACCGTGAAGTGGTTCAACTCCGAGAAGGGGTTCGGCTTCATCACTCCCGACGATGGCGGCGGCGACGTCTTCGTCCACTACTCGGAGATCCAGGGCCGCGGCTTCCGCACCCTGGAGGAGAACCAGCGGGTTGAGTTCGAGATCGGCCAGGGCCAGAAGGGCCCGCAGGCGACCGGGGTCAACGTCCTCTGATTCGACTTCGAACGGCAGCCCCCACCTCTTCGTGAGGCGGGGGCTGCCTTCGTTTTCCGGCCCTTCGAAGCGGTGTGCGCAATCCCGGCGACCTCGGTCCGGAAGATCGCGCCGTCCGGTACCTTCATGCGGGTGTGGTTCGAGGGCGAGGGGTGGAACCGATGACTGCTACCGCGACGCGGCCTGCCGTGCCCGGTGGCCCCGGCGGTGCAGTGCCGGAACCCGCCGCGCCCCCGAACGCCCCGCGCGGTGGCCTGGCCGGCCTGTTCGAGCTGCCCGGCGCCGCGGTACGCGGGATCGCGCACTCGGCCCGCACCACCCCGGGCCGCCTGACGGTGATCGCGGTCGGGCTCGTCGTACTGGCGCTGGTCACCGGCGTGGTCGCGACGATCACGCTGCAGGAGCGCAAGAACACGATCAACGACCTCATCGACCACCGCGAGCCGCTGGCCGCGGCGTCGCAGGAGGTGTACCGCTCGCTGTCGGACGCCGACGCGACCGCGGCGAGCGCGTTCCTCGCGATCGGCGTCGAACCGCCGTCGCTGCGCCAGCGGTACGACACCGCGATCGCGCGCGCCGGCGTCGCGCTCGCCAAGGCCGCGTCCGACTCGGCCGGCGTGCCCGAGGCGGCGGCGCAGGTGGAGATCCTGACCCGCCAGCTGCCCGTCTACACCGGCCTGGTGGAGACCGCCCGCGCGAACAAGCGGCAGGGCTTCCCGGTCGGCTCGTCCTACCTGCTCGAGGCCTCGAGCCTGATGCGCACCACGATCCTGCCCGCCGCGCAGGACCTGTACCGCATCGACACCGACCGGCTGGCCGAGGAACAGGACGACGCGAGCAGCTTCCCGTGGGTCACCACGTTCCTCGTGCTCGCGCTGCTCGCGGCGCTGATCACGACCCAGGTCTACCTGACCCGCAAGACCAACCGCGTGCTGAACGTCGGGCTCGTCGTGGCCACCGCCGCGACGGTGCTCGCGCTGCTCTGGGGCGGGGTCGCGGTGACGGTGCAGAGCGTGCTGGTCAGCAGCGGTGACGAGGACGGCAGCCACCAGGTCGACGTGCTGGTCCGCGCCCGTATCGCGGCGCTGCAGGCCAGGGCGAACGAGATGCTGACCCTGGTCGCGCGCGGGGACGGCGGATCGTACGAACAGGTCTTCAACACGCTCGCGCCGCAGGTCACCGGCCTGCTGAACGAGGCGCGCGGGTTCGCCACCGGCGACATGGCGCGCGAGGTGCAGGGCGCGGCGGACAGCGCCGAGCGGTGGCTGAACACGCACCAGGAGATCCGCGCCAAGGACGTCGACGGCGCCTATTCGGACGCCGTGAAGCTTGCGGTCGACTCGTCGGTGCAGGGCGGCGCGGCCACCACGTTCGCCAACCTCGACGACGCGCTGGTCGCCGCGATCGGGCACGGCAGGCAGGCGTTCCTCGACGACACGCGCGGCGCCGACCGCGCGCTGACGCTGCTCGCGCCCGGCTTCGCGGTGCTCGCGGTGGTCGCCGCGGCCGGCGCCACGATGGGGATCAGGGACAGGCTGAGGGAGTACCGCTGATGGCTCGGGGGAAGGTGGCCGCACTCGTGGCGGCCGTCGCGCTGCTGGCCGCCGGTTGCGGCAGCGCCGGGACGCCGGCCGACCCGGCGCCGGTCGGTGACGTGCAGGCGCCGCTGCCCGCCGGGGTCGGCGGCGGGGACACGGGCAGCGGCAGCGGCGCGGACAACAACTGCGACACGCGCAGCCTCTCGCCGAACGGCTCGATCCCGTCCGGGTCCACGATGGACAAGATCCGCGACCGCGGCCGCCTGATCGCCGGGGTCGACCAGACCAACTTCCTGTTCGGTTTCCTCAACCCCTCCAGCGGCAACCTGGAGGGCTTCGACATCGAGATCGTCAAGCAGATCGCGGCGTCGATCTTCGGCCGATGGGAGGGGCACATCCAGTGGGTGGCCATCCCGTCGTCGGCTCGTGAGGACGTGCTGAAGGACCACCAGGTCGACATCGTCGTCCGGACCTACAGCATCACCTGCACGCGGATGAAGGACGTCGCGTTCTCCGCGCCCTACTACCAGGCCGGGCAGGCGGTGCTGGCGGCGAAGAACTCCGGCATCCGCGGCCTGCAGGACCTCGGCGGCAAGCGGGTGTGCGCGGCGAAGAACTCGACCTCGCTGTCGACGATCAGCAGCGCACCGTCGCGCCCGGTGCCGGTGTCGGTGAACAACTGGTCGGACTGCCTGGTGCTGATCCAGCAGGGCCAGGTCGACGCCATCTCCACCGACGACGTGATCCTCGCGGGCATGGCGCGGCAGGACCCCAACCTGGAGGTCGTCGGCGAGCCGTTCACGCGGGAGTTCTACGGCGTCGGCATCCCGCTGGGCCAGGACGACATGGTCCGGTTCGTCAACGCCGTGCTGGAGAACGTCCGCAACGGCAGCGCCTGGCAGAACACGTACAAGTACTGGATCGAGCCGGCGCTCGGACCGGGTTCGCCGCCGTCCGTGTCCTACCGCTGAGGGGGTGTCCACAGTGTCCGAAGAGGAGCGTCGCCCGCGCCACGCGCGGCAGGACGACCGGCCGATCACCGGTTCGCTCGCCGACGAGCCCGGCACCGGGTGGAACAGGCCTGCCGACGAGCTGAGCGGCGCCCGGCCGACGCCGATCGGCGAACCGGTGCCCTCGGCCGCCGAGACGCAGATCATCGAGCCGGTCCGCCCGCCCGCGGAACCCGTGCAGCCGGACGACGTGCAGCTCACCAGCGTGCTCGCCTCCCCGGCGCCGATGACCGAGATGATCCGGCCGCCCGCGCCGCCGCCGGAGCCGAGCGGTCCGGCCGTGCTGCCGGACCCGGGCACCGACAGCGTGCTGCCCGAGCGGTCCAGCGGTCACACGGGCTCGGGCAGCCAGCCCGGCACCGGGCCGGGCACGGGAGCGGGCACCGGCACCGGCGCGTTCCCGGGCACCTCGCGGCGCACCGGGCGGCGGACCCGGCGCGGCCGTCTCGGCGCCGGCCTGGTCGAGGTTCCGCCGGTGCCCTACCGCGACCCGGCGTCGGCGGTCCTCACGAACCCGGTGGTGTCGGAGGAGAAGCGGTACTGCGGCAACTGTTCCGCCAAGGTCGGCCGCGGCTCGGCCGGCCCGGAGGGCGTGTGCGAGAAGTGCGGCACCGCCTACTCGTTCCTGCCCACGCTGCAGCCGGGTGACCTGGTCGGCGGGCAGTACGAGGTGCTCGGCGCGATCGCCTACGGCGGGCTCGGCTGGATCTACCTCGCCAAGGACCGCAACGTCAACGACCGCTGGGTCGTCCTCAAAGGACTGATCGACACCGGCGACCCGACGGCCGTCGCGGCGGCGGTGAACGAGACCCGGTTCCTGGCCGAGGTCGAGCACCCGAACATCGTCAAGATCTACAACTTCGTCCAGCACCCGGACGCGCGCACCGGGCACGCCATCGGCTACATCGTGATGGAGTACATCGGCGGCCAGTCGCTGCGCCAGCTCGCGCTCGCGCACCAGCGCGCCGCCGGGCGGCCGGAGCCGTTGCCGATCGCGCAGGTCATCGCGTACGGGCTGGAGATCCTGCCCGCGCTGGGGTACCTGCACAGCCAGGGTCTGCTGTACTGCGACCTCAAGCCGGACAACGTGATCCAGACGCACGAGCAGCTGAAGCTGATCGACATGGGCGCGGTGCGGCGGATCGACGACTACACCAGCCCGCTGTTCTTCACCACCGGGTACAGCGCGCCGGAGCTGACCACCCACGGCGCGTCGATCGCGTCGGACCTCTACACCGTCGGCCGCACGCTGGCCGTGCTGAGCTTCGAGTTCAACGGCTACACCACGAAGTACAAGGCCGGGCTGCCGACACCGGACGAGATCCCGCTGTTCAAGCTGTTCGGCTCGTACTACCGGTTCCTCAAGCGCGCCACACACCCGGACCCGGACCGCCGGTTCCTGTCGGCGGAGGAGATGGCCGACCAGCTCGCCGGTGTGCTGCGCGAGATCATCTCGATGGGCACCGGGAAACCGCGGCCCGCTGTGTCCACTGTGTTCGGTCCGGAGACCAACACGTTCGGCGTGGACCTGGTGGTGCCGGAGGCGGGCTGGACGGTGCCGATGCCGGACGCCGTCGAGGTGGTGTCCGGCCTGCCGATCCCGCAGGTCGACACCGACGACCCGGCGGCCGGTGTGCTGGCGACGACGACGGCCGTCGACCCGCGCGCCGCGATCGACGCGCTGGCCGGTGCCCCGCCGGACTCGATCGAGGTGCGGCTGCGGATCGTCCGCGCGCGCATCGAGCTGGGCGAGCTGGCCGAGGCGAACCGCCAGCTGCAGGCGGCGCAGTACCTGGCCATCCGGGCCGGGTACCCGCACGACTGGCGGATCGACTGGCACCGGGGGCTGATCGAGCTTGCCGGCGGGCGGCCGCGGGTGGCGAACGTGGCGTTCGAGACCGTGTACGACGACCTGCCCGGCGAGATCGCGCCGAAGCTCGCGCTGGCGGTCAGCGCGGAGGGCATCGGCGACTACTTCACCGCGGCGCGGTTGTACGAGCAGGTGTGGCGCACCGACCGGGCGTACGTGAGCGCGGCGTTCGGGCTGGCGCGGGTGTATCTGGCGCAGGGCGCGCGGGCGGGCGCGATCGAGGTGCTGGAGTCGGTGCCCTCGGCGTCGACGCACTACGTGGCGGCGCAGGTGGCGGCTATCAAGATCAAGACCAGGGCGAGCGGACCGAACACCTCGGTCAGCGAGGCTGATCTGGTGGACGCGGGCGTGAAGCTGGAGCAGTTGCGCCTGGACGCCGAGCGGCGGACGCGGATCTCGGCGGAGGTGCTGGAGGCGGCGTTCACGTACGTGCAGGGCGCGCCGCCGGGATACCGGACGAGCGCGAAGGTGCTGGGCTGCGATCTGTCCGAACGGGACATCCGATTCGGACTGGAACGCTGCTACCGCACCCTGGCGCGACTGGCCCACACGACGGGCGAGCGGATCGAACTGGTCGACCGGGCCAACTCGGTGCGCCCGCGCACACTCACCTGACCCGCGCCCGCCGGCACACCGCCATCCGGGGCGCCAGACACGCCGCCGGGAGCAGCCGCCCACCGCCTGGGCGGCGGATGCGCGGGCCGGACCAAGGTTGAGTGCAGGCGTGTTCGCCACTCGCTGCGCCGTGCTTGCCGCTGAACGTCCCGGAGGTGGCCCAACCCCGCCGAGCTGACCGGTCCGAAACCCGCCCCAGCGTCAGGGATTGATGTCCCACTCCTCGCGGCCCTTGGTCCGTGCCGGGGCGAACTTCTGCAGCGCCTCGGGATCGCCGTGCGTCGTGAAGTGTTCCAGTCCCACCTGGACGAACAGTCCCCGCGCCCGCACGGCCACCGGGCCGTCGGCGGAGTCGAGGTGCCCGTCGGCGCTCGCGTAGATCTTGCGGCCCGCCACGCCGTCCACGCGCGCCGCGATGAACAGCGTCGTGCCGACCGGGACCGGCCGCAGGAAGTCGGTCTCCAGCTTGCCGGTCACCGCGGGTCGGCGGAGCAGGTTGCCGACCGTCGAGCCGAGCGCTTCGTCGAACGCGCACGCCAGCAGTCCGCCGTGGGCGAGCCCCGGCGCGCCCTGGTGCGCGCTCGTGACCGGGAACTGCGAGTACACGACTCCGGCGTCACCGACGGTGGAGTGCATGTGCAGACCGTTGTCGACCTCCCCGCACCCGAAGCACTCGGCGTAGTGCATCTCGAGCTTCGTGCCCGGTCCGGGCGCCTTGGGGTGGATTTCCGGCTGTTCGGTCTGGACCGGCGGCCACGGATTCGCAGGTCGGCGCTTGTCGCTCACACCGGACACGGTAACCGGTTCTACCGCGAAAACGTCTGGCCACCCCGGCTTCGAAGAGACAAAAACCACGACAGGAGAGAAAATCACTACCCGATGGCACTAAGGTCGCAACCTTGACCGCGCTGGCACGAAACAGTTTGAGGAGGTCGGGGCGAACATGACGAACACAGCGCAGGCACCCGAGGTCGACGAGAAGACGGTCAGACGAGCCGTCATCGCGTCGGCAATGGGTAACGCAACAGAGTGGTACGACTACGGGGTGTTCACCTCGGGTGCGATTGCCGCCAGCATCGGCACCGTGTTCTTTCCCGGCGAGGGGAACGCGATTCTGAAATCGCTGGCGCTGGTGGCGATCGGGTTCGTGGTTAGGCCGTTCGGCGGAGCGTTCTTCGGCCCACTGGGGGACAAGATCGGGCGGCAGCGCGTGCTGGCGATCACGATCCTGTTGATGTCCGGCTGCACGTTCCTCGTCGGCTGCCTGCCGACGTACTCGGGCGAGTACGCGATCGGGATCGGCGCCCCGATCCTGGTCCTGCTGCTCCGGTTGATCCAGGGCTTCTCGACCGGCGGCGAGTACGGCGGCGCGGCGACGTTCATCGCCGAGTACGCCCCGACGCGCAAGCGCGGGTTCTGGGGCAGCTTCCTGGAGATGGGCACGCTGGCCGGCTACGTGCTGGGCAACCTGGTCGTGCTGACAGTGACGCTGTCGTTCACCGCGGACCAGGTGGACAGCTGGGCGTGGCGGATCCCGTTCTGGGTTGCGCTCCCGCTCGGCCTCATCGGTCTGTACCTGCGGAACAAGCTCGAGGACACGCCGGAGTTCCGGCGGCTGGAGGCCGCGGGCGAGAAGGCGGAGAAGGCGCCGCTGAAGGAGACCCTGTCCCGCAACTGGCGCATGATCATGAACCTGATCGGGATCGTGCTGCTGCTCAACATCGCCGACTACATGTTGCTGACGACGATGCCGACGTACTTCACGGACACGTTGAAGATCAGCGACAACACGGCGACGTTGATCATCATCATCGTGGAGCTGATCCAGATCGCGTTGATCGCGCCGATCGGCGCGCTCTCCGACCGGGTCGGGCGAAAACCGATGCTGATGACCGCGGCGATCGGGTTCCTCGTGCTGAGCTACCCGTCGATCAAGCTCATGCAGAGCGGCAGCACGGTGCTGCTGTTCCTCGGGTTCTTGATCGTGGCCCTGCTGCTGGTGCTGATGCTGGCGGTGATCGGGTCGACGTTCCCGGCGATGTTCCCGACCCGCGTGCGCTACGGCGCCTTCGCGATCGGCTACAACGTCTCGACGTCGATCTTCGGTGGTACCTGCGGTGTGGTCGTGACCGCTCTGATCCACGGCACCGGCAACGAGGACTGGCCGGCGTTCTACCTGATGATCGCCGCGGCGATCGCGTTGTTCCCGATCTTCAAGATCCCGGAGACGGCGCGGGTCCCGATGGACCACATCAACGAAGAGGGTGTGACCGCGCAGCCGGCGGCCAAGGCTGCCACGAACTGACGCCGCACCGGACGGAAGAGGGCCGGGTCCCCGATGGGGCCCGGCCCTTGCTCACTCGGTGACCTCGGCGCGGGCGTCGGCACGAGGAGCGAAGTGCCGCCGTGCGTAGGTGGTGAGGGCCGATGCCACCGCAACCGCCAAGCCGGCTTCCACCAGCAGAGCAGCGAACACCATTGCTTCCTCCTCGTGAGTGTTCGGGCGCGGCTGTTCACCGCGCCGTGTTACAGGGGTGTGGTCGGGGGATGTTCCCCTTGTTACTCATCGCCGCGAAGTTGGTGAGTATTTCTCCGACAGACCCCCATTGAGGGGTGATCTCGCCCACGGCAGAATGAACCGTGGCAGAACCGGAATCCCAGAGGAGGCGGCTGCGGGATGGGCGAGCAACGTCGGCCCGGAGTGGGTGAAGCGGCGCGGCTGCTGGACGACATGACGCAGCAGATGGTCGTGGTGCCGCCCCTGCTCGATCTCCCGGAACCGGACGAGGTTCCGACGGTGCCCGCGCCGCCGCCCGCACTGGACGGCCACGCGCTCTAGAAAACAGTGAAGGCCACCCCCGTGGCGGGAGTGGCCTTCACGCCTCGACGGATCAGCCCGCGAGGGCGGACAGCTTCGTCCAGTCCGCCCAGGAGTAGGTCCAGTCCGAGTAGTCGCCGTCCTTCGCGGACAGCGTCTGGGTGCTGCCGGTGATCTCCACCGGGTCGCCGATCAGCGCGCCGTCGTAGTACTCCTTCGCCCGCGCCGGCGACAGGTTCAGGCAGCCGTGCGAGACGTTCTGCTTGCCCTGCGCCCACATGGACGACGCAAGGCCGTGGATGAACTCCCCGTTGTTGGAGATCCGCACCGCCCACGGCACGTTCACGTCGTAGTAGTCGTAGCGTGGGTTGCTCATCGAGTAGGTCGCGTGCTTCGACATCACCACGTGGATGCCGCTGTGCGTGACGCGGCCGGGGTCGGAGTCCAGCCCGTAGCTCACCGGGTAGTCGGCGATCTGCACGCCGTCGCGGATGACCTGCATCCGGTGGGTGGTGGTGTCGCCCTTGACGATCTGCGAGCGGCCGATCGAGAACGCGGCCGTGACGTCCTGCTTGCCGTAGGTCCCGTCGCCGATCTTCACGCCGTAGATGTTCGCGGCGACCTTGACCTGCGTGTTCGGTTGCCAGTACTCCTTCGGCCGCCAGTGCACGCTGGTGTCGGAGACCCAGGCCCACGAGCCCTCGGTCTTCGGCGTGGTCTCGACGGTCAGCGAGCGCTCGACGGCGGCCTTGTCGGTGACCTTGGAGCTGAAGGTCAGCGCGATCGGCATCGCGATGCCGTAGGTCTGGTTGTCGCCGACGTTCAGGCTGGCGGACAGCTGCTTGCGCGGGCTGACGGTGGTGAACGAGCCGCCGATGGCGACCTGCTTGCCGTCGCTGCCCAGCGCGGTGCCCGACCACGTGTACTTCTTGCCGTAGCCGAGCGGTTCGGTGATGGTCCAGCTGCGCTTGTCCGCGCCGAGCTGGCCCGCGACCTGCTTGCCCTCCGGGTTGGTGAGCGTCACCGACTGCAGCTCACCGTCCGTGACCGTCACCTGCGCGGAGTCCGCGGGCGCCACGTCCTTGGCGCCGTCCGCGGGCTGCACGGCGAGTTTGGCCGGCCCCGCCGAGGTCTGCTGCGCGTCGGCGGACGTGCTCTGCCCGGCCCCGGTGGCGCCCGGCGAGTCGCCGCCGCTGCACGCGCTCAGCGTCAGCAGCGCGGCCAGACCGAGCCCGATCAGCGCCAGCGGCTTGCGCCGCTTGTGGAGTCCTGTCACCTCTGAAGCCCCTTCTCCCCTGTCGCCAGACAGACGCGCGTCCGTAGGTGATCGTTGACGCTGAGGAGTGTGACTCGCCTCACTGTGGAGGGACCCTCGATGCCGGAACGCCACGGTTGGCCGCTAGTTGATCAGCCTATCGAGTGGGTCCGACAGTGACCGGGTGACCGCTCTAGGCCATCTCGGTGACAGAATGAATGGGGTCCGAAATCGCCCACATCCGGGTAGGCTTCCGCGCAGGCCGTTGTTTTGCGTGGTCGTGGCTACACACTCGCGGAACTTTCGACGCGAGCCGGGAGCCGCACGCGCTCGTCGCTCATCCCGTCGGAACCATCCGGGCGGCCCGAGTTATTGACGAGGAGCAACAGCGGTGGCGCAAGGCACTGTGAAGTGGTTCAACGCCGAGAAGGGCTTCGGCTTCATCGCCCAGGACGGCGGCGAGGGCGACGTCTTCGTGCACTACTCGGAGATCGAGGGCCGCGGGTTCCGCACCCTCGAAGAGAACCAGCGCGTGGAGTTCGAGATCGGCCAGGGGCAGAAGGGGCCGCAGGCCCAGAAGGTGCGCGTCATCTGACGCTCACCTGTCCACGAACGTCCCGTCCCCGGCGGTCCTCCGCCGGGGACGGTTTTTTCTGCGGTCAGACGCGGCCGGCGCGCGGCCGGTCCCAGTTCTGGTCGAAGTGGTGCTGGTCGGTGTCGGCGACGCCGGTGTGGTCGGCGAACTGGCGGCGCTCCTGCGAGGCGGCCTGCGCCTCCCAGGCGAGGCGCTCGAGCACCCATTCGCGGGCCAGCGCCTGCGGCGAGGTGCCGCGCTCGGCGGCGATGTCCTTGAGCTGGGAGCTCGCGACCAGGTTCATGCGCAGCTGGTAGACCTGCGCCTCGCCGAAGCGCTTGCCGGTCCCGGTGCTTTCCGGGCCGGTTTCCGGCGCGAGCGCGGCGAGGTAGCTGGTGAGCTCGTGGTCCTCGACGGCGCCCTGCGATTCCTTGTCCGCCGAGTTCCGGTGCTTGCCCGGGTTGACCGGCTTCAGGTTGGTCCGGGTGTTCCGGCGTCCGAGAGAGGGAAGAGGCACCCGGACACGATAACGGTTAGGTCTCGGGGCGACCCTCATTGTGGTGCACGACACACGGGTTCTTCGTGATCGGCTGGGCTGTTCGGGTGGGTCGTACGCCCACATGTCGCAATACCGGGCTGACTGCGGGTCATTCACGCAGGCCGGAAATGCGTGGGCGGAATGTGCCCTGGAAATGGAGGGGCCCCCGCGCCAGGGGGAGGAACGCGGGGGCCGGAGGGGATCTCCACAGGCGCTGACCGGGGGTGTGTCAGCAAGTCGATTGTTACATGATGCGGCCCGATGACGCGAGTGCTGGACGGGAAAAATTGCCCCAACCTGTCATCGCGTCGTCGCCCGCGGTTCATCTGCGAGGACCCGGAACGGGAACGTTGCGTGTTCACAGGTTCACTCTGCGGGGGGCTGCGTGCCCGACGTCCCGCTCGCTAGCCTCGCGGCGAAGTTGTTGGCGTGACAGTCCTTTCGGGAGGAGCTATGAGCGGGTCTGTGGAAGTTCGGCAGTTCCTCCTTCGATACGAAGGCGGCGATCCGGCCGGGGTCCCCACGCAGCGTTCCGGGCAGGCCGACGCGCCACGCGTGTCGGACGACCAGGTGCGACGTGCGAGGTTGGCGGTGGCCGCCGGCGCGATCGACGCGCAGGACTGCGCCCAGTTGCTGGACATGCTCGGACTGGTGCCGGACGAGGAAGGCGTGAACCCGGTCCAGCGGTGAAGTTCCCGGTGCTTCCCGGTCAGGGGTGCACCCCCTGGTCGCACCCCTGACCGGCCCCAGGTCCGGAAAGATACCGGCGTTCCTCTGCTCGGGGCAAACAATTTCCACCTAGTTGCTTCGCTGTCGGTGAAATTGCCGTCACGGTTTCTTTGCGCGGTAACATAACGGCGTTACCGATCGAGAGGGGCCGGTCGTGCCGGTGGAGATCGCGCGGGAGATCCGTCCCGCGGTGCAGAAGTACGGCGGTGCGTTCATGACGTCGCCGGAGCTGGCCGAGGTCGAGCGCGAGGTGGGGCTCGGACAGCGTGCGTTGTACTTCCGCGGCCGGTCCGCCGTGCTCGGCGACCCGTCACCGTCCGTGGTCGCCGAGCTGTTCGGGATCTTCCCGCGATGGGTGGTGGACGTCGTGCTGCCGCCGGCGACCGAGGTTCTGGGTTCGGACGCGGCGGTCTCGGCGTACACCGAGGCGCTGTACCGGTGGTCGAAGGCGCACCTGCGCGAGTCGGCGCTCGGCGAGTTGCTGCCCCGCTTGGTGGCGGCTGCGGACGCGAGCGGGCTGGCGTTGTTCGCGGGCTGGAAGCAGGTCTCGTGGCCGGCTGATCCGGTCGCTCGGATCGGCCATGGGTTGATGTTGCTGCGCGAGTACCGCGGCGGGGTGCACTTCGCGGCGCTGCGGGCGGTGGGGCTGACGGTGCCGGAGGCAGTGGTGGCGGACCCGGAGGGCGGCCGCGCGCGTCTGTTGCGCACAGCGTGGTCCCCGGAGGCGGCCGACGAGCTGATCGCCCGCGCGCGGCGGCGCCCGGACCTGGAAGCGCGCCGGCGGCGGGCGGAGTCGCTGACGGATGAGCGGATGGGTGAGCTGCTGGAGGTGCTGTCCGCGGCGGAGCGGGATGCCTTGGTGTGCTCGCTGGCGGATCTCGGTCGCGAAGAGTGACCGGGGACACGTTCGCGGTCGACGGCTGCCGAAGCCGGGCCGCCGGGGTCGCGGCCGCGGTGTTTCCGCAGCTCAGGGGCGGTTTTTACCGTTAAGGGATACCCGGTGGAAGGGGGCTCGTGGAGTGCCCTATGCTTGTAATCGCTCCCAGGGAGACCTGAGAGCGCGGTCGGTCGGTCACCCGAACCGGCCGGGCTCCCATCGTCTAGCGGCCTAGGACTCCGCCCTTTCAAGGCGGCAACGCGGGTTCGAATCCCGTTGGGAGTACGCATGACAAATGCATATGGCCCTGTGGCGCAGTTGGTTAGCGCGTCGCCCTGTCACGGCGAAGGTCGCGGGTTCGAGTCCCGTCAGGGTCGCAGTAGCGTCTGGCTTCAGCCGGCGTTTCCGGCCAGGTAGCTCAGTTGGTACGAGCGTCCGCCTGAAAAGCGGAAGGTCGCCGGTTCGACCCCGGCCCTGGCCACCTTCCGAAAACCGCTCCGATGCACGTCGGGGCGGTTTTTTCGTGTTCATGGTCGCACCACTGGCCGGTGGTGATCTTGGTTGACCGCCGATTGCCGGGTCTTGGCTGGAGGGTGCTGTGGAGCTGGTTCGCCTCGGGGACGAACTCAACGGTGTCGTGGTGCGGGTGCTCGGTCGCTTCGGGGCGGGGAGTCTGCAGTTCCACGACCACCTCGCCGCGGAGGTCGTCGTGGCGACGGAGTTCGTCAGCGGCAAGCTCGATCTCGTGCTCACGCCCGCGGACCTCCAGGACTGGGAGCACGCCTTGGACGCGCTGGCCGCCGGCGGCGGCGTTCGGTGGCTGGACGGTGGCCGCTCACCCGAAGTCCAGCTGTCCGTGCTGGAGCGAGGGCGCCTGGTCCGGGTGACGGTGCTCGACGAGCCTGTCTCGGGGGTCTCCGTGACCCTCGACCTGCCCGTCAACAGTGGGTGGGTCAACGACCACCGGGCGCGGCTTCGGTCCGTGCGGGAAGCGTGGCCGAGCGAGGTCGTCGAGTCCTCGCCCGGTGTCTACCGATGGCGCTGACCGTAGTTCTCCCGTACCGCACAGCGGCGACACCGTGTTCGAGGCCATTCGCGCGACTACGGAGCGTCAGCGGCGCCGCGTAGGGTGGGCCCGCTATGGACTCGCCCGCGGATCTCAACCTCGTCGTCTTCCAGGTCAACGGCAGGGATGACGACCTGCTCCACGGGGCCGCCCCGGCGCGGGCCGAGGACGCCGTCCGTCAGGCGTGGCGCCAGGTGCGCGAACAACGCGACGTCCAGGCGAGCGAGATCACCCGCATCCACAGCACCTGGCAACCCTCTCGCGTGGACCGCGTCTTCCTGGCCGGCACGTTCCCCCACGCCGAGCGCACCCACGACTTCGACCGGCCGGCGGGCGACGACTGGAGCAAGGCCATCGAAGCGGCCCGCGCGGCCGAGGACAACTTCGTCCCGACCGAACGGGACGGCGAGTGGCTGCCCATCCTGCACACCTACGACGGCCCGCTGAAGCTCTACGCCTCCCTCCCGCTCGTCGACAGCCGCCTGCACCTCGGCTTCGCCAGGACGACGATCACCCCCGCCGGTCGGATCGGCATGTCCCACCTGCTCAAGAACCGGTTCGAGGCGATGACCGGGAACGAGTGGCAGGAACTGCTCGACGAAGCGTGCGGCAACCTCGCGCGCGGCCTCCTCTTCGGGGTGCACGACGACGAGCAGAAGGGACGCCTGGTCACGGTTGAGCGCGGCGACGACAACCTGTGCGCGGCTTCGGCGATCGTGCTCGGCCAGTTCCACGACAACGTCGCCCACCACGTCGACGAGGACCGGCTGGTCGTCGGGCTGGTCAGCCCGGACCACATCTACGTGGCGGGCGCGAGTTCCGGCTGGGTGGCGGAGATCGAGGACTGGGTGCGCACCTCGCCCGACACGAGCGGTGACCTGGTGCCGACCGTCCTCCTGATCGACGGCGCCGGCAACATGGAGATCATCGCCGAGCGGCCCACCGGGCGCGTGCCCGCCGACGCGACCGTCTGACCGGTCAGCGGGCCGCCACCCAGGCTTCGAGGCCGTCCAGGAACCGGTCCACCCCGAACGCGAGCGCGGCGGGCAGTGCCTCGCCGTCCCCGAGGTCCTCGGCGGACTCGGCAGCTTGCACGGCGGCCAGCGCCGGGTAGTCCGCCGGGTTGATCAGCTCGCCAAAAACCTGCGTCAGTTCGGCTTCGCTGCGCGGAAAACCGTCCTCGGTCTTGTGCGTGCTGTGCATGCCGAGGCTGATCTGGGCGACGCCGCGCACCACCGCGGTCAGGTGCAGCCGGAAGTCGTCCGTGTCGTCGAGCTCCGGCGGCGATGCGCTGCATCGACAGCGCCTCCAGGCCGTCCGCGTCCGCGATCCGGACCGCGGGCGACGGCGCCGAAGAGGACATGCCCGACGAGCAGCGTGTAGTAGAGGTCGTTGTCCGGCGGCGGTTCCAGCCGGGACCGGGCGGGGGGCGAAGGTCAGGAACGCCACCATGCCAGCTGGCCCGCGTTCCGGGCTAAACACCCACGCGGGCACCGCATCACCGGGCGGATCTACGTCTTCGCGGGCGCACTGCCGGCGGGCCTGCTCGGGCTGTACATCGGGTGGCGCACCGCCCGTCGGCGCCGTTTCGGCGATCACCGCAGGTGGATGGCGCGCAGCTTCGCGCTCGCGATGTCGATCGTGCTCAGCCGGGTCGTCAACGTCGTCGCCACGATCGTCCTGACGCCCCAGGTGGACACGACCTTCCGCGGGAGCGCGGAGCTGATGACCTACGGCGCCGTGAGCATCGGGGTGTGGCTCAGCCCCTTCCTCCTGTGGGTGGTCGCGGACCTGCTGCTGGAACGCCGCGATCAGGGCCTGGTCAGGAAGAAGTAGGCGTAGCGCTCGTCCAGTTCGTTCTCCGGCACCAGTTCGATCGCCTCCGGCCGGAAACCCACCCTGGCGGCCAGCTTCCAGAACTCCGGGATCGCGTAGGTCGTCATCTGCGACGGGCCCGTCCGGTACGAGCGGCGGCGCGGCCGGGTCAGCCACCGGCCCTCGTCGTATTTGATCTGGATCAAGGCCAGCCCGCCGGGGGCGAGCATGCGGTGCGCGAGCCGCAGGATGCGTTCGCCGTACTCGGGGGTCGGCAACACCTCGAAGACGTAGAGGCACAGGAACACGTCGCACGGCCCGGGGATCTCCCGCAGCGCCGCTTCCGGGGCCGGGACGTCGACGGCGACGCCGCGGAACGGGGTGTCGCACACCGCCTTCACCTGCTTTTCGCACTCCAGCAGGCTTTCCGTCGAGATGTCGACGCCGACGAACTCCGTCGCGTGCGGCGCGAAGTGCACCGCGTTCGCGCCGCCGCCGCAGCCCCACTCGACGACCCGGTCCCACGGGCGGTCGAAACCTGCCATCCGCGCGCCGCGGCGGAACATGTCCAGGTGCCGCCTGCCGATCTCCTGCCACGGCACCTTCTCGCCGAACACCGGGGCGTCCGCCCAGTGCGAGTTGTCCTTCCAGTCCACGTCGGACCGGTCGGACCAGAAGGACTGCGCATCGGCGGCGATGCGGCGCTCGGACTGCGTCAGGCCGATGGTGGCGAGGCCGCGGTGCCACGCGGCGAGTGCGAGCGAGACCGCGCGGCGTCTTCGTTCGGACATATCGGTCATCCTGCCGGATTCACCCGTTCCGCGGGAGCCTCGTCGACCACGTGGTGGGGGATCCCGAGCACGGCGTGGTCGGCGTACCCGAGCGCCTCGGCGACCAGATCGGCCAGGTGGTCGCTCGTGATGCGGTAGAGCATCCGGCGGCCGTCCCGGCGCGCCCGCACCAGGCCGGCCAGCCGCAGCCTGCCGAGGTGCTGGGACACCGACGACCGGGACGCCGCCACCTGCGCGACCAGGCTGGACACGTCCTGCTCCACCGACAACAACCGCAGCAGGTGCAGCCGCGTCGGGTCGGCCAGGTGGCCCAGCACCTCCGCCGCCACCCGCAGCCGGGCCGGGTCAGTTGTGTCGTCATGCGCGCGCATGCTTGCATGATGCCATGCGAACTTCGCACGGACACGGACACAGCCACGGGCACGGACACGGCCACCCATCGCGGCGGTTGCGGCACCTCGTCACGCCGCACAGCCACGACAGCGCCGACCGGTTCGACAGCGCGCTGGAGACCAGCAGGCGCGGGATGCGCACCCTGGTCTGGTCGTTCCTGGCGCTGTTCGTCACCGCGGCCGCGCAGCTGGTCGTCGTGTTGTTCACCGGCTCGGTCGCGCTGCTGGGCGACACCATCCACAACTTCGCCGACGCGCTCACCGCGGTCCCGGTCGGCATCGCCTTCGCGCTCGGCCGCCGCGCCGCCACCCGCCGGTTCACCTACGGGCTGGGCCGGGCCGAGGACCTGGCCGGCGTGGTCGTCGTGCTGATCATCGCGTGCTCGGCGGCGCTGGCCGGTTACGAGGCGGTCCGGCGGCTGATCGAGCCGCGGCCGGTCACCGGGCTGTGGGTGGTGGCCGCGGCAGGCGTGATCGGGTTCCTCGGCAACGAACTGGTCGCGCGGTGGCGCATCACGGTCGGCAGGCAGATCGGCTCCGCGGCGCTGGTCGCGGACGGGTTGCACGCGCGGACGGACGGGTTCACCTCGCTCGCGGTGGTGCTCGGCGCGCTCGGCGTCGCGCTCGGGTTCCCGATGGCCGACCCGATCATCGGGCTCGTGATCACCGTCGCGATCCTGCTGGTGCTGCGCGACGCCGCGAAGGAGGTGTTCCGGCGGCTGATGGACGCGGTCGATCCGGCGACCGTCGACCTGGTCGAGCAGGCTGCCCGGTCCGTCGACGGGGTGCGCGCGGCGCGGGACGTGCGGGTGCGGTGGATCGGGCACAGCCTGCGCGCCGAGCTGGCGGTGGCCGTCGACCCGGCGCTGACCGTCACCGCGGCGCACCACCTCGCGCACCAGGTGGAGCACCGGCTGACGCAACGGGTGCCGCGGCTGACGGCGGCGGTGGTGCACACGGAGCCGGCGCTGGGTGCGGAGGGGGCGCACGAGCTGGTGGGGCCGCGGTAGCGGGACGAGCGCCGTGGGGGCGGATGTCGGCGCTGCGGCGGCGCTTTGACGGGGGCGGTGGCTGGATGTGGTGGGTTCTCGGGGTGGGCGGTTCGTGGCTGGGTGGTGGCACTGCGGTGCGGGGCGCCTTGGCGGGCCGCGGTAGTTGGATGCGGTGGGTTCTGGGGGTGGGGCGGTTCGCGGTTGGGTGGTGGCACTGCGGTGCGGGGCGCCTTGGCGGGCCGCGGTAGTTGGATGCGGTGGAGTTCTTGGGGTGGGGCGGTTCGCGGTTGGGTGGTGGCACTGCCGGACGGGGCGCCTTGGCGGGGCGCGGTAGTGGGCGGTGGTTTCCAGCGGTGGGCCGATTTGCAGGTGGCGAATGGCACTGCGGCTCGGGGCGTCTCTGAAGCGCGCGGCACTGGGGCGCGGTGGTTTTCCTCGCGGTGGGCGGGTTTGCGGTAGGCAGGATGGGCTGGCGCCGTCGCGGGCGGTTGGAGCGCGTCGGTCGTGGTGGTCCTCGAGGCGGGTGAAGAACTGCGCAGGCTCGCGGCGGACATCCAGTTGATGTGATGGTCGTCACTTGTTCCGCACATTGATCATCTGTATTGTGTTTCTTTGGCGCAGTGGACATCGAGCACATTCGACAAGAACTGGCCACCTTCCAAGGCTCCCGGATCGTCGAGGCGAACGGGGACGTCTTCGCCATCTACGACCCCCGCGGGGACCTGCCGCCCCAGCGTCAGATGCCCTGGGCGACCATCGTGACCTCGGACAACCCGTACGACAACACGTCGAACCTGGACCGGCCCGGGGTCTTCCGCCTCAACATCGGGCTGACCCGTGACCGCTTCAAGGAAGTCGTGCCGGACGGGGACTACGACGTCACCGCCCTGGACGCCCTGTTCCCGCACCCGCTCTACGGCGGCCAGCACTGGGTCTGCGTAATCAACCCCGACGAAACCTGGCCGCAGGCGCGGAAACTCCTCGACGAGGCCTACGAGTTCGCGGTCCGCAAGTTCGACAACGCGGAGCGCCGGCGTCGGTAGCCTGCCCCCATGGACGTACGGCGCCGGCGGGTGGCGGCCCAGCTCTTGGATCGGTCGAAAACACCGACGCTCGTCGACGCCGTGCGCCACCTCCTCGCCGTGCAGGCCCAGGAACCGACGGCTTTCCCGCTGGCGCTGCGGGCCCGGGTGCCCGGGCTGACCGCCGCCGAGCTCGACAACGCCCGCCGGGACGCCACGCTCGTCCGCTGCTGGGGTCCGCGCGGCACCCTGCACCTGATCGCCCGCGACGACCTGCCCTGGCTGTTCCCGCTGGTGAAACCGAATCCCGTCAACTCGCTCCGGCGGCTCAAGGAACTCGGCGTCGACAACCCCGACGCCTCGCGAGCCGCCAAGGCCCTCGACGGCCGCGGCCCGCTCACCAAGACCGAACTCGGCGAGCGCACCGGGACCGAAGGGCAGGCGACGGTCCACCTGGCGATGCTCGCCGCCGCGCGCGGGCTCGTCGTGCTCGGGCCGGAACGCGGCGGCAAGCCCACCTACGTCCACGCCGGCGACTGGCTGGGCGCACCCCTGCCGACCGATCCCGGCGACACCGCCCTCGGACAGCTCGTCGCCCGCTACCGGGCCGCGCACGAACCAGCCGAGCCCGCGGACCTCGCCGCCTGGTCCGGAATCCCCGTCACCAGGCTGAAACCCCACTGGCGGGAGTCCACAGTAGACGGCGAAGAGGCGGGCGACACGGTCCGCCTCATCCCGGCCTTCGACGAGTACCTCCTCGGGTGGCGCACCCGGGACCACGCCGTCGCCCCGGAACACCGCAGGCTCGTGCACCCCGGGGGCGGCATCGTCAGGGCTGCTGTCCTCGTCGACGGCCGCGTCGCGGGCACCTGGACCCGCACCGGCGGCCGCGTCGAGGTTCAGCCCTTCGAAGACCTGCCGGACCTGACCGCGGAAATCGAGGACCTGCGCCGGTTCGACGGAAAATGAGTCGATCACCGCGACCGGCGCCGGCTATGCTGCCGGGCGTGAACAGCCCCGAGTCGGACAGAGGCGAGCGGACCACCCGCTGACCCCTGTTTCTCCGACTCGGGAGCTTTGTCATGCCCTTTGCCGTCTACCTGCTCGGGCTCGCCGTCTTCGCCCAGAGCACCTCGGAATTCATGTTGTCCGGCCTGGTCCCGGACATCGCCGCGGACCTGGACGTCTCGATCGCCGCCGCGGGATACCTGACCTCGGCGTTCGCGGTCGGGATGATCGTCGGCGCGCCGCTGCTCGCCATCCTCGCCCGCCGCTGGCCGCAACGCCGGGCGGTCACCGCGTTCCTCGTCATGTTCGCCGCCGCGCACGTGCTCGGCGCGCTCACCTCCAGCTACGCCGTCCTGCTCGTCACGCGGATCGTGGCGGCGCTGGCCAACGCCGGGTTCTGGGCGCTGGCCACCACGGTCGCCGTCGCGCTGGTCGCGCCGGACGCCAAGGGCCGCGCGATGTCCGTCGTGATGGGCGGGGTCACGCTCGCCTGCGTCGCGGGCGTTCCCGGTGGCGCCGTGCTCGGCCAGGCGTGGGGCTGGCGCTCCGCGTTCTGGGCCGTGGCCGCGCTCGCCGTCGCGGCGACGATCGCGGTGGTGCGCACCATCCCGGTGTCCAAACCGGACACCGAGGCGACCGCCGTCCGGCCGCTGCTGCGCCGTCCGTTGCTGCTGACCTACGCGACGAACGCCCTCGTCCAGGGCGCGACCTTCTGCACGTTCACCTACCTCGCGCCGCTGGTCACCGAGGTGGCCGGGCTGTCCGAGGCGTGGGTGCCCGCGACGCTCGTGTTGTTCGGCATCGGCGCGTGCGTCGGCATCGTGTTCGGTGGCCGCGTCGCCGACGCGCGGCCGCGCACGGTCCTGCTGACCGGCACGGCAGCATTGACCGTCGGCTGGGTCGCGCTCGCGCTGAGCGCGGCCAGCCCGGTCGTCACGCTCGTTCTCGTGTTCCTGCAAGGGATGCTGGCGTTCGGGCTGGCGCCGGCGCTCACCGCGCGCGTGTTCTACCAGGCCCCGGGCAACGCGCTGGCCGGCGGCTTCACCACGGCCGCGTTCAACGTCGGCAACACGCTCGGTCCCGCGCTGGGCGGGCTCGCGCTCGACGCGGGTCTCGGGTTCCGCTCGCCGGTCGTGGTCAGCGCGCTGCTCATGGTCGTGTCAGTCGCGCAGGTGTACGGCCAGGTCCGACCGGCCAGGCGCGAGGTCGGCGCGTAGCACCAGGTCCTCGTCGTAGTCGCCGCGGTTCTGGTGGCGGAACGGGATCGGCTCCGCGCTCTCCAGGGTGCGGAGCCGGTCCCGCAGTCCGGCGACCGCCGCGTCGAACCCGGCCTCGTCGAGGCGGTCGGCGCTCAGCACGGCGAACGGCGGCAGCGGCGCGATGCCGGTGTACCAGAAAGTGCCGTGGTGCAAGGGGAACAGCAGGTCGTTCAGTTCACCGTGGACACCCCGCGGACCGATGCTGGACGGCCGCGCACCGATCGTCGTCACCACCATCGCACGCTTGCCGGTGAGCTTGCCGTCGCCGTACCGCAGGACCGTGCCGTCCTCGTCGGCGATCCCGTAACCGAGGCCCTTCACGAAGACCCGGTCGAACCAGCCCTTGAGGATCGCCGGCAGCCCGTACCACCACATCGGGAACTGCACCACGATCGCGTCCGCCCAGTCGAGTTTTTCCTGCTCCGCCCGGATGTCGGCGGGCAGGCGGCCGGACTCGTACGCCTCCTGCGACGCCGAGGCGACCAGCATCCGCTCGGCCGGGTCGTGCTCGAAGTCCCCGTAGTCGACCACCGGGTTCCACTTCATCGCGTACAGGTCCGACACCCGGTAGGAGTGGCCGAACTCGTCCAGCGCCTTCAGCCCTTCGTCGCGCAGCGCGGCGTTGAGCGAGCGTCCCTCCGGGTGGGCGAAGATCCACAACACGTTCATGTCACCAGGCTCCGCCGTCACCGCGCCCGCGACGAGTGGCCCGATGGTCAGCATGTGTCAGGATCGGGCCATGACGGTTTTCGCGAACGACGGCAGGCACCGGGTGGCCGTGCTGGTCCGCGACGGTCTGCTGCCGATCGAGGTCGGGATCGTGCACCGGCTGTTCGGGCAGGCCAGGGCGGGTGGCGGGCCGCTGTACGAGGTGCTCACCTGCACCCTCCACCCCGGCGTGGTGCGCACCGACGCCGACTTCACGGTCAACGTCGAGCACGGCCTGGACGCCCTCGCCGAGGCCGACACGGTCATCGTGTCCTCCTCCGACGAGGACTACGGCCCGCAGCCCGGCGGCCCGCTGCAGGGCCCGCTCGCCGACGCCTTCGCGGCGATCGAACCGGGCACCCGCATCGCCTCGATCTGCAGCGGCGCGTTCGTCCTCGCGGCGGCCGGGCTGCTCGACGGCCGCCCCGCCACGACGCACTGGCAGTCCGCCGACGACCTGCGCACCCTGTACCCGCGCGTTCAGGTTGACCCGAACGTCCTCTACACCGAGTCCGGCAACGTCCTGACCTCGGCCGGCGTCGCGTCCGGCATCGACCTGTGCCTGCACATGATCCGGCGCGACCACGGCGCCGCGGTGGCCAACGAGGTCGCGCGCGGCACGATCGTCGCGCCGCACCGCGAGGGCGGCCAGGCCCAGTACATCCCCCGGCCGGTGCCACAGCCGACGGTGTCCTCGACCGGCGCGGCGCGGGCGTGGGCGCTGGAGAACCTGCACCGTCCGCTGACGCTGCGGCAGCTCGCCGCGCGCGAGTCGATGAGCGTGCGCACCTTCACCCGCCGCTTCCGCGAGGAGGTCGGCCTCTCACCGGGGCAGTGGCTCACGCAGCAGCGGGTCGAGCGCGCCCGCCAGCTGCTGGAGGAGACCGACCTGCCGATCGACCGGGTCGCCGAGGACGCCGGGTTCGGCAGTGCCGGTTCGCTGCGCCAGCACCTGCAGGCCGCGCTCGGCGTGTCACCGAGCGGCTACCGCTACACCTTCCGCGGCAGCCGCGCCGAGGATCAGGACCACAGCTCGGCGGCCGGGAGCGGCCGGCCCAGGTAGTAGCCCTGGGCCTGGTCGCAGCCGAGCCGCTTGAGGATCTCCAGCTGCTTGGCGTTCTCCACGCCCTCCGCGACGACGGTCAGGTGCACGGCGTGGGCCATCGCGATGATGCTCGTGACGATCACCTCGGCGTCCCCGGACTCGCCCAGCCCGGTGATGAAGGACCGGTCGATCTTCAACGTGTCCAGCGTCAGCCGCTGCAACTGCGCCAGCGACGAGTACCCGGTGCCGAAGTCGTCGATCGCCAGGCACACCCCGAGCTCACGCAGCGCGGCCAGCGTCTTGCTGGTGACCGTGGAATCTCGCATCAGCGCGCTCTCGGTGATCTCCAGGCACAGCGCGTCCGCGGGCAGCCCGGTCACCGCCAGCGCCTCCTCCACGGCCAGGACCAGCGCCGGGTCGTCGAGCTGGCGGGTGGACAGGTTGATCTTGAGCCCGACCTTCGCGCCCTCCGCCCGGCGGGCCGCCACCTCCCGGGTGGTCTCCCGCAGCATGTGCGAGCCGAGCAGGTTGATCAGGTCGCTCTCCTCGGCCAGCGGGATGAACTCGGCGGGCGAGATCGGCCCGTGCACCGGGTGCGTCCAGCGCAGCAGGCCCTCGACCGCGACCATTTCGTCTGTGCGCAGGTCGACGACCGGCTGGTAGGCGGCCCACAGGCGGCCGTGCCGGACCGCGTCGCGCAGGTCCTGCTCCAGCCGCAGGCGCCGCTGCATCCGCATCCGCAGCTCGACGTCGAAGAACTCGTAGCGGCCGCGGCCCAGCGTCTTCGCGTGGTACATCGCCACGTCCGCGTCGCGCAGCAGCTCGTCGGCCTCGCGCTGGTCGCCGGGGCCGGTCAGCACGATCCCGATGCTCGCGTCGACGTGCAGGCGGCGCCCGTCAACCGAGATCGGCGTGGTCATCGCGTCCCGGATGTGGTTGGTCAGCGCGCGCACCCCGGACTCGTCGTGCACGCCGAACGCGATCACCACGAACTCGTCCCCGCCGAGCCGACCCACCACGTCCCCGGCGCGCACCGCGTGCCGCAGCCGCTCGCCGGCGATCTGCAGCACCCGGTCGCCGATCGTGTGACCCAGCGAGTCGTTGATGACCTTGAACTTGTCCAGGTCGATGAACAGCACCGCGGTGGTGCCGTAACCCTCCTCGTGCAGGGCCGCGTTGAGCCGCTGCAGCACGAGCGTGCGGTTGGCCAGCCCGGTCAGCGGGTCGTGCGTGGCGTCGTGCGCGAGCCGCTCGCCGATCGCCTTGCGCTCGGTGATGTCGCTGAACGACAGCACGAACGCCGAGGAGGCCATGTCCTCCGGGTTCATCGCCCGGCAGGACACCGACAGCCACACGATCCGGCCGTCCGCGCGCTTGGCCCGCATCACCCGGCCCTGCTGCGGCTCCCCGCCGCGGCGCAGCTGCGCGGACGGGTACTCCGACGGGTCGAGCCGCCGCCCGTCCTCGTCGTAGAGCGGCCAGGCGTCCGGCGGCGCGCCGATCAGCTCCGCCTCGGTCGCGCCGAGGATGTGCTCGGCCGCGGGGTTCGCCGACATCACCCGGCCGTTCGGGCCGATCACCAGCACACCCTCGTCCAGGGCCGCGACGACCGTGCTGAACTGGCGTTCCGCGCGGCGGCGGGCGGTCTCGTCCGCGCACACCAGCACGTAGCCGTCGTCCATCTCGGCCGCCGACACCCGCACCGCCAGCGCGGACCCGTCCGCGGCGCGGTGGGTCGCCTGCGCGACACCGCCGTGGGCGAGCACGTCGGCCGGGTCGAGCGGCGCGCCGACCAGCCGCCCGACCTCCTGGCCCAGCGCGTCGGCCGCGCGCCAGCCGTAGATGTTCTCGGCGGCCGGGTTCCAGCTGGTCACGCGGCCCCGCGCGTCGGTCGCGATCAGCGCGTCGCTGACGTGCTGCACGAGCGCGGCCTGGTAGCGCAGCGCGGCCTCGGCGGCCTTCTGCGCGCTGACGTCGCGCATGATCACCTGGAAGGCCGGCTTGCCCTCCCAGGTCGTGCGCACCGACACCGACTCCACGGTGATCCGTTCGCCGTCCAGCCTGGTCAGCACCGCCTCCGCCGGCTCGGATGTGGCGCCCGGCTCGTTCAGCCCGGCGATCCGGCGCAGCATCGACGGCACCGACGGCGGGTCCACGAAGTCGGTGATCGGGCGCCCGATCAGCTCGGACGCGGTGACCGCCCCGACGAACCGGACCGCGGCCGGGTTGGCGTAGGTCAGCACGCCGTACTGGTGCACGACGATGCCGTCCGGGCTCAGCTCGACCAGCAGGCGGTAGCGGTCGGCGAGGTCAGCCAGCTCGCGGCGGTCCTCGTGCCGGTCCGTGACGTCCGTGGCGATGCCGAAGAGCCCGCCGTCGAACGTGCGGGCGCGGAACCGGATCCACCGCGAGTCGCCCGCCGGCGTCTCGTAGGGCTGCTCCAGCTCCAGGTCGTGCCACACCGGCGCGGTGCGGGCGGCCAGCATCAGCGGCTCGACCAGCTCGGCGAGCTTGGCGCGGATCTCCGCGTCGGGCGCGCCGGGCAGCGCGAGCAGGCGGTCGAGGCCGGGCCGCCAGGTGAGGACGTCGTCGGCGAAGCCGAAGGACCAGATCACGGCGCGATCGGCGGACAGGGCCAGGTCGATCACTTGTTCATGATCGACGGACAGGCCGGCCACGCCTTCCCCGGGGTTGGCGTTTGGCTCCATCTTCCGTCCGATCCGCCGAGCATCTTCTGCTGTCCGATTACACCATTCGGCCGCTTCACCGTGGTCCTTGCGCACCAATCTCCGGCAGCGGACTGCGCTCGGTTATGCCCTTCCGGCTGCTCGACGTTGGCTTGGAACGAGTCCGTTCCTCGGGACGGATCGTAGAGGCAATGACGAAGGAGGGGCGAGTGCGATGGACTCGCGGCAAATGGCAATCTGCGGAATCGGAGCGGTCACCGGCTACGGCTGGGGCCGCGAGCACCTGTGGGACGGCCTGACGTCCGGCAAGCCCGCGGCCGGGCTGGAAGCCGGGTACGGCGCCCACCCGGACGAACCCGGCTGGGTGGCGAAGGTGACCGACGGCGGTAACCCGATGGACGGACCGAGCCGGTTCGCGCGGGCGATGCGCGCCGCGGCCAGGGAGGCGATCGCCGACGCGGGGGAGCGCGGCTGGCAGCCCGGGAAGCGCGTCGGACTCCTGCACGCCGTCGTGCTCGGCGAGGTGGACCTCTGGCGGGAGTTCTACCTCGACCGGGGCCGTGACCTGCGGCCCCGCGAGTACCTCGGGCTGATGCCGTCCACGCCGATGTCCACCTTCATGCAGGAGTACGGGTTCCACGGCCCGGCGATGAACGTCTCGGCGATGTGCGCCTCCGGCAATGCCGGGCTGCTCACCGCCAAGGCGTGGCTGGACGCCGGCATCGTGGACGACGTGGTGTTCGTCGCCACCGACATCTCCGCGACGCCGGAGAACGTCCTGCATTTCGTCCGGCTCGGGGTGGCGGTGACCGACACCGAGCCGCTCGAGGCGTGCCGTCCGTTCCAGGAGGGCAGCCGCGGGTTCCTGATGGGCGAGGCGTCGGTCGCGTTCGTGCTGTCGCGGAACGCGACCCGCCCGTACGCGGTCGCCCTCGGCGGCGCGATGACGCATGACGGGTACCACGTGACCTCGGTCGACCCGGACCTCGGCCAGGTCCGCGGCTGCTTCCGGGACGCGCTGGCCAACGCCGGGGTGCCCGCCGCCGCGGTGCGCTACCTCAACGCGCACGGGCCGGGGACCAAGCAGTGCGACACCGCCGAGGCGACCATCCTCGAAGAGGAGTTCGGGCCGTTGACCGGGGTGTACTCGGTCAAGCCGCTCGTCGGGCACTGCCAGGGTGCGGCCTCGGCGGTGGAGGTGTCGGTCGCCGCGCTCGGGTACGACCGCGGGTACGTCCCGGCGCCGCCCGCGGTGGCCCCTGGGCACCCGCAGCTGCTCACCGGCCGGGTGCCGATCGGTGACGGCCTGACCGTGAAGTCGTCGCTCGGCATGGGCGGCCACAACTCGGTCGTCGTGCTCGGCCCGCCCGCCTGATCGCGGCCTCCGCCCCGCGGCCGGCAAGGGGGTTGCCGCGGGGCGGAAGGCGGGCTTGTGCGCGGTGGTGCGCTGTCCGAAGATCGGGGCATGACTGTGCGCACGACACCGCCGTTCCGCGCCGATCACGTGGGCAGCCTGCTGCGGCCCGCCGAACTCCACCGGGCCCGCGAGGACTTCGCCAATGGCGCCATCGGCGCCGACGACCTGAAGGCCGTGGAGGACAGCGCCATCCGCGACGTCGTCGCGATGCAGCGCGAGGTCGGGCTCCGCTCGGCGACCGACGGCGAGTTCCGCCGCGCCTCCTGGCACATGGACTTCATCTACGCCCTCGACGGGATCTCCCGCAGCGACGAGAGGCTGCACGTCAAGTTCCACAACGCGGCCGGGGACATCGAGTTCAGCCCGGCTGGGCTGAAGGTCGACGGCAAGGTCGGGCTGTCCGGCACGATCTTCGGTGACCACTTCGCGTTCCTCAAGTCCATTGTGGACGAAACACAGACGCCGAAGCAGACCATCCCGTCGCCCAGCATGATCTACTACCGGGGCGGCCGCCGCGCCGTCTCCGAGCAGGTCTACCCCGACCTGGAGGAGTTCTACCGCGATCTGGCCGCCGCGTACGCCAAGGAGATCGCCGGGATGGCCGAACTGGGCTGCACCTACCTGCAGCTCGACGACACCAGCCTCGCCTACCTCAACGACCCGGCGCAGCGGCAGCTCGTCGCGGAGATGGGCGGCGACCCGGACAAGCAGCACGTGCGCAACATCAAGACGATGAACGCCGCGCTCGCCGGCCGCCCGGAGGGCCTGACGGTCACCACCCACCTGTGCCGCGGCAACTTCCGCTCCTCGTGGGTGGCCTCCGGCGGGTACGACTTCGTCGCCGACGCGCTGTTCAACGAGCTGGAGGTGGACGGCTACTTCCTGGAGTTCGACGACGAGCGCTCCGGCGGGTTCGAGCCGCTGCGGTTCGTGCCGAAGGGCAAGTACGTCGTGCTCGGCCTGGTCACCACCAAGCGCGGCGAGCTGGAGTCGGTCGACTCGCTGCGGCGGCGCATCGACGAGGCGGCGCGCTACGTCGACCTGGACCAGCTGTGCCTGTCCGGGCAGTGCGGGTTCTCCTCGACGGAGGAGGGCAACGACCTCACCCAGGACGAGCAGAAGGCGAAGCTGGAGCGGATCGTCGAAACCGCCGAGCTCGTGTGGGGCCGTTAACCTGGGCTGATGCGGCACACATCGGCGCAGGCGCCCTCGGTCGTCGACCGCGTGCTGGACGTGCTGGCCGCGTTCACCCCCGAGCGCCCGGCGATGACGCTGTCCGAGCTGAGCCGCCGCACCGGGCTGCCGTTGTCGACCACGCACCGGCTGGTCGGCGAGCTGGCGCGGCGCGGGGCGCTGGAACGGCAGGACGACGGGCAGTACCGGGTCGGGCTGTGGCTGTGGGAGGTCGCGTCGCTGTCGCCGCGCGGGCCGGTGCTGCGTGACGCGGCGATGCCGTTCCTGGAGGACCTGTACGAGGCCACGCACGAGAACGTGCAGCTCGCGGTGCTCGACGTGCCGGATGTCGTCTACGTGGAGCGGATATCCGGGCGCAACGCGGTGAGCATCGTGTCCCGCCCCGGCGGGCGGCTGGCCGCGCACGCGACCGGCGTCGGGCTCGTGCTGCTCGCGCACGCGCCGTCCGACGTGCAGGAACAGGTGCTGGCCGCGCCGCTGCGCCGGTACACCCCCAAGACGATCACCGGTGCCGACGAGCTGCGCCGGGTACTGGCCGACGTGCGGCGCGACGGGTACGTGATCAGCGACCGGCAGGTGGAGATGGTGTCCCTGTCCGTGGCGGCGCCGGTGTACGGGGCGGACGACGCGGTGGTGGCGGCGATCTCGATCGTCATCCCGGCCGCGGGGCCGGATCCGAGATCGATGGTGCCGGCCGTGCGCGCTGCGGCGCGGGGGATTTCGCGGACGCTGGGGGCGCCGCGAGCCTTGCGGCAGCCCAGCTGAGGGGGCGGGTTGGTGGTGACGCCGGTGCCCGCGCGGGGCTCTCGGCGGCGCGGGACGCCGTGAGCGCGGCGGCAGCCCCGGTGCGCGACCCGATGCCGACGCCCGAAGCCCGCGCGGGCGCCCGCTGAGCCGCGCTGATCTGGGGGGGCTGGGCGCCGCGGGCGCTCGAGCAGTCCAGGCGCGGCACCGGGATGGCGCGGGGCCTCCAGCCGCTGCGGTCCTGCTGAGCACCGAGGGTGGCTGGGTCCGGCGGGGCGGGTGTGATGCCGGTGCCCCGTGGGGCGCTGCCGCGCACCTGCGTGCCCGGGCGCCGCGGCTCAGTTGTGCCCCGGCTCGGCTGCTCCGCGTGTCAGCTGGTCCGGCGGGCCGGCGTGATGCCGGTCAGCAGGCGGCGCGTGCGGTCCGGCGCCCACTCCGGCAGTCCGGCCACGATGTCGCCCAGGGACTCCGCCGCCAGGCTGGCCCGCCAGGCCTCGTGGGCCTCCGCCATCTTCGCGGCCAGCACGCACGTGTCACGGCAGTCCTCGGGCGGCAGCGCGCCCCTGCCCCGCTGCCGGATCTCCCGGCACTCGTACGGCGCGGACGCCCCATCCACCGCCTCGACGATCTCCAGCAGTGTGATCTCCGACGCGGGCCTCGCCAGCCGGAAGCCGCCGCGGGGGCCGGTCGTCGCCGTCAGCACACCGGCCCGGACCAGCGCCTTCAGCTGCTTGGCGAGGTAGGGCGCCGGCAGGTCGAAGTACTCCGCGAGCTGCGCCGTCGACGCGGTGGACCCGGGCTCGAGCTGCGCCAGCGAGGTGGCGCAGTGCAGAACCCACTCGGTGCTCGATGGCAGCTTCACAACCACAGTGTATCTCCGATATTATGGACCTAAGAAATCCACAATAGGAGGAAGCATGCGAATCGCAGTCGCCGGCGCCACCGGCAACATCGGCAGCCGCACCGTGGCCGCGCTCGAGCGGGACGGGCACGAAGTGGTGCGGATCAGCCGCTCGCTCGGGATCGACCTCGCCACCGGCGCGGGCCTGGACGACGCCCTGACCGGCGTCGACGCGGTCGTCGACGCCCTCAGCGCACCGCCGATGGGCAGAGACGAGACGGTCGCCTACTTCGGGAACGCCACGCGCAACCTGCTCGCGGCCGAGGAACGCGCCGGGGTGCGGCACCACGTCCTGCTGTCGATCCTCGGCGTCGACCGCGTCGAGGGCAACGCGCACTACGCGGGCAAGCGCGAGCAGGAGGGCCTGGTCGCCGCCGGCCGGGTGCCGTGGTCGATCGTCCGCGCCGCCCAGTTCCACGACTTCGCCGAGATGGTCGCGGGCTGGGGCGAGCAGGACGGGGTGGTGACCATCGCGCCGCTGCTGGTGCAGCCGATCGCCCCCGCGGACGTGGCCGCCGTGCTCGCCGAGGTCGCCACCGGCGAACCGCTCCGCGACCGCCTCGACCTCGCCGGCCCGGATCCGCAGGACCTCGTCGACATGGCGCGCCGCACGTACGCGGCGCGCGGCCGGTCGGCGAAGTTCGTGCCGACCTGGTCCGGCCTGTTCGGGCCGGAGATGGCCGGTGAGGTGATGCTGCCCGGCGAGGGCGCCCGGCTCGCGCCGACCTCGTTCGACGACTGGCTCGCCGAGCAGCACTGAGCTCCCGCTGAGTGGAAGCCCTGCTGGCCCACGGCCCGGGCCGACCCGCATGCTGGGTGCCGGAACAGCGGAGTTTGGAGGACGCAGTGACGCGCACACAGGTCGGGATCATCGGCGCCGGGCCGGCCGGTCTGCTCTTGTCGTACCTGCTGCACGCCGAGGGTGTCGACGCCGTGGTCCTCGAGACGCGCAGCCGCGCCTACGTGGAGAAGCGGGTGCGCGCCGGGGTCTGCGAGCACCCGACGGTCGAGCTGCTGCGGGAGATCGGCGTCGGCACGAGGTTGGATGCCGAAGGCCTGCCGCACCACGGGTTTTCGCTGCGGTTCGACGGGCAGGACCACCGCATCGCCCTCACCGAGCTGACCGGCAAGTCGATCACGGTGTACGGGCAGCAGGAGATCGTCAAGGACCTGATCGCCGCGCACGAGGCCAAGGGCTACCCGATCCGGTTCGAGGTCAGCGACGTCGAACTGCACGACGTGGACACCGAAAGCCCGCGCATCACCTACCGGGACTCCGACGGCGCGGCGCAGACCCTGGCGTGCGACGTGATCGCCGGGTGCGACGGCTTCCACGGCGTCAGCCGGCCGACGATCCCCGCGGACAAGGTCAAGACCTTCGACCGCGAGTATCCGTTCGCCTGGCTGGGTGTGCTGGCGCAGACCCCGCCGTCGCACGAGGAGCTGATCTACACCCACCACGAGCGCGGGTTCGCCCTGCACAGCATGCGCTCGCCGGAGATCACGCGGCTCTACCTGCAGGTGCCCAGCGACGAGAAGATCGAAAACTGGTCCGACGACCGCATCTGGTCCGAGCTGGACGTCCGGCTCACCACGAACGCGCACGACTTCGTGCTGCGCGAGGGGCCGATCCTGGACAAGGGCATCACGCCGATGCGCAGCTTCGTCACCGAGCCCATGCAGTACGGACGACTGTTCCTCGCCGGCGACGCGGCGCACATCGTGCCGCCGACCGGGGCGAAGGGCATGAACCTGGCCGTCGCCGACGTGCGCGTGCTGTCCCGTGCGCTGGTGGAACTGTTGCAGCACAAGCGGAGCGAGCTGGCGGAGTCCTATTCGGACACCTGCCTGCGGCGCGTGTGGCGGGCCGAGCACTTCTCCTGGTACATGACCTCGATGCTGCACGTGGACCCGTCGGCGGACGACTTCACCCGGCGGCTCCAGCTGTCGCAACTGCGGTACACAGCGTCGTCCCGTGCCGCGGCGACGAGCGTGGCGGAGAACTACGTGGGGCTGCCGTTCGCCTGGACGAGTAATGCGTAAGTCTGGGTGGTGACCGGAGAGGGACGAAGGGTGTCCAGGTTCCGTTTGTGACGACAGACCTGGCGGGCCGGCGCCGAACAAGCAGACCGCCGAAGCTGACGCCGAGCTGGTCACCCTGGCCGTGGGTCAGGCGCTGCGGGGGGTTCACCTCCGAGGCCCGCTGGCTGCGGTTCCTGCCCGCCCGGATGCCCGGCGCGTTCCGCTACCTGCCCAGCCAGACCGGCTACAACCGTCGGCGTCCGCATCGCCCAACGCCACGGTTCTCGATCTGGCCGGGTTCGGGAGCCGCGTCCAGAAGCGCTCGCCGAAGCGGTCGGGCTGCCGTTCGCCTGAAGCGGAAACGTCAACCCCGGGTTGACGGCCCAAGATCGTCAACCTAGGGTTGACGCATGACCAGTTCAGTCCGCCTCGACGACTTGATCGAGGCCATCAAGCGGCAGCACCCGGACTCCGACCCGCTCCAGCAGCTCTCCGACGCGGTGCTCCTCGGCGAGCACCTCGGCGACGTGGCCGACCACCTGATCGGCCACTTCGTCGACCAGGCGCGGCGGAGCGGCGCGTCGTGGACGGAAATCGGCGCCAGCATGGGCGTTTCCAAGCAGGCGGCGCAGAAGCGGTTCGTGCCGAAGGATTCCCCCGGCGCCGGCCTGGAGGCGTTCAGCCGCTTCACCGAACGCGCCCGCCGGGCGATCGTCAACGCCGAGAAGGTCGCGCGGGGTGCGGGCAACGAGCAGATCGAGACCACGCACATCCTGATCGGCGTGATCGGCGAGCGGGACGGGCTCGCGGCGAAGGCGGTGGAAAACCTCGGCGTGACACCGGAATCGGTCGGCGAACGCGTCAACGCGACCCTCCCGCCGCCGGTGGACGGCGAGCTGCCCGCGCACATCCCGTTCAGTGCCGGCGGCCGCAAGGTCATCCAGCTCACCGTGCGGGAAGCCTTGCGGCTGGGGCACAACTACGTCGGCACCGAGCACATGCTGCTCGCCCTGCTCGACCAGGCCGAGGGCCCGGCCTACGACGTGCTCACCGAACTCGGGATCACGAAGGACGCCGTCGAGGGGCAGATCCGGGAGATGCTGCGGGGCATGTTCCCGGACGCGTGACGGGCGCCGCGCGGGCGCCCGTCACGCGCCGATCAGGGCCGGCCGCTTCCGTGCCACCACCCTCGACGGCGACGCTTTGCGTCCAGCTATGCCTCAACCTCGGGACGGCCGTCCTCGGCCCAGCGGGTGTGGAACGAGCCCTCCCGGTCGACCCGGCGGTAGGTGTGCGCGCCGAAGAAGTCGCGCTGGCCCTGCACCAGGGCGGCCGGGAGTCGCTCGGCGCGCAGGCCGTCGTAGTAGGCCAGCGCGGTCGAGAAGCCCGGCGTCGGGATGCCCAGCCGCACCGCGGTGGAGATCACCGACCGCCACGAGTCCTGCGCGTCCTCGACGGCCTTGCGGAAGTCGCCCGCGGTGAGCAGCGTCGGCAGGCCCGGCTCGGCGGCGTAGGCGGAGCGGATGTCGTCCAGGAACTTCGCCCGGATGATGCAGCCGCCGCGCCAGATCGCGGCCAGCGCGCCGAGGTCGATGTCCCAGCCGTACTCCGCGCCGCCTGCCTGGATCTGGTTGAAGCCCTGCGCGTAGGCGACGATCTTCGACGCGTACAGCGCGCGCTCGACGTCGTCGGCGAAGGTCTCCGCCGCCGCACCGGTCAGCGGGGCACGCGACGGGCCGGGCAGGCCGCGGCTGGCCGTGCGCAGGTCCGCGCTGCCGGACAGGGACCGCGCGAACACCGCCTCCGCGATGCCGCTGATCGGCACGCCGAGGTCCAGGCCGATCTGCACGGTCCAGCGGCCGGTGCCCTTCTGCTCGGCCTGGTCGGTCACCACGTCGACGAACGGCTTGCCGGTCGCGGCGTCGGTGTGCGCCAGCACCTCGGCGGTGATCTCGATCAGGTACGAGTCCAGCCTGCCGGTGTTCCAGGTCCGGAACACCTCCGCGATCTGCGCCGGCTCGTACCCGAGCGCGCCGCGCAGCAGGTCGAACGACTCCGCGATCAGCTGCATGTCGGAGTACTCGATGCCGTTGTGCACCATCTTCACGAAGTGCCCGGCGCCGTCCGGGCCGATGTGGGTGCAGCATGGGTCGCCGTCGACCTTCGCCGAGATGCTCTCGAACAGCGGCCCGAGCGACTCGTAGGACTCCTTCGATCCGCCGGGCATGATGCTCGGCCCGTGCAGCGCGCCCTCCTCGCCGCCGGAGACGCCGGTGCCGACGAAGTGCAGTCCGCGCTCGCGCAGGGCGGCCTCGCGGCGCCGGGTGTCGGCGAAGTGCGCGTTGCCCGCGTCGACGATCACGTCGCCCTCTTCGAGCAGCGGCGCGAACTCCTCGATGACCGCGTCCGTCGGGGCGCCGGCCTTGACCATGATCACCAGCTTGCGCGGCCGCTCGAGCGCGTCCACGAACTCCTGCGCGGAGTAGGTGGGGATGAATTCGCCTTCGTCGCCGAACTGCTCCACCAGGTCGCGTGTGCGCTGTTCCGAGCGGTTGTGCAGGGCGACGGTGTGCCCGTGCCGCGCCAGGTTGCGCGCCAGGTTCCGGCCCATGACGGCCAGGCCCGTGACGCCGATGCTCGCCTTCTTGCTCATGCGCAGCCTTCCCTCTCGAAGCTCTCTCCGCACCCTAGCGCGAAGCCCTGTTCCCGCAGGTGAACGCGTGGGTAACTAGCGTTCAACCACTTTTCCTGCCAAACTCCATCCAGTCATCGCCGCGCTACGGTGCGGCATGGAGTACGGTCATGGGTTCCACTACCAGGGGACGAGGCGGGACGAGGTGCCGTGGAGCGGGTGAGGGCGCGGAAATAGGCAATGGCTAGCACCGTTACTTCCCGTCGCAAGCAACTCGGCAACGAGCTCCGGCACGCGCGACTGGCCGCGAAGATGACCCAGCAGCAGGTCGCCGAGGTGCTCGGGTGCACGCAGGGCAAGGTCAACAAGATCGAGTCCGGCGCGGTGGGCGTCAAGCTCGGCGACGTGCGCACCATGCTGGAGGCGTTCGGCATCAACGGCGACGAGTCGGAGGCGCTCATGAGCCTGGCGCGCGCCGCGGCCGGGCAGCGGGGCGCCTGGTCCGGCTACCGGTCCGTCGTGCCGCACTGGTTCCGGACGTTCACCGACCTCGAGCCCGCGGCCGTCGAGATCATGACGTGGCACGGCGAGCGCATCCCCGGCCCGCTGCAGTCCGAGCACTACATGCTCAAGCAGTTCACCGAGTTCGGCGCCACCGACGTGACGTCGCTGGTGCGCAACCGGCTGGACCGCAAGTCCGTCTTCGACCAGCCGCAGCCGCCGTACTACCGGTTCATCATCAGCGAGGCCGCGCTGCACCGCGCTCCCGGCGGCCGGGCGCCCGCGGTGATGCTGGACCAGATCGAGCACCTGCTGGAGCTGGACCGGCGCCAGCGGGTGTACATCCACGTGCTGCCGTTCGGGGCCCGGCTGGCCGCGGTGCCCAACGACTTCACGATCATGCGCTTCCCCGACCGCACCAGGGACTTCGTCTACATCGAACACTCGGCGGGCGGGATCTACCTGGACGACCAGAAGGACTTCCAGCTGTTCGTGGACGCGTGGGACCGCCTGCGCGGCGCGGCGCTGGAACGGCAGGAGACGCGCGAGTTCCTGAAGAACATGGCCGATCAGTACCGCGTCGCGATGGGAGCCTAGGCTTCGTTCAAGATCAACTTGTCGGGGGTTGGGCGTGGCTGAACCGGATCAGGACAACGTGGACCTGGACCGGCCCAACGCCGTCCGGATGTACGACTACTACCTGGGCGGCACGGGGAACTGGGCGATGGACCGCGTCCTCGGGGACAAGGTGCTGGCCGAGGTCCCGTTCGCGCCCCTGATCGCGCGCGCCAACCTGGAGTTCCTGGAGCGGGTGCTGCGCTACTGCGTGCGCAACGGGATCGACCAGTTCCTCGACGTCGGCTCCGGCGGGCCCACGGTCGGCACCGTGCACCGGATCGCCGACGCGCTCGATCCGCGCAGCCGTTGCGTGTACGTGGATCGTGAACAGGTCGCCGTCGCGCACGGGCAGTTGCTGCTGGAGCGCGAGGGCGACCCGGAGCGGCACGCGATCGTCCGCGCGGACCAGCGCGACCCGGACGCGGTGTGGCAGGCCGCGATGGGCGCCGGGGTGCTCGACCGGACCCGGCCGATCGCGTTGATCTTCTGCGCGGCGCTGCACTTCATCCCGAACGCCGAGCCCGCCGGCGAAATGCTGGCCCGCTACCGCGCGCGCCTGCCCGCCGGCTCGTACCTGGTGATCTCCCACGCGACGTTCGACGACCTGGACGTGCCCGCGGAGTACGCGGCGAGCATCCGGGCGGCGTTCGAGCTGTACGAGAAGTCCGGCACGCCCGCGTTCTCCCGGAGGCACGACGAGATCGTGTCGTTCTTCGGCGACTTCGAAATGGTGGAGCCGGGCGTGGTGTGGCTGCCGCAGTGGCGGCTGGACGAGGCGCCGTCCCCGGTGACGCGGAACTTCGTGGCGAACCCGTCGATGTCGATCGGGTGGTGCGGAGTGGGCCGGAAGCGGGGATGACCGCCAGGATCTGCCGAAACCGCCCGCGGTCGGCGAGGAGTGCCGCTACGAGTACCGGTTCGGCGACGCGGTGCTGCGGTTGCGCGGCGGGGCGGTAGCCGTCAGCCGCGGGGTCGGGGCAGCGCCAGTTCCGCGCTGTGCCGCCACGCGTGCCAGTGCCGCCGGAACGAGCGGGGCAGCAGCGTCCACCGGCGGCGGGCGGGTGTCTCCACCGCCGGCTCGCTCCGGTGCGGAACCGTCGAGTCGGTCAGGATCCGGACGGTCATCTCCGTCCCCCTTCCAGTAGCGGCCGGGGATTCCGGCAGACGCCGGCCGTGGCGAGGCAGTGCTCGCACGGCATGCCGGCGCCGAGGGGCAGCCATTCGATCTCCGGCAGCCGGAGGCGCGCGCCGCAGCCGGCGGTCAGCGCGCCGCACAGGACCGCGCCGGGTTCGAGCGGGAACAGGTGCGCGCACCGGCGGGTCTCGCGGACGGTGCCAGGTGCTTGCCTGCCGATCACGGTGACCGGGCCCGGCCAGTCCTCGCGCAGGTACCAGACCGCCGAGGCGTCGGCGTCCGCCGCGAGCCAGGCGAGCATCCGGGAAAGCGCTTCCGCCGGGCTGCCGACGCGAGCGGCCTCGTCCCGGCCGTTGACCTTGCCGACGACCATGAACGGGTCCGGCCGGCACGGGGCCGCGGGCCGCTCCGCGACGTCCACTCCGAGCACCGTCGACCTCCCCCAGAACACGCGACTCGGGTCTGTGATCGACCCGACCGGCGGGAATAATCCTACTCCTGGAATAATCCCAGTGTCGAGTGGTCAAAGTTTGCATCACCCGACTGGACCCATGTGGTTCCAACGAAAGGACCAGGGATCGCCCCGCTTCGCCACGCGGCGGGACGGAACCTCAGGCACGGAGGTAGGGACTGATGCCGGAATACCCGCGACCGGTGGATTACGACCCGCAGACGGCGGCGCACCTGTTCGACGAGTCGAAGTGGCAGAAGTCCTTCGCCAGCGAGCCCAACGGCGGGAACTGCGTGGAGGTCAACCTCGCCGCGCCAGGGCTCGTCGGGGTGCGCGACACCAAGCTGGCGAGCAGCCCGGTCTTCGTGTTCGACGCCGGCGAGTGGGCGGCCTTCCTCGAGGGGGTCAAGGCGGGCCAGTTCGACCTGCACTGATCCGGGATTATCGAAACTCGTGTGTTATTGACCACATACGGGCGAGTGGCGCTTCCGGGTCGCCGGACGACCCGGAAGCGCCGGCCGGATCAGTTCGACGGCCTGCTGCCGCCGCCCGGAAACCCGCCCTGACCACCGGGGAAGCCGCCCTGCTGCCCACCGGGGAAGCTCTGTTGGGCCGAGCCGTCCGTGATCGACGTGGCCGTGGCGGTGTCGCCGGAGACCTTCGCCAGCACCGTGACCGTCGAGCCGGTCGCCAGGTTGTCCGCCTTCTCCGTCGACGAGTCGATCACGTAGGTCTGGGTGTAGCCGTCCTTGCTTTTCACCGTGATCGAGGTGGCGCTCAGCGCGCTGACCTCGCCGGTCTGGAACCGCTCGACCGCGTAACCGCCGTCGGCGGACACCGTGAAGTCGCCGTGCAGCGCCTCGCGCAGGATCGACGCGGTGCCGCCACCCATCATGCGTCCCCCACCCGGGAAGCCGCCCATCCCGCCCTGCTGGTTCGCCTCGGATGAGGTGCCCGCGTAGATCGCGACCCCGCCGACGGCGGCGATGACGACCGCGACGGCCGCGGCGATCGCGGTCTTCCTGCCGGACCACTTCGGCGCGGGCGGCTGCGGGTCGCCCCACGCGGCGGCAGGTGCCTCGGTGGTCGTCGGCTCCGTGCTCATCGTGTCCCTTTCGCGTTCGGTCGCGGCAGGGTCCACCCCTGCCACCCCACAGGTTCGGCGGCCCGGCTGTGCGCAGGCTGTGTGCGAGGTGGGCGGACGCTGTGCGCGGCCACCGCTCACAGGGAACACACAGACGGGTCACAGGGAGGACCCACGGGGGCGGCCGAAGATGGGACCATGACCAGCATGAACGCCGCGCCGACCGGCTCGGGCAAGGCCGACCTCAAGCACCCCGACGGCTCGGCGGTGCGCGTCCTCGTGGTCGACGACGAGGAGACCCTGGCCGAGCTGGTGTCGATGGCCCTGCGCATGGAGGGCTGGGAGACCCGCAGCGCGGGCACCGGCACCGAGGCGGTCCGCGTCGCCCGCGACTTCCGCCCGGACGCCGTCGTCCTCGACGTGATGCTGCCCGACTCCAGCGGCCTGGAGGTGCTGAGCAAGCTGCGTGCCGAGGCGCCGCACCTGCCCGTGCTGTTCCTCACCGCGCGGGACGCGGTCGAGGACCGCATCGCCGGGCTGACCGCGGGCGGCGACGACTACGTCACCAAGCCGTTCAGCCTGGAAGAGGTCGTGCTGCGGCTGCGTGCGCTGCTGCGCCGCTCGCGGGTGGTGTCCGCCAACGAGGGGTCGACGCTGACAGTCGGCGACCTGACCCTGGACGAGGACAGCCGCGAGGTGTTCCGCGGCGGCGACCCGATCTCGCTGACCGCGACCGAGTTCGAGCTGCTCCGCTTCCTGATGCGCAACCCGAAGCGGGTGCTGTCCAAGGCCCAGATCCTGGACCGGGTGTGGAGTTACGACTTCGGCGGTCAGGCCAACATCGTGGAGCTCTACATTTCCTACCTGCGGAAGAAGATCGACGCAGGCAGGGAGCCGATGATCCACACCATGCGTGGCGCGGGGTATGTCCTCAAACCGGCAGGCTGAGCACGCCCGCCCGCGGCGGCTCCTGCCCTCCTCCCTGCGCGGCAAGCTGATCGCGCAGGTCATCGCGCTGCTCGCCCTCGTGTGCCTGGTCGTCGGCCTGGTCACCGAGATCGCGCTGCGCAGCTTCCTCTACCACCAGCTCGACGACCGCCTGGCCGCCGCGAGCGAACGCGGCACCCGCCAGCCGCCGCCGGGCTCCTGGAACGGCTCGCCCAACCAGCCGCCGCCGGATTCGCTGCGGGTCCCCGGGCAGGGCATCGGCACGCTGGCCGTCGTCGTGTTCCCGGACGGCGCCGTGCGGGCCGGGGTGCTGCGCGGGGGTTCGACGTCCTCGAACAACCCGTTCCCCAGCGACCCGGTGCCGTCCGCGGAGCTGCGCACGCTGCTCTCGCTGCCGTCCGACGGCAAGCGGCGCAGCGTCGACCTCGGCGAGCTCGGCGACTACCGGGTCGTGTCGGTGCGCGCGCCGGACGGCGCGCTCCTGATCACCGGGCTGCCGCTGGCGGAGGTGGACGAAACGCTGTGGCGGCTCGGCTTCATCTTCGGCGGGGTCGCGCTCGGCGGGCTGCTCATCGCGGGCGGGCTCGGCGCGATCACCATCCGGCAGACCATGCGCCCGCTGGACCGGCTGGCGGACACCGCATCGAAGGTGTCCCAGCTGCAGCTCGACCGCGGCGAGGTGGCGTTGTCGATCCGGGTGCCGCCGGTGGACACCGACACCCGCACCGAGGTCGGCAAGGTCGGCGCGGCGTTCAACCAGATGCTCGGGCACGTCGGCGCGGCGCTGAACGCGCGGCAGGCCAGCGAAAGCCGGGTGCGGCAGTTCGTCGCCGACGCCAGCCACGAGCTGCGCACGCCGCTCGCGGCCATCCGCGGGTACGCCGAGCTGGCGCGGCGCAGCGGCGACAGCGGCGACAGCGTGCCGCCGGACATCGCGTTCGCGTTGGGCCGCGTCGAGTCCGAATCGGCCCGGATGACGACCCTGGTCGAGGACCTGCTGCTGCTCGCGCGCCTGGACTCCGGGCGGCACCGCGTCTACGAGCCGGTCGACTTCTCCCGCATCGTCGCCGACGCGGTGTCCGACGCGCATGTCGCCGGGCGCGACCACCGGTGGCTGCTCGACGTGCCGGCCGACCCGATCACCGTCGTCGGCGACGCCGACCAGCTGCACCAGGTCGTGCTCAACCTGCTCAACAACGCCCGCACCCACACCCCGCCGGACACGGTGGTCACTACCAAGCTGTCCGTCGAGGGCGACGAGGTCGTGCTGCGGGTGTCCGACAATGGTCCCGGCATCGCGCCGGAGGTCCTGCCGACGGTGTTCGAGCGCTTCGCCCGCGGCGACACGTCCCGGTCCCGCGCGGCCGGCAGCACCGGTCTCGGGCTGGCGATCGTGGCCGCCGTCGTCGCCGCCCACCGCGGCCGCGTCGGCGTCGAAAGCAAGCCGGGTCACACCGAATTCACGGTGCGTTTCCCCAGGTAGCTCCTTCGGGAGCCGCTCACAGGCTCCGCACAGCTCGGGCACATGATCGCCACAACGCGGCGGGCCACCGTCAGTGTTCATGACGACCTCCGCCGACGCCTCTCCCGCACCTCGGCCGGCCGACCCACCGCAACGGAGCACGTCCCCGGTCCTCGACGTCGTCGTCCCCGTGTACAACGAGGAGACCGACCTCGCGCCCTGCGTGCGCCGCCTGCACGCCTACCTGTCCGACGCGCTGCCCTACCCGTTCCGCATCACCGTCGCCGACAACGCGAGCACCGACTCGACGCTGGCGATCGCGCGGGCGCTCGCCGAAGAGCTGCCCGAGGTCGAGGTGCGGCACCTGGACCAGAAGGGCCGCGGCCGCGCGCTCAACGCCGTCTGGTCCGCCTCCGACGCCCAGGTGCTGGCCTACATGGACGTCGACCTGTCCACCGACCTCGCCGCACTGTTCCCGCTGGTCGCGCCGCTCATCTCCGGGCACTCCGACCTCGCGATCGGCTCCCGGCTCGCGCGCGGCGCCCGGGTGGTGCGCGGACCCAAGCGCGAGTTCATCTCGCGCTGCTACAACCTGATCCTGCGCGGCGCACTCGCCGCCCGGTTCACCGACGCGCAGTGCGGTTTCAAGGCCATCCGCGCCGACGTCGCCCGCGAACTGCTGCCGCTGGTCGAGGACACCGGCTGGTTCTTCGACACCGAGCTGCTCGTCCTCGCGCAGCGCTCCGGCCTGCGCATCCACGAGGTGCCGGTGGACTGGGTGGACGACCCGGACTCGTCGGTCGACATCGTCGCCACCGCCACCGCGGACCTCAAGGGCGTCGCCAGGATGATCCGCGGCTTCGCCCGCGGCACCCTGCCCATCAGCCAGATCCGCGCCCAGCTGGGGAGGCACCCGATCGCCGTCACCGAACCCGGCGTCCCGCCGAAACTGGCCAGGCAGCTCGTCCGGTTCGCCGCGATCGGCGTCGGCAGCACCCTGGCCTACCTGGTGCTCTACCTCCTGCTGCGCACCGGGGTCGGCGCGCAGGCGGCGAACCTGATCGCGTTGCTGGTCACCGCGGTCGCCAACACCGCGGCCAACCGGCGGTTCACCTTCGGCGTGCGCGGGTCGAAGGGCGCCGGGCGGCACCAGTTCGAAGGCTTGATCGTCTTCGGCCTCGGGCTGGCGCTGACCAGCGGATCACTCGCGCTCCTGCACGCCGGCGCCGAACCGGGCCGGTTCGCCGAGCTGGTGGTGCTCGTGCTGGCCAACCTGGCCGCGACCGTCCTGCGGTTCCTGCTGTTCCGCAACTGGGTCTTCCGAAAGAACCGATAGGAGAACCGACTCGACATGTCGACTGCGGCTGTTTCCTCCGATCCGGCCCGCCTCGGGCCGGTCCCCGCCGCGGCGCGAACGCGGACGGCCGGACGGCCCCCGTGGGTCCGTCCGGCGGTCGCCGTCCTGCTGGTCGCGACCGCCGCGCTGTACCTGTGGAACCTGAGCGCGTCCGGCTACGCCAACGACTTCTACGCCATGGCCGTGCAGGCCGGGACGAAGAACTGGGAGGCGTTGTTCTTCGGGTCGCTCGACCCGGGCAACGTCATCACGGTCGACAAACCGCCCGCGTCGCTGTGGCTGATGGCGCTGTCCGGGCGGCTGCTCGGCTTCTCCAGCTTCAGCATGCTGCTGCCCAACGCCTTGTGCGGCGTCGGTTCGGTGGCGCTGCTGTACGCCGCGGTGCGGCGCACGTCGGGTCCGCTGGCGGGGCTGATCGCCGGGGCGGCGCTCGCGCTGACGCCGGTCGCGGCGCTGATGTTCAAGTTCAACAACCCGGACGCGCTGCTGGTGCTGCTGATGGTGGCCGGCGCCTACTGCACCGTCCGGGCGCTGGACCGGGCGAGCACCGGCTGGCTGCTGCTCGCCGGCGCCGCGCTCGGGTTCGGGTTCCTCACCAAGATGCTGCAGGCGTTCCTGGTGCTGCCGGCGTTCGCGCTGGTGTACCTGGTCGCGGCGCCGACCGGGCTGGGCAGGCGGCTGCTGCAGCTTCTCGGCGCCGCGGTCGCGCTCGTGGTGGCGACCGGCTGGTGGATCGTGGCGGTCGCGTGGTGGCCCACCGAGTCCCGGCCCTACATCGGCGGGTCCACCGACAACACGCCGCTGGAGCTGGCCTTCGGCTACAACGGCCTCGGCCGCATCTTCGGCGGCGACGGCAACGGCGGCGGTGGCGGCGGCATGGGCGGCAACACCATGTTCGGCGGCGAGACCGGCCTGTTCCGCATGTTCGGCGCCGCGTTCGGCCTGGAGATCTCGTGGCTGCTGCCCGCCGCGCTGATCGCGCTGGCCGCCGGGCTGTGGTTCACCCGGTTCGCGCCGCGCCTGGACCGCACGCGTGCCGCGCTGCTGCTGTGGGGCGGCTGGACGGTCGTCACCGCGCTGGTGTTCAGCTTCATGAGCGGCACGATCCACCCGTACTACACGGTGGCCCTCGCCCCGGGCATCGCCGGGCTGGTCGGCATCGGCACGGTCGAACTGTGGCGCGGACGGCACAACTTCGCCGCCCGGATCGTGCTCGCGCTGATGCTCGCCGCGACCGGGGTGTGGGACTTCATCCTGCTGGCCCGCACCCCGGACTGGCAGCCGTGGCTGCGCTGGGTGCTGCTGGTGCTGACCGCGCTCGTGGTGGCCGGGCTGCTCTTCGGGCTCGACCGGATCCGGCGCGCGGGGATCGTCCTCGCCGTCGCCGGGGTGATCACCGGACTGCTCGCGCCGGCCGCGTACGCCGTGGTCACCGCGAGCCAGGGGCACACCGGGTCCATCCCGACGTCCGGGCCGTCCGGCAACTCCATGGGCTTCGGCGACCGGGCAGGAGCCGAGTCGGCCGAACTGATCGCGCTGCTCCGGCAGACGACCACCAAGTGGTCGGCGGCGACCAACGGCTCCCAGTCCGCGGCCGGCCTCGCGCTGAACTCCGACACCGCTGTGATCGCCATCGGCGGCTTCAACGGCGGGGACCCCGCGCCGACGCTGGCGGAGTTCCAGCAGTACGTCGCCCGCGGCGAGATCACGTACTACGTCTCCGGCGGCATGGGCGGCATGGGCCGGGGCGGCTCCGGCGAGATCGCGCAGTGGGTGGCGGAGAACTTCACAGCTCAGACGGTGGGCGGCAGCACGGTCTACGACCTGACGACAGGCGCGACGACCGGTTGAGTACACTGGAGGCGGACCCCCGCGGCGTCCATCCTGTGAACCTCCCCAGGGCCGGAAGGCAGCAAGGATAAGCAGGCTCTGACGGGTGCGGGGGTCCCCTTTCATGAAGGGCCTCGCCCTTCTTGAAAGGGGACTTCGTCCACTGTGTTTTTTCGGGGGGCGACCCCCCGGACCCCCACGGTGCGAGCTCCTCGGTCTGGCGGGCGCTGGGCGCGTTGGGTTTGGACCAGCTCAGGTTTTTGCCGTCAGGATTGGCTGGAAGAATCCGCTCTCCTCAGGCTCGTGCCATGTTGGGGTGGAGAACCCAGCGGCTTCGACGAAGTCCTGCAGTTCGGCTCGGGTGATCGCCCAGTACGTCGTTGTGTGGACCGTCGTCGTCAGGTCCGGGAACACCTGGAAGAGTTCGACGTCGTAATGGGTGCCGTCGGGGTGCCAGTGCCAGAGTTGGAAAGTGATCGTGCGGCCGTCCGGGGCCTCGTGCACTGATGGGCGCGTGGCGGCGGGGTGGGTGCGTCTGGCCTCGTCGTAGTCGCGGGTACTCACGATCAGCCGGCCGCCTCGGCGGAGGACGCGGTGCATTTCGGTGAGCGCCCGGCGCACGTCCTCGGGCGTCAGCAGGTGCGGGAGTGAGTTGTCGGCGCACACCACCGCGTCGAACGTCGCGTCCGGGAACGGCAGGGCACGCATGTCGGCGGCGGCGACCGGGATGCCGGTGACCCGCGCGAGCGCGGCGGGGCTGAGATCGGTGCCCGTCACCTCGTGGCCCTGCGCGGCGAGGCCGACGGCCTGGGTGCCGATGCCGCACGCGCAGTCCAGCACCCGCCGCGGGTGTCCGCCCAGCAGCCGGTGCAGTGCTTCGCCCTGACGGCGGACGCTCGACGGCCAGTCCGCGTAGATGCGGTGGTAGTCCGCGGCCAGCCGGTCGTAGAAGCGGCGGGTCACGCCCAGCAGGCTAGTCCGAGCTTGTCGGTGGCGGCCGGTACTCTCGCCTCGTGGCCCTGGCTCTCTACCGCAAGTACCGTCCGGCGACCTTCGCCGAGGTCGTCGGGCAGGAGCACGTCACCGAACCGCTGCGTGCCGCGCTCACCGCGGGCCGCATCAACCACGCGTACCTGTTCAGCGGGCCGCGCGGCTGCGGCAAGACGTCCAGCGCGCGCATCATGGCCCGCTCGCTGAACTGCGTCGAAGGCCCCACCCCGGACCCGTGCGGCAAGTGCGACTCGTGCCGCGCGCTGGCGCCGGAGGGGCCGGGCAGCATCGACGTCACCGAACTCGACGCGGCCAGCCACGGTGGTGTCGACGACGCCCGCGAGCTGCGTGACCGTGCCTTCTACGCGCCTGCCGAGTCGCGGTACCGGGTGTTCATCATCGACGAGGCCCACATGGTCACGACGCAGGGCTTCAACGCCCTGCTGAAGATCGTCGAGGAGCCGCCGGAGCACCTGATCTTCATCTTCGCGACCACCGAACCGGACAAGGTGCTGCCCACCATCCGGTCGCGGACGCACCACTACCCGTTCCGGCTGATCCCGCCGAGCGCGATGCGCGACCTGCTGGAGCGCAACGTCGCAGCCGAGGGCATCCACGTCGACCCGGCCGTGTACCCGCTGGTGATCCGCGCGGGCGGCGGCTCGGCGCGCGACACGCAGTCGGTGCTGGACCAGCTGCTGGCCGGCGCGGGCCCGGACGGCGTGACCTACGACAGGGCCATCTCGCTGCTCGGCGTCACCGACTCGGCGCTGATCGACGACATGATCGACGGCCTCGCCGCGGACGACTCGGCGGCGGTGTTCGGCACGGTCGAGCGCCTGGTCGAGGCCGGGCACGAGCCGCGCCGCTTCGCGAGCGACCTGCTGGACCGGCTGCGTGACCTGGTGCTGCTGCGGTCGGTCCCGGACGCGGCGGCGCGCAACCTGGTGTCCGCGCCCGCGGACGAACTGGACCGCATGACGGCGCAGGCCGAGCGCGCCGGCCTGGCGACGCTGACCCGGTACGCGGAGATCGTGCACAACGGCCTGCTGGAGATGCGGGGCGCCACCGCGCCGCGGCTGCTGCTGGAACTGTTGTGCGCCCGCATGCTGCTGCCGTCGGCGTCGGAAAGCGAAGCGGCGGTGCTGCAGCGGTTGGAGCGCCTGGAGCGGCGGGTCACGGTGAGCGGCGGGGGAAGCCTGCCCGCCGCCGACGGTCAGGTCGCCGCTGCTGCACCCGAGCGGTTCCAGCGGCCGTCACAACGCGCGGCGGCCCCGGCGGCTGCCGCGCCGTCGCGGCCGGCGGCCGAGGCTCCTGCGCGTCCGGCGCCGGAAGCGCCCGCCCGCCGGGCCACCGAGCCGACCGCCGCGCCGGAGCAGAGCCCCGCGGCTGTGCGCCCGGCTTCGGCTCCGGCTCCGGCGGAGGCGCGTCCTGTGGAGTCGCGTCCGGCGGCGGTGGCGCGTCCTGCGGCGCCGGAGGCGCCGGTGCGCCGCCCCACCGAGCCCGCGGTCCCTGACGAGGCCCCCGCCGAGGCGGCCGCGCCGGGAGGCATCGACGCGGCCGCGATCCGCCGGGTCTGGCCGGACCTGCTGGCCGCCATCCGGAAGACGAGCCGCAGCACCGAGGCGATGATGATCAATGCCACGGTGCAGAGCGTCGAGGGTTCGGTGGTCGTGCTGGCGCACAGCGCGGAGCCCCTCGCGCGGCGGTTGTCGGAGCCGCGCAACGCGGACTTCATCGCCGGCGCGCTGCACGAGGTGCTCGGCGGAACGTGGCAGGTGCGGTGCGTGCACGGCGGTGGTGGTGGAGGAGGTTCGGCCCGCCGCGACGGCCCGAGCCCGCGCCCGAATCCGCCCACCAGGGAGGCCCCGCAGCAGCAACAGCGGACCTTCCAGCGCCCGACACCGGCGGCCAGCCCGGCCCCGCCGCCCGAGCCCGCGCCGAGGGCGCCGCAGCCACCCCCGGAGCCCGCGGACGACATCCCCCTCCCGCCCGAGCCGGACGACGAGGAATCGATGATGGCCGAATCGGGCGGCCCAGTGCCGGACGCGATGCCCGCGCCGCAGAACGACCCGGAGGAACTGGCGCGCCGCCTGCTGGCCGAACACCTGGGCGCGCAGCCGATCGACTGACCCGCGCGCAGCGCGTTCATGCGGAAGCCGTTGGCGGCCGCGCTCGCCTGGCGCGGGCGGCTCGGCGGAGCCAGTGGCCCAACGGAGTGGGGCGTGCGGAAGCCGCGCGTGGCGGCGGCCCCGGAAACACCTGTTGACCGAAGACTGCGTGCGCGCCTGATCAACCAACCCGCGCCCGCGAAGGTGAGACTCATGCCGGGGAGCGTGGGACTCGTGCCCGCGAAGGTGGGACTCGCGCCCGCCAACGTGGGACTCGCGCCGGGGAGCGTCGGACTCGCGCCCGCGAAGGTGGGACTCGCGCTGGGGCTTAGAAACCCGCGTGCTCCCGCAAAAACGCAACCACCCCGGCGGCGATCGCCGAGGCGTAGCGTTGACGTCCGTCCACACTGGACATCACCGCGGCCTCTCCGGCATTCCGCATGTTCCCGCACTCCACCAGGACCGCCGGGCGTTCCGAAAGGTTCAGGCCGGCCAGATCGTCCCGGGGGGCCAGGCCGTCCGAACCCAGGTAGTCGGACAACGGGAACCCACCGGCGAGCAACCCCGACCGCATCGCCTCGGCCAGGTCCACCGACGGCGCGCCTTGCGCCGCGTTCAGCGGGGGTGCCGAGTACGCCACGTGGAAGCCCCTGGCGCCGGCCGCCGTCGCGCCGTCCGCGTGGATCGACACCACCGCCGCCGCACCGGCTCGGTTTCCGATCGCCGCGCGTTCGTCCACGCACGGGCCCACCCCGGTGTCGTCCGCGCGCGTGTAGACCACCCGCACCCCCTGCGCCTCCAACAGTGAACCCACTCGCTGCGCCACATCCCAGTTGAACGCGTGCTCCGCGTACCCGCGGTCCGTCGCCGTGCCCGTCGTGTTGCACGGCTTCGTCTTGCCGCGTCCGGCGGGCACCGGGGCGCCGATCACGTCCGGCCGCCGCGCGTTGCCGCCGTTGTGCCCGGGGTCCAGCACCACCGTCAGCGGCTCCCGCGCCACCGACGAGGCAACCGACGACGACGGTGCGGGAGCCGAAGACACCCGGGCCACGTCGGACGGAACAGGCGGCGACGAGCACCCGGCGACCAGGAACACCCCGCTCAACACCAACCCCACGAGACTGCGCACGGCGAACACGGTGCCACAGCCGTGCGAGCTACGCTGGGACCCACAGGACAGCACGACGAAACGGGGATCATGGTGCAACCCGGCGGTGGAATGCCCGACATGCAGGCCATCCTGCAGCAGGCGCAGCAGATGCAGCAGCAGCTCGTCGCCGCGCAGGAGGAGCTCGCCCGCACCGAGGTGACCGGCACGTCCGGCGGTGGCCTGGTCAAGGCGACCGTCACCGGCGGCATGGAGCTGAAGTCCCTGCAGATCGACCCGAAGGCGGTCGACCCGGAGGACACCGAGACGCTCGCCGACCTGGTGGTCGCCGCGGTGCGGGACGCGATGAGCAGCGCCCAGAAGCTCACCGAGGAGAAGCTCGGCCCGGTCGCCGGCGCCCTCGGCGGTGGCGGCGGCATGCCCGACCTCGGCGGACTCGGTCTGCCCGGCCTGAAGTAGCGGGCCCCGTTGTACGAAGGCGTAGTCCAGGACCTGATCGACGAGCTGGGACACCTGCCCGGCATCGGTCCGAAGAGCGCGCAGCGGATCGCGTTCCACCTGCTCGCCGCCGACCCGGCCGACATCGCCCGGCTGCAGGACGTGCTCGGCAAGGTCCGGGAGGGTGTGCAGTTCTGCGAGATCTGCGGCAACGTCTCCGAACAGCAGCAGTGCCGCATCTGCCGGGACGCCCGGCGCGACACGTCGCTGATCTGCGTGGTCGAGGAACCGAAGGACGTGCTCGCCGTCGAGCGCACCCGCGAGTTCAAGGGCCGCTACCACGTGCTGGGCGGCGCGCTCGACCCGCTGTCCGGCATCGGCCCCGACCAGCTGCGCATCCGCGAGCTGCTGGCCAGGCTCGGCGCGGAACAGGTCACCGAGGTGATCATCGCGACCGACCCGAACACCGAGGGCGAGGCCACCGCGACCTACCTGGTGCGGATGCTGCGGGACTTCCCCGGCCTGACCGTCACCCGGCTCGCGTCCGGTCTGCCGATGGGCGGCGACCTCGAGTTCGCCGACGAGCTCACCCTCGGCCGGGCCCTCTCCGGCCGCCGCGCCCTTTGACACTGGTCGACGACGTGCTGGCCGGCCCGCCCCGCTGCGGGCGGGTCCGGCTGGTCGCCGTTGACGGCCCGTCCGGCGCGGGCAAGACCACCTTCGCGGCGGAACTCGCCGCGGACTTCCGGGCACGCGGCGCGGCGACCGCTGTCGTCGCCACCGACCACTACGCGACATGGGACGACCCGGTCGCCTGGTGGCCGCGGCTCGTCTCCGAGGTCCTCGACCCCCTCGCCGCGGGCCGCCCGGCCGTCTACCGTCCGCTGGACTGGACCACCGGCGACCCGCGGCCGGGGCCGGTGCGCACGGTTCACCCGGTCGACGTAGTCGTGCTGGAAGGGGTGTCCGCCGGCCGCGCCTCGATCCGGCCCCGCCTGTCCGCGCTGTGCTGGGTCGCGGGCCCGGACGCCGAAACTCGGCTCGAACGGGCAGTCTCCAGGGACGGCGAGGGCATTCGCGGCCCGCTGACCGCGTGGCAGAAGTTCGAATGTGGTTGGTTCGCCGTTGACCTTACCCACCAGTACGTGCACCCGAACGGCCTAATACTTTCGTCCGATCTTACGCAGGGTGAGCACTGAACGTAACGCTATGAGCCGAATGTGTTCGTGCGTCCGGTTTGACGTAGCGCGATCGTAACCTCACGCACTTAACGAATTCCCAACATGCGGACTAGGGTCGTCGATCACGTACCCGAACATTCTCCTAGGAGTGCCACCATGCTCCCAACGCGGGCAGTTGGGTTGCGCCGCATCGCCCTGATCGGGCTTGCCGGCGCCCTCGCGGTCACGACGGCCGCTTGCGCTTCCGAGCGCGGCTCGGGCGACAGCGCCAGCGACACCTTCATCTTCGGCGCGGCCGGCGCCCCGAAGAACTTCGATCCGATCTTCAACGACGACGGCGAGAGTTTCCGCCCCGCCCGCCAGATGTTCGACACCCTGGTCACCTACAAGCCGGGCACCACCGAGCTGGAGGGCGGCCTGGCCACCGCGTGGACGCCGAGCAACGGCAACACCACCTGGACCTTCACGTTGCGCGAGGGCGTCAAGTTCCACGACGGCACCCCGTTCAACGCCGCGGCGGTCTGCTTCAACTTCGACCGCTGGTACAACATGAAGGGCGCCGCCGCCCAGAGCCAGATGATCTACTACGGCGACGTCTTCGAGGGCTTCGCGCAGAACGAAGGTGACATCAGCGGCGACCCGGTCTACAAGAGCTGCGAGGCCAAGGACGAGACCACCGCCGTCCTCAACCTCAACAAGGCCAAGGGCGCGTTCCCCGACGCGTTCGGCCTGACCTCGCTGTCGATGTCGAGCCCGGACGCGCTGAAGAAGTACGACGCCGACAACGTGACGCAGAGCGGTGAGGCGTTCACGTACCCGGCGTACGCCACCGACCACCCGACGGGCACCGGGCCGTACAAGTTCGAGAGCTTCGACAAGGCCAACAACACCATCACCCTGGTCCGCAACGAGGACTACTGGGGTGAGAAGGCCAAGACCGCCAGGCTGATCTTCAAGATCATCCCGGACGAGAACGCCCGCAAGCAGGAGCTGGCGGCCGGCACCATCGACGGCTACGACTTCCCGAGCCCGGCGGACTACAACTCGCTCAAGCAGGCAGGCGACCAGGTCCTGATCCGGCCCGCCTTCAACATCCTGTACCTGGGCATCAACCAGAAGAACAACCCGAAGCTGCAGGACGTGCGGGTCCGCCAGGCGATCGAGTACGCCATCAACAAGGACCAGCTGGTCAGGAACCGGCTCCCGCAGGGCGCCTACGCGCAGGACCAGTTCCTGCCGAACAACGTGCCCGGCTACACCAACGCGGTGGCCAAGTACAGCTACAACCCGGACACCGCCAGGCAGCTGCTGGCCCAGGCGGGCGCGTCCGACCTGACGCTGAACTTCTACGTCCCGACCGAGGTCACCCGGCCCTACATGCCGAACCCGGTGGACATCGCCGCCGCGATCACCGACGACCTCAAGGCCGTCGGTATCAAGGTCAACGTGGTCCAGGAGCCGTGGAACGGCGGGTACAAGGACTCCGTGCAGAAGGCGGGCAAGCAGGACCTGCACCTGCTCGGCTGGACCGGTGACTACGCCGACGCGGGCAACTTCGTCGGCACGTTCTTCGGGCGCCCGAAGGCCGAGTTCGGCTTCGACAACCCGCAGATCTTCGACGCGCTGTCCACTGCGGACGCGCAGACGACCCCGGACGCCAAGAAGGCGGCCTACGAGAACGCCAGCGTGCTGATCTCGCAGTACGTCCCCGCGGTTCCGCTGTCGTCGTCGCCTCCGGGAATCGTGGTCCGGTCCGACGTCCAGGGCCTGATTCCGACCCCGCTGACCGACGAGCGCTTCTACACGGTCACCAAGGGCTGAGTTCCGCTACCGAGGGCGGGGAAGCGTGCCCGGCACGCTTTCCCGCCTTGGTGCGGATTCCGAGGCACTCACATGCTCCGATTCCTGACCCGTCGGCTGCTGCAAGCGATCCCGACGCTCCTCGTGCTCTCCATCCTGGTCTTCGCCTGGCTCCGCCTGCTGCCCGGTGGCCCCGCCACCGCGCTGCTCGGCGACAAGGCGACGCCGGAGAAGATCGCGTCGCTGAACTCGGTGCTCGGGCTGGATCAACCGATCTTCGTCCAGTACTTCAAGTTCCTCGGCCGCGTCCTCACCGGTGACTTCGGTGCTTCCCTGATCAGCGGCGACAGCGTGCTCGCCGAGATCGGGCGCGCCTTCCCCGCCACCATCGAACTCGCGATCGCGGCGCTGGTCCTCGCGGTCGGCTTCGGCATCCCGATGGGGTACCTGGCCGCCCGTCACCGGGGCAGGCTCCTGGACAACGCCACCGTGCTGACCACCCTGGTCGGCGTCGCGGTGCCGGTGTTCTTCTTCGGCGTGCTGCTCAAGTACGTGTTCGCGCAGAAACTGGGCATCCTGCCGCCGTCGGGGCGTCAGGACGTCACGATCGACGCCACCCACATCACCGGGTTCTTCACGCTGGACGGCCTGCTCACCGGCGAGCTGGACGCGACGTGGGACGCGATCAAGCACCTGATCCTGCCCGCGGTCGCGCTGGCCAGCATCCCGTTCGCGGTGATCGTGCGAATCACCCGCGCCTCGGTGCTGGACGTGCAGCAGGAGGACTTCGTGCGCACCGCGGAGTCGAAGGGCCTGACCACGACGACGATCCGCCAGCGGCACGTGCTGCGCAACGCCTTGCTGCCGGTGTCGACGACGATCGGCCTGCAGACCGGCCTGCTGCTCGCCGGGGCCGTGCTCACCGAGAAGGTGTTCAACTGGAACGGGCTCGGATCCCTGCTGGCGCAGGGCATCGAGCGCCGCGACTACCCGCGGCTGCAGGCGTTGCTGCTGCTGGCCGCCCTGGTGTACGTCGTCGTCAACATCCTGGTGGACATCTCCTACGCCATCATCGATCCGAGGGTGCGGGTGCGATGACCTCCATGTTGCGGCGCAAGGCCGAACGCATCGACGACCTCGCCGAGTCCGGCGGCACCAGCCTCGCGGCGGACGCGGTCCGGCGGATGCTGCGCAACCCGGTGGCGATCACCGGCGCGGTCATCACGGTGCTGTTCGTGCTGCTGGCGATCCTGGCCCCGTTCCTGGCGCCGAAGAACCCCTACATCCCCTACGACGAGCTGCGGGTGAACCTGCGGCCGGACTTCATCCCCGGCCCGATGGACGGGTTCGTGCTCGGCAGCGACCACCGCGGGTACGACTTCTTCTCCCGCCTGCTGGTCGGCGCGCAGCAGACGCTGATCGTCGGTGTCGTCGCCACCCTGATCGGGCTGGTGGTCGGCATGGTCGTCGGCGGTCTGGCCGGCGCGCTGGGCGGCTGGGTGGACACGCTGCTGATGCGGTTCACCGACATCCTGCTCGCGATCCCCTCCCTGCTGCTGGCGATCTCGGTGGCCGCGCTGTTCTCGCAAGGGACACAGTGGACGGTCATCATCGCGGTGGCGGTGGTGAGCGTGCCGGTGTTCGCGCGGCTGCTGCGCGGCGCGATGCTCTCGCAGAGATCGAGCGACCACGTCCTCGCGGCGACCGCGCTGGGCGTGCGGCGCAGCACGATCGTGTTCCGGCACATGCTGCCGAATTCGCTCGGGCCGGTGGTCGTGCAGGCGACGCTGACGCTGGCGACGTCGATCATCGACGTGGCGGCGCTGTCGTTCCTCGGTCTCGGCGACAACGATCCCAGCCGCGCCGAGTGGGGGTTGATGCTGGCACAGGCCCAGACCCTGCTGGACGTCAAGCCGAGCCTGGCGTTCTACCCGGCCATCGCGATCGTCGTGGTGGCGCTGGGGTTCACGCTGCTCGGCGAGTCGCTGCGCGAGGCGCTCGACCCGAAGAACAGGCGGTAGCGCGTTGAGTCTCCTGCAAGTACGCGACCTGTCGGTCGTCTTCTCCCGCAAGGGAACCCGCCCGTTCACCGCGGTGGACGGGGTCAGTTTCGACGTCGAGCCGGGCCGCACCGTCGGCCTGGTCGGCGAGTCCGGCAGCGGCAAGTCGGTGACCGCGCTCGCGATCATGGGCCTGCTGCCCAAGCGCGGCGCGACGGTCACCGGCGAGGTGCTGTTCGAGGACACCGACCTGCTGCGGCTGTCCGACAAGCAGCTGCGCGACCGGCGCGGCCGCGACCTGGGCATGGTGTTCCAGGACCCGCTGTCGTCGCTGAACCCGGTGATCCCGATCGGGCTGCAGATCACCGAGGTGCTGGAACGGCACCGCAAGATGGACCGCAAGCAGGCGACGGCCGAGGCGGCGGACCTGCTCGACCGCGTCGGCATCCCGGACCCGAACCGGCGGCTGTCGGAGTACCCGCACCAGCTCTCCGGCGGCATGCGGCAGCGCGCGCTCATCGCGATCGCGCTGGCCTGCCGTCCACGGCTGCTGATCGCGGACGAGCCGACCACCGCGCTGGACGTGACGATCCAGGCGCAGATCCTGGCGCTGCTGTCCGAGCTGGTGCGCGACACCGGCACCGCGCTGATCATGATCACGCACGACCTCGGCGTGGTCGCCGGGCTGTGTGACGAGGTCAACGTCATGTACGGCGGCCGGGTGGTCGAGCGGGCGGAGCGGCACGCGTTGTTCGCCTCCGCCCGGCACCCGTACACGCACGGGCTGCTGGCCTCGATCCCGCGGCTGGACGCGCCGCGCGGGGAGAAGCTGGTGCCGATCAAGGGGTCGGTCGCCGACAACATCCCGTGGTCGCAGGGGTGCGCGTTCGCGCCCCGCTGCCCGAACGCGCTGGACCTGTGCCGGGAGGTCACGCCGGAACTGGAACCGGACACGGGCGGGATGCTGCGGTGCCACAACCCGGTGGGCCGCCCGGTCGCCGCGGGCGAGGGGGTGCGCTGATGTCCGAACCGCTGGTGCGCGTGGAAGGCCTGCAGGTGCACTTCCCGATCAAGCGCGGTCTCGTGCTGGACCGCACGGTCGGGCACGTCTACGCGGTGGACGGGGTCGACCTGGAGATCCAGCGCGGCGAGACGTACGGCCTGGTCGGCGAGTCCGGCTGTGGCAAGACGACGCTGGGCCGCAGCCTGCTGCGGCTGGTGGAGCCGACCGGTGGCCGAGCGGTGTTCGACGGCACCGACCTGTCGACGCTCAAGGGCGAGTCGCTGCGGAAGATGCGGCGGCGGATGCAGATGGTGTTCCAGGACCCGCTGTCCAGCCTCGACCCGCGGCAGTCGGTCGAATCGATCCTCATCGAGGGCATGCGGGCGCACGGCCTGGACAAGGACCGGGAGAGCACGCGCAAGCGCTTGCGTGAGCTGCTGAACGCCGTCGGCCTGCCGGAGAGTTCCCTGCGGAAGTACCCGCACGAGTTCTCCGGCGGGCAGCGCCAGCGCATCGGCATCGCGCGGGCGCTGGCCGTTGAGCCGGACCTGATCGTCGCCGACGAGCCGGTGTCCGCGCTGGACGTGTCCGTGCAGGCGCAGGTGATCAACCTGCTCGAGGAGCTGCAGGACTCGCTGGGCCTGACCTACCTGGTGATCGCCCACGACCTGGCGGTCGTCCGGCACATCTCCGACCGCATCGGCGTGATGTACCTGGGCTCGCTGGTGGAGGAGACCGACTCGGAGTCGCTCTACGCCGAGCCGCTGCACCCGTACACGCGGGCGCTGCTGTCGGCGATCCCGGTGCCGGACCCGGTGGTGGAGGACAGCCGCGAGCAGATCCTGCTCGCCGGCGACCTGCCCTCGCCCGCCAACCCGCCGTCGGGCTGCCGGTTCCACACCCGCTGCCCGTGGCGGCAGGAGACCAAGTGCGACACCGAGCGGCCCGCGCTGCGGGAGCTCGGCGCCGGGCATCGGGTCGCCTGCCACTGGGCGGAGGACATCCAGGCAGGCCGGATCACGCCGCACGAGGTGAAACCGGAATTGGTGACCGCGCAGTTGTCACCCGATGCGGCTATTCCGCAGGCCGCTTCGGTGGCCGAAATGCTGGAGCCCTGACCGGGGTACCCTGGCGACGATTCCGCCGGGGTACCCGAGGGGGCTTTACCGTGCACATCGACGCGTGGCTGGAGACCATCCCGCCGCTCCTGGTCTACCTCACGGTCGGCGTGGTGATCGGCGCGGAGAGCCTCGGGATCCCGTTGCCGGGAGAGATCGTGCTGGTCAGCGCGGCTCTCCTGGCTTCGCACCACGACGGGCTCAACCCCTGGCTGATCGGTGCCGTCGCCAGCGGCGGCGCCATCGCCGGGGACAGCATCGGTTACCTGATCGGGCGGAAGGGCGGACAGCGCCTGTTCGACTGGGCGGGCCGGAAATTCCCCAAGCATTTCGGACCGGCGCATGTGGCGGCCGCCGAGAGATTGTTCCGGAAACGCGGTGTTTGGGCGGTTTTCTTCGGCCGCTTTGTCGCGATTCTGCGCATTCTGTGCGGTCCCCTCGCCGGGTCGCTGCACATGCACTACCCGCGTTTCCTGCTCGCCAACGCGCTCGGCGGGATCGTCTGGGCGGGCGGCACCACGGCGCTGGTGTACACGCTCGGCGTGGTCGCGGAGAAGTGGCTGTCGCGGTTCTCCTACATCGCACTGGCGGTCGCCGTTGTGGTGGGTGTGGTGGTCAGCCTCGTCATCAAGAAGCGGATGGGCCGCCGTCACGAGGAGACGAGGTCGGGGAGCGCGCCCGCCGAGCGCTGACGCCTCGGCAGCGAGCCGTACAGCACCCCGGCCACCACGACCAGGCCGGCCAGCACCTCGACCAGCGCCGGGGTCTCGCCGAGCACGAAGAACGCCGCGGACATCCCGACCACCGGCACGAGCAGCGAGAACGGCGCGACCACGTTGGCCGGGTTGCGGCGCATCAGCACGGTCCAGATGCTCGACCCGAGGACGGTGCCGATCAGCACGACGTAGGTGAACCCGGCCAGGCCGAGCAGGCCATCGCCGGTGCCCAACGTGACCAGCGACTCCCACTGCACGGCCGGACCTTCGAAGATCGTGGACAACGCGAACATGGGGATCGGCGGGACCACCGACATCCACAGCGTGAAGTGGATCGGGTTGTCGGGCCTGGCCTGACGTGAGCAGAGGTTCCCCGCGGCCCAGCACAGCGCGCCGAGGAGCGTGAGCACGACCGGCAGCAGCACGGCGTTCTCCGCGCGGTGCCAGGCGATCACGCCCATCCCGGCCACCGCGGCGAGTATCCCGGTCAGCTGCCGCGCGGACAGCGGTTCGCGCAGGAAGATCCCGCCGAGCAGGACGGTGAACGGCGCGGACGCCTGCAGCACCAGCGACGCGAGGCCGGTCGGCATGCCGTTGGTCAGCGCGAGGAACAGGAACGCGAACTGGCCGGTGCCGAAGCCGAGCCCGAACCCGATCAGCCAGCGCAGCTTCACCTTCGGTCGCGGGATGAACAGGATCGTCGGGACCGCGATCACGGCGAAGCGCAGCGCCGCGGCGAACAGTGGCGGGAAGTGGCCGAGCATCGGGTGCATCGCGATGAAGTTGAGGCCCCACAGGACGACGACGAACAGGGCGAGGAGTCGGTCGCGGACAGACATGGGCGCGCAGCGCCTCCTTGAGGGGCGGCGGGTGGGGACCTGTTCAGCGTGCCTGCCGCAACTATGAAGAACAATCGAGATTGTTTGCACCTACTGTGTAGCGTTGCTTCATGGACGTCGGGCGGTTGCGGGTGCTGCGTGAGTTCGCGGACCGCGGGAGCGTGACGGCGGCGGCGAAAGCGCTGCACTGCACGCCGTCGGCGGTGTCGCAGCAGCTCCGGGCGTTGCAGGCGGAGGTCGGGCTGGTGCTCACCGAACCGGCGGGGCGGGGGCTGCGGCTCACCGACGCCGGGCGGGCGCTGGTGGTGCGGGCGGACGAGGTGATCGCCGCGGTGGACCGGGCCGAGGCCGAGCTGGACGTGTTCCGCAGCCTGCCGCGCGGCCGGGTGCGGGTGGCGATCTTCCCGTCCGCCGCGTTGATGCTGCTGCCCGGGCTGCTGCACCGGTTCGCCGAGGTCGAGGGCCTGGACGTCGAGGTGCGGGACGTCGACATGACGCCGGCCGAGGTGCCCGGGCTGGTCGCCGACTTCGACATCGTGGTCACCCACCGGGACGAGCACGCCGAGCCGTTCCCGTCGGCGCGGCTCGACGTGGTGCCGCTGCTGCGCGAGCCGCTGGACGTGGCGCTGCCGCTCGGCCACCGCCTCGCGAAGCGCCGCCGCGTGGACCTCACCGAGCTGGCCGGCGAGCAGTGGATCTCGGTGGACGTCGGTTTCCCGGTCGACGACGTGTTGCGCTCGCTGGCGGTGCGGACCGGGGTGCGTCCCCAGGTCAAGCAGCGGATCAACGACTTCCGGATCATCGAGGCGCTGGTCGCGGCCGGGCACGGCATCGCGTTGCTGCCGCGCTACACGCTGGCCGGGACCTGGTCGCGCCGGATCGTGCGGCGGCCGCTGGCGGGCATCCGCGCGGCGCGGCTCATCGAAGCCGTCCTGCGCACCGGCGCCGGCACCCGGCCGCCGGTGGCCACCGTGCTGGACCTGCTGCACGCCGAGGCCGCCGCGGTGACGAAGCAGCCCTAGCCCGGCGCGCCGGCGCCGCCCGGTGAACCGGATCAGGCCGTGGGAGCCCGGGAGCATGCCCACCCCCTGGTGTTCGACCGGTCGGCGGCGTGCCGCCTCCCCCCCGCGCCGAGGAGCTCTGCGAAGCGGCCCGGCTCCGCGACTGACACTGTGGCCGGCGTCACTGTCACATCCACGGCACGGCCGGTGCCTCGTGTTCGAGCAGTTCCCCACACGAGGAGGAAGCCGTGGAAACCCGGTTCGACCTGATGTCCAACGAGATCGGCGCCAAGCTCGCCAAGCGGTTCGCGAACGTCGCCGCGGTGCTGCACACCTCGGCCCTGCCGCAGTCCACACAGGAGCTGGTGTCGTTGCGCGCCAGCCAGATCAACGGGTGCGCCCCGTGCGTCGACATGCACACCAAGGAGGCCGCGGCCGCCGGGGAGAGCGCGGTGCGGCTCAACCTGGTCGCGGTCTGGCGCGAGGCCACGGTGTTCACCGAGGCCGAGCGGGCGGCGCTGGCGCTCGCCGAGGAGGGCACCCGCCTGGCGGACGCGCACCAGGGCGTGTCCGACGAGACGTGGGCCCAGGTGCGCAAGCACTACGACGACGACCAGATCGCCGCGCTGGTGACACTGGTCGCGATGATCAACGCCGCCAACCGGATGAACGTGATCGTGCGCAACCAGGGCGGCTCCTACCAGCCCGGCATGTTCGCCGCCGCGGTCGCGAACTGACGAGAAAAGGCCGGCCGCACACCAGCGGCCGGCCTTCTCCCGGAATCAGCGGTGCGCGCGGTTCACCGCGGACACGACCGCCCGCAGCGAAGCCGTCACGATGGACGGGTCGATGCCGATGCCCCAGAACACCTTGTCGCCGATGGCGCACTCGATGTAGGAGGCGGCCTTGGCGTCGTCGCCGGGGGTGAGGGTGTGTTCGCTGTAGTCCAGCAGCCGCAGGTCGTAGCCCACGGTGGACAACGCGTCGAAGAACGCGGCGATCGGGCCGTTGCCGGAACCGGTGATCTCCTGCTCCTCGCCGTCCACCCGCACCGTGGCGCGCAGCTGGTAGTCGCCGTTCGCGGTGACGTGCTGGCTGATCAGCTGCAGCGGCGTCTGCGGCTCCAGGTACTCCTTCGCGAACGCGTCCCACATCGTGCGCGGGTCGACCTCGCCGCCCTCGCTGTCCGTGTAGCGCTGGATGACCTGCGAGAACTCGATCTGCAGCCGTCGCGGCAGGTCGAGCTGGTGCTCGGTCTTCATGATGTAGGCGACGCCGCCCTTGCCCGACTGCGAGTTCACCCGGATGACGGCCTCGTAGCTGCGGCCGACGTCCTTCGGGTCGATGGGCAGGTAGGGCACCTCCCACGGGAACTCGTCGACCGGTACACCGGCCTTCTCGGCGGCGCGGTGCAGCGCGTCGAAGCCCTTGTTGATCGCGTCCTGGTGGCTGCCGGAGAACGCGGTGAACACCAGGTCGCCGCCCCACGGGGTGCGCTCGTGCACCGGCAGCTGGTTGCAGTATTCGACGGTGCGCTTGATCTCGTCGATGTCGGAGAAGTCGATCTGCGGGTCGATGCCCTGGCTGAACATGTTCATGCCCAGCGCGACCAGGTCGACGTTGCCGGTGCGCTCGCCGTTGCCGAACAGGCAGCCCTCGATGCGGTCCGCGCCTGCCTGGTAGCCCAGCTCGGCCGCGGCGATGCCGGTGCCGCGGTCGTTGTGCGGGTGCAGCGACAGGATCACCGAGTCCCGGCGGTCCAGGTTGCGGCCCATCCACTCGATCGAGTCGGCGTAGACGTTCGGCGTGGCCATCTCGACGGTCGCAGGCAGGTTCAGGATGACCGGCCGCTCCGGGGTGGGCTGCCAGATGTCGGTGACCGCGTTGCACACCTCGGCGGCGTAGGACAGCTCGGTGCCGGTGTAGGACTCCGGCGAGTACTGGAAGCGGAAGTCGGTGTCGGAGTACTTCTGCGCGTACTCGACCACCAGGTCGGCGGCCTGCAGCGCGATCTTCTTGATGCCCTCGCGCTCCTCGCGGAACACCACGCGGCGCTGCAGGATCGACGTCGAGTTGTAGATGTGCACGATCGCCTGCGGCGCGCCCTCCAGCGACTGGAAGGTGCGCTCGATCAGCTCGGGGCGGCACTGGGTCAGCACCTGGATGCGCACGTCGTCGGGGATCGCGCCGTCCTCGATGATCTCGCGGACGAAGTCGAAGTCGGTCTGGCTCGCGGCCGGGAAGCCGACCTCGATCTCCTTGTAGCCCATGCGCACCAGCAGCTCGAAGAACTTGCGCTTGCGGGCCGGCGACATCGGGTCGATCAGGGCCTGGTTGCCGTCCCGCAGGTCGACCGCGCACCACAGCGGCGCGCGCTCGATGCGCTTGTCCGGCCAGGTGCGGTCGGGCAGTTCGATGTTCTCCACCAGCTTGTACCAGGGCTGGTAGCGGTGCACCGGCATCGAACTGCCGCGCTGCGGGTTCCACGCGGGCTGGTCGGCGGGGGCGGGACGCGAAGGCTTGCGGATGCGGCTCACGGTGGGATCGGAGCTGGTCATTGCTGGGAAACTCTCCTGCCGGGTTTTCGGGCGACCGGCGGCGTGACGAAGCCCCGCGACGGGGGGCCGGTCAGGATCAGGCCCCGTCGCGGCAGCGAAGCAGGAGAGCACGCGCCACGGATTCACTGTAGCCCGGGCGCGATGATGTTGGAAAGTGACCCGGTCGGTTACTGGCAGGTAGCCAAGGCGGGCGTGGCGTGGGAAACTCGGCGGCATGGCCGAGCACGCCGAGAAGCGCAAGAGCGACGTCGACGAAGACGCCTCGCCGCGACCCAAGCGCCAGGTGCCGTGGGGGCGGGTGAAGGACCAGGCGGTCGGACTGATCGCCGGGATCGTCCGCTGGGTCGGCCTGATCTTCGCGCTCATCCTGGTGCTGCACGTGATCTTCGTGGTCGGCGGGGCCAACCGGGACAACGGGATCGTCTCGTTCGTGCGTGACTGGTCCGACGGCCTGGCGCTGGGCTTCAAGGACCTGTTCGAGCCCGCCGACGAGAAGCTGCGCGTCCTGGTGAACTATGGCATCGCGGCGATCTTCTGGCTGGTGGTCTCGTCGATCGTCACGCGGATCGTCCGCCGCATCGGCGGCGCCTCCGTCGGCTAGAACGCGGGCGTGCCCCACTCGCCGGTGTAGGCGAACTCGCCCAGCGGCAGCCGTTTCCGGGCCGCCCGTTCGCGCTCGATCAGTTTCTCCACCTCCAGCACCGCGGGATCGCCGGCGTGCCCGACGGCGATCGCCACCCGGGGGACCGCTCCGTCCGGCACCGCGAACCGCTCGCGGACGGCGTCGGCGTCGAAGCCGGCCATCTGGTGCGCCACCAGCCCCTCCGCGACGGCTTGCAGCACGAGGTTCTGCGCGGCCAGCCCGAGCCCGTACTCGGCGTAGGGGATCTCGCCCTTTTCGTTGCGTGCCACCACTATCCCGACCAGCAGGGCGCCCGCCCGGTGCGCCCACGCCTGGTTCCGCTCGGTCAGCGTGCCGAGGATCTGCCGGAACGTCGCATCACCACGGCGGCCGGCCAGGAACCGCGCCGGCTGGGTGTTCCCGAACGACGGCGCCCACCGCGCGGCCTCCAGCAGGGCGCGCAGCTGGTCCCAGCTGACCTCCCGCGTCTCGTCGAGCGCGCGCGGGCTCCACCGCTGCGCGATCACGTCGGTCAGGGGCGCGCTGGAATCGGCTGGCTTTCGCATCAGATCGCATACTGCCAAACCGTCAGCGCGAACGCGCCGAACCACGCGCTCGCCAGCGCCACTCCCGAGCAGACCCACAGCACGGTGTTCGTCCGCCGCTTGGCCAGCGCCAGCGCCACCGGCACCAGCAACGTGAACGCGGGCAGCAGCAAGCGCGGCTTGGCGTGCATCAGCGCGCTCGACCCCAGGCACATCATCAGCACCCCGGCCGCGTATGCCACCAGCACCGTCTCGCGCCGGGCCAGCACCGCCATGCCGATCAGCGCGCCGGCGATCACCGCGACCGTCAGCACGCTCATCGCCGAATCGCTGCCCGTCAGCACCTCGGCCACGAACCGGGCCGTCGACACCCCGCCGTCGAACCGGGTCCGCCACCCCTGCCATTCCAGGTCGGACCAGGTGCTCAGCTGGGCCTCGAACCCGGACTCCGGCCGCACCCGCATCCCGGTCCACCACAGGTAACCGAACAACCCGGCCGGCGCCAGCGCCAGCGCGACGAGCGGACGCCCGCCGTCCTGCCGGCGCGTCAACGCCATCAGCGCGGCCACCGCCACCGCGACGACCAGCGCCAGCGCCGTCGACCGCACCAACCCGGCCGCCAGGCAGCACACGCCCGCCGGCTCCCACCGCCGCTCCAGTACCGCGACCAGCGTCCACACCGCCAGCGCGCAGAACAACGCTTCGGTGTAGGCCATGGTCAGCACGACGCTCATCGGCGTCGCCGCGAACAGGGCCACCAGGATGTAGCCCGCCCGGCGCGAGCCCCCGCGCGCCAGCCTGCCGAGGCGGGCCAGGCCGTACGCCGCGAAGAGCCCGGCGGACAGCGACACCACCAGCGCCGCCGCGGGAAACCCGAGCGCGGGCGCCAGCAGCCGGATCAGGAACGGGTATCCCGGGAAGAAGGCCCGCGGCGTGTGCGGGTTCAGGTGGCCGAGCGCGTCCGTCGTCGGTTCGAGTTCGTAGCCGGAGGCCGCGATCTTGAGGTACCACTGGCCGTCCCAGGCGGCGATCCTAGACAACAGGTCGGTGTCGTGCAGCGCGGCGAACACCGTGAGCACCACAACACCGAGTGCCCGCACACCGAGGTACACGGCCGCGGGCAGCAGGAGCGCCCGGCGTCTGGTGATCCGGTCAGCCAGGTCCAGCAGCAGGCCAGGGGCCGCTTGCTCCGGTCGCCGAACGGTTTGGCCACTGCCCTGCACGGTTGGTCATTTTCCCACGAGTCCGGCCGGTGGCAGTGGCCGGAGCCACATAACGGGGTGGCCAGGGCCGTAACCCCCGGTAGGCTGCTCCGAAAGGTGCGAAATAGGAGGTCGGCAGACAAGTGGCGCTCGTGGTCCAGAAGTACGGCGGTTCGTCGCTGGAGAGCGCTGATCGCATCAAGCGCGTGGCCGAACGGATCGTGGCCACCAAGAAGGCGGGCAACGACGTGGTCGTCGTCTGCTCCGCCATGGGTGACACCACCGACGAATTGCTCGACCTGGCCCAGCAGGTCAACCCGGTGCCGCCCGAACGAGAGATGGACATGCTGCTCACCGCTGGGGAGCGCATTTCCAACGCGCTTGTCGCGATGGCGATTTCGGCACACGGTTTCGAGGCGTGGTCGTTCACCGGATCCCAGGCGGGTGTGGTCACGACGGGCGTGCACGGTAACGCGCGCATCATCGACGTGACCCCGAGCCGGGTCACCGAGGCCCTCGACCAGGGCTACATCGCGCTGGTCGCCGGGTTCCAGGGCGTCGCCCAGGACACCAAGGACATCACCACGCTCGGCCGCGGCGGTTCGGACACCACCGCGGTGGCGCTGGCCGCGGCGCTCAACGCGGACGCGTGCGAGATCTACTCCGATGTGGACGGCGTGTACACCGCCGACCCGCGGATCGTGCCCAACGCGCGCAAACTCGACACCATCCCGTACGAGGAGATGCTCGAACTCGCCGCGAGCGGTTCGAAGATCCTGCACCTGCGCTCGGTCGAGTACGCCCGCCGCTACGGCGTGCCGATCCGGGTGCGTTCGTCCTACAGCGACAAGCCGGGCACCACCGTGGCCGGTTCGATTGAGGAGATCCCCGTGGAACAAGCGTTGATCACCGGTGTGGCGCACGACCGGTCGGAGGCCAAGGTCACCGTCACCGGGGTGCCGGACCACGCCGGCGCCGCGGGGCGGATCTTCCGGGTCATCGCCGACGCCGAGATCGACATCGACATGGTGCTGCAGAACGTCTCCAACACCGCGGGCCGCACCGACATCACCTTCACGCTGTCCAAGGCGAACGGTCCGAAGGCCGTTGCGGAGCTGGAGAAGCTGAAGGGCGAGCTGGAGTTCGACTCCGTGCTCTACGACGACCAGGTCGGCAAGGTTTCGCTGGTGGGCGCGGGCATGCGCTCGCACCCCGGCGTCACCGCGACCTTCTGCGAGGCGCTGGCCAAGGTCGGCGTCAACATCGAGATCATCAACACCTCGGAGATCCGGATCTCGGTCCTGATCCGGGACGCGCAGCTGGACGACGCGGTGCGCGCGATCCACGAGGCATTCGAACTTGGCGGCGACGAGGAAGCCGTCGTGTACGCGGGGAGTGGTCGCTGATCATGGGAAAGCAGTCTCCGACCCTTGCTCTCGTCGGTGCGACCGGCGCGGTGGGCACCGTCATGATCGACATCATCAACGGGCGCGAGAGCGTGCCGTGGGGTGAGATCCGGCTGATCGCCTCGCCGCGGTCGGCGGGCAAGAAGATCACCGTGCGCGGCGAGGAACTGACCGTCATCGCGCTGTCCCCGGAGGCCTTCGACGGCGTCGACGTCGCCATGTTCGACGTGCCGGACGAGGTGTCCGCCGAGTGGGCGCCGATCGCGGCCGAGCGCGGCGCGGTCGCGGTCGACAACTCCGGCGCGTTCCGGATGGACGACGACGTACCGCTGGTGGTGCCCGAGGTGAACTCGGACAAGGTGCGGGAGCGGCCGCGCGGCATCATCGCCAACCCGAACTGCACGACGCTGTCGATGATGGCGGCCCTGGGTGCGCTGCACCGCGAGTTCGGCCTGACCGAGCTGGTGGTCGCCTCCTACCAGGCGGCGTCCGGCGCGGGCCAGCCCGGCATCGACCGGTTGCAGGCCGAGCTGGCCGCGGTGTCCGGAAAGGACCTCGGCGCGAAGGCGGGCGACGTGCGGGCCGCGCTGGAGGCGGCAGGTCTGCCGCTGTCGGACAGCCCGTTCGCGGGCACCCCGCTGGCGTTGAACGTGGTTCCGGCCGCCGGTTCCTACAAGGGCGACGGCTGGTTCTCCGAGGAGCTGAAGGTCCGCAACGAGTCGCGGAAGATCCTCGGCATCCCGGACCTCAAGGTGTCCGCGACCTGCGTCCGCGTCCCGGTCGTCACCACGCACTCGCTCGCGGTGCACGCCACCTTCGCGCGTGAGGTCACCGTCGAGGCCGCGCACAAGGTGTTCGCCGCGCAGCCGTCGATCGTGCTGGTCGACGACCCGGAGAAGGGTGAGTTCCCGAGCCCGGCCGAGGTCGTCGGCGGCGACCCGACGTACGTCGGACGGGTGCGCCAGGCGCTGGACTTCCCGAACACGCTCGACTTCTTCGTGTGCGGGGACAACCTGCGCAAGGGCGCGGCCCTGAACACCTACGAGATCGCCGAGCAGCTGGCTCCCGAGTTCAGCTGACGGCCACGCAGAGTTGCCCCGGCCTCGCTGAATTCACTCGACAGTGAGGCAACTTCTCCCTGGCCCGACGTCGGCGCGCTTCTAGTGTGGGCCGAGTCAATGGCAGGGAGAAGTCGGGGAGCTCGCGGTGACAAGGCATGTCCTGGCCGCGTTCGTGTGCGCGGTGGTGGTGCTCGGCATGGGCACGCCCCTGCTCGTGGCGACCGCGGACGACACCGACGGCCCGCTCACGGTGCGGGTCGTCCGGGGTGAGACCGGGGTCGGCGGCATCCTCGTCGTGGCCACCGACCCGAGTGGCGCCAGCGTCAGCGGCGTCACCGGGCCGGACGGCACGGCGCAGCTCACGACCACGACGTTGTCCGGCGGGAAGTACCGCGTGGACGCCTCGATCCCGGCGTCCATGCCGGACGTCAAGCCCGCGGCCGAGGACCAGAGCCGCGCCAGCCTGACCGAGTTCGTCGACGTCGGCGGCGGCAAGGCCGTCACGCTCACGATGGGCGTCGGCGGTATGGACGGCCCGGTGCAGCTCGGCGACCGGACGTGGTTCGACACCGACGGCGACGGCGTGCAGGACGGCGACGAGCCGCCGCTGCCCGGCGTGCGGGTCCAGCTGCTGGGCTGCGACGGCGGCGGGGCGCCGCTGGCGGAGGAGACAACCGACGGCGCCGGGCGCTACCTGTTCGGCCCGGCCGAGGGCCTGCAGCCCAACAGCTGCTACACCCTGCGGTTCGACTTCAGCGGGGTGAACACCGGTCCGCTGCCCGGATCCCCGCCGGTCGAGGGTCTGAAGTGGACTGTCCCGCACGCGGGCGACCAGTCGCTCGATTCCGATGTGGACCCCGAAAACGGCTCGGTGCGCGTCGCGATCGGGCCGCCCGGTTCGGTCGACCACACCGTGGACGCGGGCGTGGTCGGCGGCCTCAACCGGATCGGCGACCTGGTGTGGGCCGACATCAACCGCAACGGACTGCAGGACCCGGGCGAGCCCGGCATCGCCGACGTCGGGGTGCGGCTGCAGAAGGCCGACGGCACCCCGGTCGCCGGGACCAGCACCGGCCCGCACGGCCAGTACCAGTTCTCGCACCTGCCCGACGGCAGCTACCAGGTGTGCTTCGACACCGCGAAGCTCCCGCCCCAGTACGGCGACTACCAGCTCACCAGGCAGCGCGCGGGCACTCCGGGCCAGGACTCGGCGCCCGACCCGGCCACCGGCTGCACCGCGCCGGCCGAGCTGACGCCCGGCCGCACCCAGGACTTCACGATGGATGCCGGTCTGGCCCCGCCGGTCAACCGAATCGCCGCGCTGGTCTGGCAGGACGTCGACGGCGACGGTCGGCCGAGCGCGCTGGAACCGGGGATCGGCGGGGTGCCGGTGAAGCTGCGCGGCGCGGACGGCACCCAGTTCGCCATGACCACCACCGGCCAGGACGGGAAGTACTCCTTCGACGACCTGCCGTCCGGCTCGTTCGCGGTGTGCTTCGACCTGGCCAACCTGCCGCAGGCCGCGGCCGACTTCACACCGGTGGAGGGGAGCGAGGTCTCCGGCGCCGACCCGGCGACCGGCTGCACCCCGCAGGTGACCCTCGGCCTCGGCAAGCGCGAGGACACCGCGCTGAACCTGGGGCTGACCGCGCCCGCCAACCGGATCGGCGACCGGGTGTGGGCGGACACGAACCGCAACGGCATCGCCGACGCCACCGAGTCCGGCCCGAGCGGCGTACCGGTCAAGCTGCTCCGCGCCGGCGGTGGCGAGGAGGCGTCGACGACCACCGGCGCCGACGGCCGGTTCCAGTTCACCGGGATCCCGGACGGCGCGTACCAGGTGTGCGTCGACCGCGCCGCGCTGCCCGCGCCGGTCGCCGGGTACCAGTTCACCAAGCCGCGCGCCGGCGAGTCCACAAAGGATTCCGATGTGGACCTGGCGAGCGGGTGCGCCCCGCCGGTCGCCGTGGGTGTCGGCCACCGCGACGAAAGCACGATCGGCGTCGGGTTGACGCCCGCGCGCAACCGGCTCGGCGACCTGCTGTGGGTGGACCGCAACGGCAACGGCACGCAGGACGCGGGTGAGCCCGGCGCGGCGGGCGTCGCGGTGACGCTGGCCGACGACGGCGGGCGCCCGGTGGCGACCACCCGCACCGCCGCGGACGGCTCGTACCTGCTCGACGACCTGCCCGACGGGTCGTACCGGGTGTGCTTCGACCTCACCGGCCTCGCCGAGGAGTTCCGCGGCTTCCGGATCGCAGGCACCGGCGGCGACCCGGGCTGCGCCGGGCCGGTGACGGTCGGCCCGAAGCCGCGGGAGGACCTGTCCGTGCGGATCGGCCTGGTCAGTGCCAGTCCGGCGGTCGTGCCGGCCGCGCAGGAGTCCCCGAACGGCGGCGGGTTCCCCGTCGGGTGGGTGCTGTTCGGTGTCGTGGCGGTGATCGGCGCGGTCGTCGGAGTGCGCTGGTGGAAGGCCGCCGAGCCCGGAGCGTGAACCGGTAGTTTGGGCGTTATGAGAATTCTGCGGGTGCTCGGAGTCGTCGGGATGGCGGTCGTGCTGGCCGGTTGTGCGGAGGCCGCGGAGACGGCGGACCGGGTGAGCGCGTGCTCGCAGGCCCTCGGGCTGGCGAACCTCAACCCGTACGCCTCGGCGCAGGAGGTGTCCGCCCAGGCGCAGCAGAAGGCCGAGGAGCTGCGCGACCTCGGCAACCAGGTGGCCGACCAGACGCTGCAGCAGAACCTGTTCGCGATCGCCGACTCCTACGTCGCGCTGGAGCAGCGCAAGTCACAGGGTCTGTCCGACGTGAACGACTGGGTCCAGACGAACACCGCCAACCTGGACCGGCTGCGTCAGGCCTGCACGTGAGGCGGCGGCAGGCCGGCTGTCCCCGGGACTCCTAGGATCGGCGGGGCTCTGCCTGTTCCGCGGCACGCGGGGGATCGTGGAGCCGGAACAAGCCGAGAAGGGATTTCCATGACAGCGAACACACTGGCCGGCGGCACGTTCACCCTCACCGACGGGCTCACCGTCGGGCGCATGGGCTACGGCGCGATGCAGCTGGCCGGCCCGGGCGTGTTCGGGCCGCCCGCGGACCGGGACGCCGCGGTCGCGGTCCTGCGCGAAGCCGTCGAGCTGGGTGTCAACCACATCGACACCGCCGACTTCTACGGCCCGCACGTGACGAACCAGATCATCCGCGAGGCGCTGCACCCCTACGACGGGATCGTGGTGGTGACCAAGGTCGGCGCGGTGCGCGACGACCAGGGCGCCTGGGTGCACCAGCGCTCGCCGGAGCAGCTGCGCGCCCAGGTGCACGACAACCTGCGCAACCTCGGCGTGGACGCGCTCGACGTGGTCAACCTGCGCGTCGGCGGCGGGGACGACGGCCACTCCGCGGTGCCCGGGTCGATCGCCGAGCCGTTCGCCGCGCTGGTCGAGATGCAGCAGGAGGGGCTGATCAAGCACCTCGGCATCAGCACGGTGAACGCCGAGCAGGTCGCCGAGGCGCAGTCGATCGCGCCGGTCGTGTGCGTGCAGAACGCCTACAACGTGGCCCACCGCGAGGACGACAAGCTGGTCGAGTCGCTGGCCGCGCAGGGCATCGCGTACGTGCCGTACTTCCCGCTCGGCGGGTTCTCGCCGCTGCAGTCGGAGGTGCTGAACTCGGTGGCCGCCCGCCTCGGCGCGACCCCGATGGCTGTCGCGCTGGCCTGGCTGCTGCAGCGGTCGCCGAACATCCTGCTCATCCCGGGCACGTCGTCGCTCGCCCACCTGCGGGAGAACGTGGCCGCCGCGTCCATGGACCTCCCGGCGGACGCGATCAGCGAACTCGACGCGATCGCCTAACGCACCACGAGGTGGAGACCACGGCGCGCCGTCTCCCGGTCGACGACCGTGGTCTCGTTCCAGCCGCGGGGCCGCCCCTCGAACAGCAGGGCGCGGACCCGCGGCAGGCGGCGGAGGTGGCGGCAGAACGACGCGGTCCGCAGCACCCGGCCGCGCGCGCGTTGCCCGGCCAGCGCCTCCTCCGGGGTGCAGTCCACCCACAGCAGGTGCCGCCGTCGACCGGTGAGCAGCCCGGTCAGCATCAGCCACGCCCTGGTCGCCGCGCCGGTCGCCGGGTCGTGCACGACGACCGGGCCGGGCGTGCGGACCGCGGCGAGCACCACCCGCAGCCGGTGCAGGACGTGCACCGCAGGGCGGTAGCGGCGGTACGGCGTTCCCGGCCGCAGTGCGGCGGCCAGCCGGTCGCGCATCTGGTCGGAGTCGAGCACCTCGACCGGGCGGCTGGCCTGCGTGCTGCGCAGCAGCGTGCTCTTGCCCGAACCGGGCAGCCCGGCGATGACCAGCAGCGCCCGCGGTTCGATCGTCATCTGCAGGGTGGCGCCGGCTGTGCTGTCCATACCGGGCCAACGCGTGATCACGCCACCCGCGTTCCGCACTTATAGGTCAAACCGGTCATTCACAGCGGAGCCACAGCCGGCACCCGGGCCGAACGGCGGCGCAGGCCGAACGCGACCGCGGCGAAGCCGAGCCCGAACAGGCCCGCCGCCGCGAAGCCCCAGCCGGGGCCGCTGTGGTCGATCACGAACCCCACCACCGGGCTGCCCGCGGCCATGCCGAGGCGGGTGGCGGCGTCGAGCAGCCCCATCGCTTCGCCGCGCACCCGCGGGGGCGCGAGGCCGGTGACCTCTTCGGCGGTCGACGCGAGCGTCGGCGCGCAGGCCAGGTTCGTCGGCACCAGGGCCAGCGCGAGCAGCCACCAGGGCAGTCCGGTGGCCAGCCCGACCGGGATCACGAGCACGGTCAGCAGCACCATCAGCCGCGCCTGCGAGAGCGACTTCCGCACCGCGCCGTGCACGATCCCGCCGATTGCCGAGGCGACGCACATCACGGCGATCACCACGCCGGTCCAGCCCACCTCGCCGGTGGCGCGCAGCGCGGCTAGTGTCGCCAGTTCCGTGCCCATCAGGCAGAACAGCGCCCCCGATGCGACCAGCAGGGCGCCGACCAGCCGCGGGGTGAGCCACTCCCGCATCGGCGGCCGCTCGGCGGTGACCGCCTCGGCCTCGTGCCGGATCGGCGGGTTGAACCAGCACAGCGCGAGCGTGCCGAGCGCGAAGCAGACGCCGATCCCGCTCAGCGCGACGGTCGAGGACAGCTGCGTCGACAGGGCGATGCCCGCGCTCGGGCCGACCATGAAGCTCGTCTCCAGCAGGATCGAGTCGAGTGAGTACGCCGAGCGCCGCGACTCGGGCGGCACCAGCGCGGTCAGCACCTGGCGGGCGATCGAGCTGGCAGGCAGCACGAGCGCGCCCGCCGGCAGCGCGGTCACGAGCAGCGCCGCGTACGGCAGGTGCGGGGTGGCCAGCCAGAACGCCGCGGAGGTGAGACCGCACACCGAGGTGACCGCGCGCAGCCCGTAGCGGTCGATCATCCGGCCGACGACCGGCGCGCCGAGTGCGCTGCCCAGCATCGTCGCTGTCCCGACGAGACCCGCCTCGCCGTACCCGCGGCCGAGGTCGCTGACGACGTGCAGGGTCAGCGTGATCCCGGTGGCGGTCATCGGCAGGCGGGTGAAGAAGAACAGCAGCATCGCCGTGCGGACCCCGGGCAGGGCGAGTACCTGGCGATACGGCTGGAGGGACATGCTCCCACTCTGGCACGGCCGTGCAACTCCTTTTGCACCGCTTGCCGCTGCGGAAAACTGACAGTTACTATCAAAAAGTAGTGACTCTCAGTTTGGAGGCGGGATGGACGGGTCGAAGCGGTGGTGGGCGCTGGGCGCGCTGGCCGTGGCGTTGCTGGCGTTCGGACTCGATGTGACAGTCCTGTCGGTGGCCTTGCCGACGCTGGCCGTCGACCTGGACGCGTCCACGAGCGAGCTGCAGTGGTTCTCGAACGCGTACACCCTGGTGCTTGCCGCGGGGCTGCTCCCGGCCGGCCTGCTCGGCGACAAGTTCGGCACGAAGCGGTTCCTGCTCGGTGGTCTCGCGGTCTTCGGCCTGGCTTCGGTGGCCTGTGCCTACGCCGGTTCGGCCGGGATGCTGATCGCGGCGCGGGCGTTCCTCGGCCTGGGCGCGGCGGCACTGGTGCCGCTGTCGATGTCGGTGCTGAACGCGCTGTTCCCGGGCGCCGACCGCGCGCGGGCCATCGCCGTGTGGGCCGCGGCGATGGCGGTCGGCATCCCGCTCGGGCCGGTGGTCGGCGGGTGGCTGCTGGACAACTTCTGGTGGGGCTCGGTGTTCCTGCTCAACGTGCCCGCGGTGCTCGTCGGCCTGGTCCTGCTGGCCTGGCTGGTGCCGGATCTGCCCGGCGACCGCGGCAGGCGGGTCGACCTCCCTGGTGTCGTCCTGTCCAGCGCGAGCCTCGTCGCGCTGACCTACGGACTGGTCGAGGCGGGTGACCGCGGCTGGGGGTCGGCCGCCGTGCTCGGGCCGGTGCTCGGCGGGCTCGCGTTGCTGGCCGGGTTCGTCGTCCACCAGGCCCGGGCCGCCCAGCCGTTGCTGGACCTCGGGTTGTTCGCCTCGCCCGGGTTCCGCTGGGGCGCCGTGCTCGCGACGCTGGCGTCCTTCGCGATGATGGGCGCGTTGTTCCTGTTGCCGCAATACTTCCAGGCGGTGTACGCCACGGACGCGCTCGGCACCGGGTTGCGGCTGTTGCCGGTGGTCGGCGGTCTGCTCGTCGGGGTGCGGGTCGCGGAGTGGTTGCGTCCGCGGCTGGGCGCGCGGGTGCTGGTGAGCACGGGGTTTGTGCTGATGACCGGCGGGCTGGTGGCCGGGACCGCCACCGGGACAGGCGACGGGTACGGCTACGCGGCGGTGTGGGTGTCACTGGTCGGCCTCGGGCTGGGCTTCGCGTTGCCGCCGTCGATGGACATCGCGATGGGGGCGCTGAGCCCGGGCCGCAGCGGCGTCGGCGGTGGCGTGCTGCAGGCGATGCGGCAGGTCGGTGGCACGTTGGGCGTCGCGATCCTCGGCACGGTGCTGAACGCGGGGTACCGGGGTGGGGTCGACATCGCCGGCTTGCCGGACGACGTGGCCGAAGCGGTCCGGGACAGCGCCGCGGCCGGTGTGCAGGTCGCCGCGCGGGTGCCCGCGCTGCTCGGGTCGGTGCGCGAGTCCTTCGTCGCGGGCATGTCGGCGACGCTGTGGGTGTGCGCCGGGTTCGCGCTGGTGGGCGCCGTGCTCGCCGCGCTGTTCCTGCCGCGCCAGGCGCAGGACGTGGCGGGGGCAGAATCGGGGCATGAGTTCGTCGCGGGGTGAGCAGCCGCTCGGGTTGCGGGAGCGGAAGAAGGCGCGGACGCGGGCCGCGATCCAGGGCCACGCGCTGCGGTTGTTCGCCGCGCAGGGCTACGCGGAGACGACGATCGAGCAGATCGCCGCGGCGGCCGAGGTTTCGCAGAGCACCTTCTTCCGCTACTTCCCGACCAAGGAGGACACGGTCCTCTACGACCGCCTCGATCCGGTGCTGATGAAGGCGTTCGTGGAGCAGCCCGCCGAGCTGACCCCGCTCCAGGCGGTGCGGGCCGCGTGCGCCCAGGTGTTCGCGCGGCTGGACGCCGAGGAGTCCGAACTGGAGCGTGCCCGGCAGCGGCTGGTGTTCAGCGTGCCCGAACTGCGCAACCGGATGATCGAACACATCGCCGCGGGGCTCGGCATGCTGGCCGAGGCCGCGGCCGAACGAGCAGGCCGGGACCCCGGCGACTTCACTGTGCGGGTCTGGTCCGGAGCGGTGATCGGCGTGGTCTTCGCGGCGTACTTCAGTGCGGCCGAGGCCCCGGAGAACCTGGTGGACGTGATCGACAAGGCGGTCACGCTGCTGGAGGACGGGCTGCCGCTGTAGGTGCCTCGCGCGCGGGTGGGCTGTCGGCTCGCCTCACCCACTCGGGCAGTTTTCTGGACTCGTTCCAGTTTTTATCTTGACTCGTTCCAGATTAGGCGGCATGGTGGTTGTCGATGCCCCACCAGACCAGCCCCGTGCGGGACCAGCTCAAGGCCGTCGGCCTGCGGATCACCGCTCCGCGGGTCGCCGTCCTCGAGTGGCTCGCCGGGCACCCCCACTCGACCGCCGACCAGGTCGCGGCCGGCGTGCGGAACGTGCTCGGATCGGTGTCCACCCAGACGGTCTACGACGTCCTGGGCGCCTGCGCGAACGCGGACCTGGTGCGGCGCGTCGAGCCGGCCGGGCACCCGGCCCGGTTCGAGACGCGTACCGGGGACAAACACCACCACCTCGTCTGCCGCGGCTGCGGCCGGGCCGAGGACGTCGACTGCGTCCACGGCGCGGCGCCCTGCCTCGAACCCTCGAACACCGCCGGGTTCGTCGTCGAGGAGGCGGAGGTCGTCTTCTGGGGCCTGTGCCCCGCCTGTTCCACCACCCACCACGAGAAGGAGGGCTCGGCGTGACCAAGCCGACCACCAACAACGTGGGCATCCCGGTGGCCAGCGACAACGATTCGCTGACTCTGGGCGCCAACGGCCCGATCCTGCTGCAGGACCACTACCTCATCGAGAAGAACGCGCACTTCAACCGCGAGCGCGTCCCGGAGCGTGTGGTGCACGCGAAGGGCGGCGGTGCGTTCGGTTTCCTCGAGGTCACCGAGGACGTCAGCCAGTTCACCAAGGCCGCCGTCTTCCAGCCGGGCACCCGCACCGAGAGCCTCATCCGCTTCTCGTCGGTGGCCGGTGAGAACGGCTCGCCCGACACCTGGCGCGACCCGCGTGGGTTCGCCGTGAAGCTCTACACCACGCAGGGCAACTACGACATCGTCGGCAACAACACGCCGGTGTTCTTCATCCGGGACCCGATCAAGTTCCCCGACTTCATCCACTCGCAGAAGCGCCGCGCCGACAACCACCTGCGCGACCACAACATCCAGTGGGACTTCTGGACCCTGCGCCCGGAGTCGGCCCACCAGGTCACCTGGCTGATGGGTGACCGCGGCATCCCCTCGAACTGGCGCGAGATGGACGGGTTCGGCTCGCACACCTACCTGTGGGAGAACGCGGGCGGCGAGAAGTTCTGGGTGAAGTACCACTTCAAGACCGACCAGGGCATCGGCTACCTGACGCAGGCGGACGCGGACCGCATCGCGGGTGAGGACGCCGACTACTACATCCGCGACCTGTGGACCGCGATCGAGCGGGGCGACCACCCGAGCTGGACCCTCTACGTCCAGGTCATGCCGTACGAGGAAGCGGCGGACTACCGCTTCAACCCGTTCGACCTGACAAAGGTGTGGCCGCACGGCGACTACCCGCTGATCAAGGTCGGCCGCTACGTGCTCGACCGCAACCCGTCGAACTACTTCGCGGAGATCGAGCAGGCCGCGTTCTCGCCGGCCAACATGGTGCCGGGTATCGGGCCGTCGCCGGACAAGATGCTGCAGGGCCGCCTGTTCGCCTACCCGGACGCGCACCGCTACCGGATCGGCGCGAACTTCGCGCAGCTGCCGGTGAACGCGCCGAAGTCGCCGGTGAACAGCTACTCCCGGGACGGCGCGATGCGCTACCAGAACCCGGGCGACCCGGTGTACGCGCCGAACTCGTTCGGCGGCCCGCACGCCGACGCGGCCTACGCCGGCGAGACGGTGTCGTCCTACGGGGTGGTCGACGAGGTCATCCGCTCCGCCTATCGCCTGCACGCCGAGGACGACGACTTCGGCCAGGCGGGCACCCTGGTGCGCAAGGTGATGGACGACGCGCAGCGCGAGCGCCTCGCGAGCAACATCATCGGCCACGCCAAGAAGGGCGTGTCCGAGCCGGTGCTCGAGCGCGTGTTCGAGTACTGGCGCAACGTCGACAAGACCCTCGGCGACAAGGTCGCCGAAGCGTTCGGCAAGTAGTCTCCCACCACGGAGCAGCGGCCCGGTGAGTCCTTTGTGGCTCACCGGGCGGCCTTCGTATCGGGGTCACCCACACAGAAGGGTGGTGAACACTCCCGGATCGGGTGGCGCGGCGATTCACCGGCGACGAGGTTGGTACTTCACGCCCGGGTCAGGTCACCCACACCAGGAGGTAGGGAATGAGAGGGAAGTTCGCCCGGGTCGTCGCCGCGGTGGTGGCCGGCAGCGTTCTGGCGCTGACCGGAGCCGCTGTCGCCGCGGCTGACGGGAAGGGCACGTCCAGCACCCAGGCCGCCGGTGAGCAGCTGCTGCAGCTGCGCACCCAGCTGGTCGACTCGGCTTACTCGGCCGACGTCCCCGGCACGCAACGGGCGCTCGGCCAGATGAGCCCGCTGCTCGGCGACCTCGCCGCGGGTGAGAAGTACACCGTCCAGTCGGACACGAGGGACACGGCAGCGTCCGCGAAGAACGACGCCGAGACGGCCAGCCGGATCATCGCGGACCCGTCCCAGGCGAACACCGTCAAGCAGACGCCGTCGGCCTCGCCGCTGCAGAACCCGCCGCCGCCCCTGGACATCGTGGCGGACCTGCTGAAGACGCTGATCCAGAAGCTCACGGAACTGCTGAACGCGCTGACGGGCGCCCCGCCGCCGGCGCTCACCGTACCGGCCACGTAAGAAGAAAAGCCGGGCTCCGCTCACGGAGCCCGGCTTTTTCTTTGGCAGGACCAAAACACAGGAAGCTGGGTGGTCATCCCGT
>NZ_JBHZEN010000044.1:0-43295 GCF_050958625.1 Amycolatopsis sp. 3B14
ATCCACAGCCGATCTTTAGTCGCCGACCAGGCGTGTCAAGGTACTCTTTCCCGCCTTGACACGGCTGCTCGGCGACTGAAACACAATCAGGCATCGGGGGCGGGGGTGGTCGCAAAGGTGACCTTCCGAGCGCCGTGAGGCGCTTCCCGCCCGTGAGGCGCACCGCCCGCAGGGCGGGCTCTTCGCCGCGCGACGGCGCGGCTCTAAAGCCGGACGGGCAGGCGAAGGGAGGACCACCCAGCTCAGGCTCCCTGCAAAAAAGAAGCGCCGACGCGCAAAAACGCGTCGGCGCCTCCTCAAAAACCCCGTCAGGCGACCGGCGTCCGGTCGCCCGCGGGAACGAGGGTTTCCAGCGCTTCCTGCAGGGCCGAGTGGGTGGCCGTGAGGCGCTCGGTGACCTCGCGGCGGAACTCGAACGCCTCGGTGCGCGCGTGCTGCGCCTCGGACAGCTGGCGCTCCGCGTCGGCGACCAGGGTGCTCGCCCGGGTCTCCGCCTCGGAGGTCTGCTTCGCCAGGCGCGACTCCGTCTCGGCGGTGATCTTCGCCAGCCGGGTCTCGGTCTCCTCGGTGTCCTTGGCGATCTTCGCCTCGGTGTCGGCCACCAGCTTGGCCAGGCGCTCCTCGGTCTCCCGGGTGTCCTTCGCCAGGCGCTCCTCGACCTCCTGGGTCTTCCGGGCCAGCGCCGTCTCGACCTCTTCGGTCTTGCGGGCCAGCGCGGTCTCGACCTCCTCGGTCTTGCGGGCCAGCGCCTCGCCGGTCTCCTGCTCGGCCTTGGCACGCGCTTCGGCGGCTTCGGCGTCCAGGCGGGCGCGCTCCTCGGCGGCCTCCTCGTTCAGGCGCGCGATCTCGGCGCGGGCCTGCTCCATGAGGTTCTCGTGCTCGGTGGTGAGCGCGGTGTGCCGCTCCTGGAACTCCAGCTCGAGGTCGTCGCGCCGCTTGGCGAGCTCGGCCTCGCGCTCGGCGACCATCTTGTCGGCGGCCTTGCGGGTGTCCAGGTCGTACTTTTCGGCCGCGGCGCGGATGTCGTCGGCCTGCGCTTCGGCGCGGTTCTTGAGCTCGGCGATCTCCTCTTCGGCGAGCGTCATCATCGTGCGGACGCGCTCGGTCATCGTCGCGGCGCTCGACGGGTCGCTCGCCATCCGCGACAGCGCCTGCTTGGCCTCGCTCAGCTCCTGCTGGGCGTAGGACAGGGCACGGGTCAGCTCGGCGACCGACGAGAGGGCCTCGTCGCGGGAGACGGCCGTCTCCTTGAGCTCGGCGTTCAGCTGGGCGAACTTCTCGTCCACCGGCGGCCGGTCGTAGCCGCGGAACACGAGCGGGAACAGGGGATTACCAGCGATGGGATCTTGGGACTCGGCAGGAGGCATGCGGGCACCTTAGTGCTATTGGACCTGGGTTTCCATACTTTCGGGTGACACATTATCGAAGATCAACTGAATCCGGTCCGCGCCTCCCTCCAAACGGCTGGGATACGGTTCGGCGGAACTCGCGAGGAGGGGCCGGTGCAACTGCAGGAGATCGTGGCCGACCTGGCCGAACACTGGCCGCTCTACGTCTCGATGCCGTTCATCGCCGCGCTCATCGGCTACGTGACCAAGCGCGTGGCCATCGAGATGATGTTCCGGCCGATCGAGTTCGTCGGGATCCGGCCGTTCCTCGGCTGGCAGGGCGTGCTGCCCGCCAACGCCGAGCGCATGGCGGCCACCGCCACCGACATGCTCACGAACAACCTGGTCGACCCGAAGGAGATCTTCGCCAGGCTCGACCCGGACCAGCTCGCCAAGGAGATCGAGCAACCGCTCCTGCAGGTGGTCGAAGAGATCACCGAGGAGGTCATGGAGCAGTACCAGCCGCGCCTGTGGGAGGCCCTGCCCAGCGGCGCGAAGGAACTGCTGCTGCGCCGCGTCCAGGCCGAAGCGCCCAAGGTGATCGCGAAGATCATGCGGGAGCTGTCGGACAACATCGAGGACGTCCTCGACCTCAAGAACATGGTCATCACCAACCTGGTCCGCGACAAGAGCCTCCTCAACCGGCTCATCCGGGACATCTCACGACCTGAGATGCGGTTCATCGCGAATTCCGGGCTGGTGTTCGGCTTCGCCCTCGGATGTGTCCAGCTGCTCGTGTGGGCGCTGACCAAGTCGCCGATCGTGATGCCGCTGTTCGGCCTCGGCATCGGCTGGTTCACCGACTGGCTCGCCCTGAAGATGATCTTCCTGCCGCGTGAGCCGCGCGAGTTCTTCGGCCTCTACACCTGGCAGGGCGTGTTCCAGAAGCGCCGCGACCAGGTGGCCGCCGACTACGGCGACATGATCGCCCGCGAGATCATCACCATCCCGAACCTGCTGGAGGCCATCCTCAAGGGCCCGAAGGCCGACCGGCTGTTCCACCTGATCGGCCGCGAGGTGCAGCGGACCATCGACGCGCAGGCCGGCGTCGTGAAGCCGCTCGTGGCGGCCGCGGTGGGCACGCGCAAGTGGCAGGAGATGAAGCAGGCCGCGGCGCTCAAGGCGGCGGAGCGGGTGCCGGACACCATCCGGTACGCCGAGGAGTACGCGGTCAACGCCCTGGACGTGCGGAACACGATCGTCGACCGGATGCGGCAGCTGTCCCCGATGGAGTTCGAGGAGCTGCTGCGGCCCGCGTTCCGGCAGGACGAGTGGAAGTTGATCGCCGTCGGTGCGATCATCGGCGGGCTCGTGGGTGAGCTCCAGGCGATCCTGCTCCTCCACTAATCTCGCGGCCAGGATGTACGAGGGGGTGGCCGGATGGACGGGGTGCTGGCCGACTTCGCGCAGCACTGGCCGCTCTACACCGCGATCCCGTTCATCGCCGCGCTCATCGGTTACGTCACCAAGCGCGTCGCCATCGAAATGATGTTCCGCCCGCTGGAGTTCGTCGGCATCCGCCCGATCTTCGGCTGGCAGGGCGTGGTGCCCAAGCACGGCGGCCGGATGGCGGCCATCGCCACCGACCTGCTCACCAAGAACCTGATCGACCTCGGCGAGGTCATCGGCCGCATCCAGCCCGACCGGCTGGTGCGGGAGATCGAGCAGCCGCTGCTGCGGGCGATCGACGACCTGGCCCGCGACGTGATGGCCAAGCACCACCCGCGGCTGTGGGAGTCGCTGCCGCCGATGGCGCAGGACCTGATCGTCAAACAGCTGCAGGCCGGTTCGCCGAAGCTGGTTCGCGAGCTGCTGGACGAGGTCCGCGCCAACCTCGACGGCGTGCTCGACGTCAAGCACATGACCGTCGAGCGGCTCACCCGCGACCGCGCCCTGCTGGTGCGACTGATCCGCGAGACGTCCCGGCCGGAGATGGCGTTCATCGCCCGCTGCGGGATCTACTTCGGATTCGTCCTCGGCATCGTGCAGGCGGTGGTGTGGGCGCTGACGAAGAACCCGTGGGTGCTGCCGGTGTTCGGCGGCGCCATCGGCCTGTTCACCGACTGGCTGGCGATCAAGATGATCTTCCTGCCGCGCCGCCCGGTGAAGATCGGGCCGATCACGCTGCAGGGCAAGTTCCAGCGCCGCAAGGCCGAGGTGGCCCGCCAGTACGGCGAAATCATCGCCCGCGAGGTGCTGACCGTCCCCAACCTCCTCGACGAGCTGCTGACCGGCCCGCGCGCCGACCGGCTCGCCGCGCTCGTGCGGCGCGTGGTGGCCAGGGCCGTCGACGAGCAGGTCGGCCTGATCCGGCCGCTGGTGTCCGCGACGGTCGGCGGCGAGCGGCTGCGTGAGATGACCGCTACCGCGGCGGCCGGGTCGCTCGCGCAGATGCCGTACCTGCTCCGGCACGCCGAGCCGTACCTGGTCGAGGCGATGGACCTGGCGAACATGGTCGAGCGGCGGATGATCGCGCTGACGCCCGAGGAGTACGAGAACCTGCTGCGCCCGGCGTTCCGCCAGGAGGAGTGGAAGCTGATCGCGGTGGGCGGTGTGATCGGGTTCGTCGTCGGTGAGTTGCAGGTTTTGCTGATGCTTCACTAGGTGAACGGTTAACGTGTGCGCGTGGCGCACGAACCGCAGCAGCTCCCCGCGGTGCACGAGGCGTGGCTTCCCCGCGAGCACTCCCTGCACCGGCCCCGGCACGGCGGCCGTCAGCTCACCGCGTTGATCAGCGCGATCGTGTTCTTCACGACCCCGGCGCTGCTGTGGGTGTTCGGCGCGCGCCCCGCCGAGATCGAGAACCGGCACCTGGCGAGCTTCCCCAGCCTCGGCGACGGCTGGGCGTTCTTCACCAGCCTGCCCGGCTGGGCCACCGACCAGCTCACCTTCCGCAGCGCCGCGATCGACGCCGCGGACTGGATCAGCCGCACGTTCTTCGGCGAGACCCCGCCGCGGGACCAGGCAGGCACCACCGAGACCGGTCCCCTGCCCGGCAGCCCGCCGCCGACCCAGACGCAGGGCACGGACGACCAGCCCACCACCTCCGGCCCGCTCGACCAGGCCGGCTACCGGCAGGTCATCGAGGGCCGCGACGGCTGGCTGTACTTCGGCTACGACGCCGAGGCCAAGTGCTCCCCGGTCCGGATGCTGTCCGACACGCTGGAGCGGATGAACCGGCTGCGCACGATCATCGAGGCGTCCGGGCGCAAGTTCGTCTGGGTGGTGGCGCCGGACAAGTCCACGATGGTCCCGGAGAACCTGCCGTCCAGCTACCCGGGCCGGGAGTGCCACCGGGCCGCGGAGGCGCCCACCTGGCAGCAGATCGACGCCGCGGGGGCGGTGGACCTGCGGCCCGCCCTGACCCAGGAGGCGCGGCGCGTCAACCGCCCCGTCTACCCGTCCAACGACACGCACTGGACCGACGAGGGCTCACTCGTGATGACCCGCGCGGTCGCCGAGGCCGTGCAGCCCGGCATCACCGCGACCTGGCAGAGCAAGCAGGTCGGCACCTACACCGTCGCCGCCGACCTGCCGCCGCTGCTCGGCAAGAAGGCCGACAAGACGAACGTGCTCTACGACCTGCGCCCGGACGGCATCGTCGACCGGGCCGGGCAGACCATAGCCGACATCGAAACCCCGTCGTACCGGTTCGCCTCGCCGATGTCCTCGACAGTGAACGAGAAGACCCTGTTCTACGGCGACTCGTTCACCAAGGCGTCCTCGCGCTACCTGGCGGCCGGGTTCGCGAACCTCACGATGCTCGCCTATTTCACCCCGAAGACGAGCCGGGACCAGGCGATCGGGATGTTCGCCAACTCGGACGTGATCGTGCTGGAGACCGTGGAGCGCAGCGTCTCCAGCGGTCAGCTGCCGTTCCTGACCGACGAGTTCCTCACGGCGCTGCAGGCGCAACTGCAGGCGAGTCCTCGGTGACGCGGGCCGCCCGGTCGCGCAGGTAGGCGACCAGGCGGCAGACCAGGTAGATCGTGAACGCGATCGCGGTGACGAACGCGCTCACCGGTGCGCCCGGCGCGAGCGACAGGACGATCCCGCCCAGCGCGGCCGTCTCGGCGAACACGACGGCCAGCACGGTGGCCTTCCACGGGCTCGCGGTCAGCCGGGCGGCCGCGGCCGCCGGCGTCACCATCATCGCCACCACCAGCAGCGCCCCCACGATCTGCACACCGAGCGCCGTCGCGACGCCGACCAGCACCGCGAACACGACGGACAGCGTGCGCGCCGGGACCCCGCGCGCCGCCGCGACGTGCGGGTCGACGCTGGCGAACAACAGCGGCCGGTAGATGGCCGCGAGGATTAGCAGCACCACGACTGCAGCGATGACCAGCACGATGAGGTTGGTCGTCTCGATCGACACGATCTGGCCGACCAGGATGCCGAACTTGTTGGCCGCACGGCCCGGGTAGAACCACAGGAACAGCACGCCGAGGCCCAGGCCGAAGGACAGGATCGCGCCGATCACCGAGTCGCGATCGGACTCCCGCCCGCCGAGCAGGCCGAGCAGCAACGCGGCGATCACCGCGCCGGCCAGCGCCCCGAACTCGACGCCGACGCCGAGCAGCAGCGCGCCTGCCGCGCCGGTGAAGGCCAGTTCGGCGGTGCCGTGCACGGCGAACGACATTCGGCGGGTCACGATCAGCGGTCCGAGCACACCGGCGACCAGCCCGAGCACGGCCGCGGCGAGGAGGGCGGTCTGCACGAACGGCAGCCCGAGCAGCTGCGCCGTCAGACCGAAGTCGAAGAACTTGTCCATGTTCAGCGGGAACCTTCGGTGCTCACGAAACGCGCTCGTCCAGGTGGTGGGGTTCGTCCTCGCAGACCGCGCTGCGCGCGCCGGCCACGTGGATCTGGCCGCCGACGCGGACCACCTCCACGCGGGCGCGGTACAACTCGGACAGCGTCTCGGAGGTCATCACGACCTCCGGCGGGCCGATCCGGAACCGGCCGTCGACCAGGTACAGCACCCGGTCCACATAGGGCAGGATCGGGTTGATCTCGTGGGTCACGAACAGCACCGCGGTGCCGGCTTCGCGGCGGCGGGCGTCGATCAGCTCGCTCACCGCGCGCTGGTGCGCGAGGTCCAGCGACAGCAGCGGCTCGTCGCACAGCAGCACGTCCGGCTCGCCGACCAGCGCCTGCGCGACCCGCAGCCGCTGCTGCTCACCGCCGGAGAGCTTGCCGACCGGCTGCCTCGCGTAGGACTGGGCGCCGACCGCGGCGACGGCGGCGGACACCCGCCGCCGCCGCTCGGCGAGACCACGCAGCCCGGTGCCCCACCGGTGGCCGTCGAGGCCCAGCCCGACCAGGTCGACCCCGCGCAGCGTGAGCGCTTCGGACATCGCCCGCTGCTGCGGGACGTACCCGACCGGGTGATCGCTGTTGATGCGCACGCTGCCACGCGAGAGGTGCTGCAGACCGAGCAGCACCTTCAGCAGGCTGGTCTTGCCCGATCCGTTCGGGCCGAGCACGGCGACGAACTCGCCGGGCTCGACCGAGAGGTCCAGGCCGGACCACAACGTGCGCTGACCGAACGCGAGGGTCGCGCCGGAGATCTCAACCGCAGGGCTCAAGAGTTCAGGGCCTTCGCCAGGTCGTCGACTTCGCTGGTCATCCAGGCAATGTAGTCCGTCGTCCCGGCGGGCAGCGTCTCGGTCACGCCCACCACGGGGATGCCGGCGCGGTTCGCCTCGCCGACGACCTGCTCGGTGACCGGGGTGCTGGTCTGCTCGTTGTTGATCAGGGCCTTGACCTGCTTGCCGGTGATGAGCGAGTTGAACTCGGCCAGCGCGGCAGGCGGGACGTCGGTCTCCTCCTCGACGGCCTCGGAGAACTCCGCCGGGGTGGCGTCGGTGACCCCGGCGGCCTGGATCAGGTAGTGCGCGACGGGCTCGGTGACCAGGACCTTGGTGTCCGGGTGGCCGGCGCCGATCTGCCCGGCCTTGCCGGTGAGCTGGTCCAGCTGGGCCTTGAAGTTGGTGGCATTGGTGGTGAAGGTCTGCGCCGCCTCCGGCTTGATCTGGCCGAGCTGCGCGGCCACCTGGTCGGCCACCTTGGCGACGGTGGCGAAGCTGTACCAGACGTGCTCGTTCTCGTCGCCGGTCGCGCCGATCTCGTACGCGTTGAGCTTGCGGGCGTTCGCCGCCTGGTCGGCGAGCTTGCCGAAGAAGTCGTCGTAGCCGCCGCCGTTGGCGAGGGTCAGCTGCGCGTTCTGCGCGGCGATGGCGTCCTCGGGGGTGGTCTCGTAGGAGTGCGGGTCGGCGCTCGGGTCGTCGATGATCGAGGTGACCGCCACCTGGTCGCCGCCGACCGCGGACAGCACGCTGCCCCAGACGTTGGTGGACGCGACGACGTTGATCTTGCCGCCAGTGTCGCTCGCGGTGTTAGTCCCACCACAGGCGGTGAGGCCGAGTACGAGGGCCGTCGCGGCGGACGCCAGACCGATCAGGCGGGGGAAACTCATCGCGAGCACTCCTGAAGTACGAGGTGGGACGCATGGTCGGAACTATTGGAAACGGTTTTCGAGTTCACCTTACCTGAACGGGTGACGATCTCACCGCCTCGGTTACCCCCGCCTGAACGTCACGTTGCGCAGTGGCGCACGCCGCACGGACGGCGTTCGACTTCACGACTCCGTTCTGAACCGTTACGGTTCCCCCATGGGGCGTCCTATGCGCATGAGGCGACAGGCGACGTTGGCGTCGCTCGCCGCGGAGCTCGGCGTGTCTCGGACCACCGTGTCCAACGCCTACAACCGCCCGGACCAGCTGTCGCCGGAACTGCGCAAGCGGGTGCTGGAGACCGCCCGGCGCCTCGGCTACCCCGGCCCCGACCCGGTGGCGCGGTCGCTGCGCACCCGCAAGGCGGGCGCGGTCGGCCTGCTGCTCACCGAGAACCTGTCCTACGCCTTCCGCGACCCCGCGGCGATCGGCGTGCTCGAAGGTCTCGCGTTGGCCTGCGAGGACGCCGGGGTCGGGCTGCACCTGGTGCCGGCCAGCCCCGGCCGGGACGACGTGGCCGCGGTGCACCGCGCCGGTGTCGACGGTTTCGTCGTCTACTCGGTGCCGGACGACGACCCGCACCTGGGCGCCGTGCTGGCCCGCCCGGTGCCGACGGTGATCATCGACCAGCCGCGCATCGAGGGCGTCGACCGGGTCGGACCGGACGACACCTCGGCGGTCACCGCGCTCGCCGAGCACATCATCCAGCTCGGCCACCGGCAGGTCGGCGTGCTGTGCATGCGGCTCGCGCGCGACCGCAACGACGGGTTCGCCTACCTGGACCGGCAGCAGAGCGCGCACTTCCACGTGCAGCGCGCCCGGCTGGAGGCCCTGGCGAAGGCGTTCGCGAAGGTCGGGGTCGACTGGTCGACGGTGCCGGTCGTGGAGCGCTTCGAGCACACCGTGGACGACGGCGCCGCCGCGGCCCGTCACCTGCTCGACGCGCACCCGCAGGTGACCGCCCTGATCTGCACGTCGGACATCCTCGCGCTCGGCGCGCTGGCGGAGGCGAACCGGCGCGGCCTGCGGGTGCCCGCGGACCTGACGGTGACCGGATTCGACGGCATCGCCGAGGCGGAGCGCGCCGGCCTGACCACGGTGCACCAGCCGGTGCTGGAGAAGGGCCGCGCGGCCGGCAAGCTGCTGCTGTCCTCCGGCGACCACGTCAAGCCGCGGATCATCACGCTCAACACGCAGCTGCGGATCGGCACGACGTCCGCGCCGCCGCGCACCATGGAGCAGCACTGGTTCGGGCCGTGATCTCTCTCATTGCGGGGGGTTGATGGGTCCGGTGGAATGAAATCCGGACACAACCCGGGAGGCATTCTTGACCGCGATCGACACCCTGCTGCAGCGCAACACGCAACTGACCGACCCCGTGCTCGGCGACCGTTCCACCGCCAGCCCGTCGATGAAGATCGCGATCCTGACCTGCATGGACGCGCGCATCCGCGTGTTCGAGATCTTCGGCCTGATCCAGGGCGAGGCGCACATCCTGCGCAACGCCGGCGGAGTGGTCACCGACGACGTGGTCCGGTCGCTGTCGCTGTCGCAGCGCAAGCTCGGCACCGAAGAGGTGCTGATCATGCAGCACACGGGCTGCGGCCTGGCGACCGTCACCGAGGACGGGTTCAAGGACGAGCTGGAAGAGGCGGGCGGGGTCCGTCCGACGTGGGCGGTCGAGGCGTTCCGGGACGTGGAGGACAGCGTGCGCCGGTCGATGCGGCGCGTGCGGACCAGCCGGTACCTGCCGCACACGGACAGGGTGCGCGGCTTCGTCTACGACGTGTTCACCGGCAAGGTCACCGAAATCCAGGACAACTAGTCTGGGCGCGTGCCCATCGACTCCGAACTGCTGATCGACTGGTTCGACTCGTGCGCCCGGGACCTGCCGTGGCGGCGTCCGGAGTGCACGGCGTGGGGTGTGCTGGTCAGCGAGATCATGCTGCAGCAGACGCCGGTCGCACGGGTCGAGCCGATCTGGCACGAGTGGCTGGCGCGCTGGCCGGTGCCGTCGGCGCTGGCCGCGGCGAGCCAGGGCGAGGTGCTGCGGGCGTGGGGCAAGCTCGGCTACCCGCGCCGGGCGCTGCGGCTGCACGCGGCGGCCACGGCCATCGCCACCGAGCACGGTGACGTTGTTCCGTCCGATGTGGACACCCTGTTGTCGTTGCCCGGCATCGGGGCGTACACGGCGCGGGCGGTGGCGGCGTTCGCGTACGGCAAGCGGGCGCCGGTGGTGGACACGAACGTGCGGCGCGTGGTGGCCAGGGCGGTCCACGGCGCGGGCGACGCGGGGCCGCCGTCGAACACGCGCGACATGGCCGACGTGTCGGCGATCCTGCCGCTGGACGAGGCACGGGCCGCGCGGTTCTCGGCGGCGTTGATGGAACTGGGCGCGGTGGTGTGCACGGCGCGTTCGCCGCGCTGCGCGGACTGCCCGGTGTACGCGGACTGCGCCTGGCAGAAGGCCGGCCGCCCGGCGTACAACGGCCCCGCGAAGGCGACGCAGAAGTACGCCGGCACCGACCGGCACGTGCGCGGCCTGCTGCTGGACGTCCTGCGGGGCACGCCCGAACCGGTGTGGAAGGCGAGCCTGGACGTCGTCTGGCCGGACACCGGCCAGCGGGACCGCTGCCTGGATTCGCTCTTGGTGGACGGTCTGGTGGAGCAGACCGCGGACGGCCGGTTCGCGCTGCCGGGCGAACACAAGTAGGTCAGCGGCGGCTGTCGATCTTCAGATCCCCCGTGGTGACCTTCCGGATGTGGTCACTGGCGAGCATGGCGTGCGGGTAGCCGGGGTCGATCGCGCTGACCTCGTCGAGCCGGACCAGCTGGGCTGGGGTGAAGGCGACCGCCAGTGCGCCGAGGTTGTCCTCCAGCTGGGCGGTGGTGCGAGCGCCGATGATCGGCGCCGTGACACCCGGGTTCCGCAGGGTCCAGGCGAGGGCGACCTGTGCGGGGGTGCACTCCAGCTCCGCGGCGACCTCCCGCACGACGTCGGCGATGGCGAGGTTGCGCTCGGTGATTAGGCCGAGATCGGCGTTGAAGCTCCTGCGGGTGCTCTCCGCGGGGCCGTCGTCGCGGCGGTACTTGCCGGTCAGCACCCCGCCCGCCAGCGGCGAGTACGGGACCACGGCCAGGCCCAGCTCGCGTGCCATCGGGATCAGGTCGCGTTCCCCGGTGCGCTCCGCCAGGCTGTACTCGATCTGCAGCGCGATGAGCGGCGACCAGCCACGCAGGTCGGCGATCGCCTGCATGCGGGACACCTGCCACGCCGGGACGTTGGAAATCGCCACGTGCAGGACCTTGCCCTGCCGGACCAGATCGTCCATGCCGCGCAGGATCTCCTCCACCGGCGTCGTGTCGTCCCACACGTGCAGGTAGAGCAGGTCGAGGTAGTCGGTGTTCAGCCGTCGCAGACTGGTCTCCACCGACGTGAACATGCTCTTGCGGTGCGGGCCGCCGGAGTTCGGGTCGCCGGGCCGGCTGAGCGTCGTGTACTTCGTCGCCAGCACCAGGCTTTCCCGGTTGCCCCGGGTGAATTCCCCCAGCAGGCGCTCGGAGCTGCCGTCGGTGTAGGTGGCTGCGGTGTCGATGAAGTTGCCACCGCGCTCGACGTAGGTGTCGAACAACTTGCGCGCGTCGTCCGGCTCCGCGCCCCAGCCCCACTCCGTGCCGAAGGTCGCCGTGCCCAGCGCCAGCGGCGAGACCCGCAGGCCGGAGCGGCCCAGCAGGCGGTAGGTGTCGAGGGTGAGCGGCATCGTGTCCTCCAGTGCTCGTGATCCGTTGCCGTGGACGAGTCTGTGGGCACGGCGAGCCGGGGGTAAGGGAACCGGTTTCCTGGGAACACCGGTCCCACCCTGGCTGTTGGACGCTCCGTGATCACTCGCGCCGTGGACCCCGCGCAGGAGCTGGCCACGTTCCTGCGCAGCCGCCGCGAGCGGCTGGAGCCACACGATGTCGGCCTGCCGTCGGGGCGGCGGGCCCGGCGGACCCCGGGCTTGCGCCGGGAAGAGGTCGCCGAGCTGGCGGGGATCAGCGTCGACTACGTCGTGCGGCTTGAGCAGGCCCGTGGGCTGCGACCATCGGCGGAGGTCGTGGACGCGCTGGCCCAGGCCCTGCGCCTGGCCCCCGACGAGCGCACCTACCTGTTCGACCTGACCCGGCAGCGCCCCCGCGACGCCGGCGAACCCGCCACCGCGGCCGCGCCGCAGCTGGCCCGGCTGGTCGAGGACCTCGCCCCGCTGCCCGCGATGCTGATGAACCACCGCTACGACATCCTCGCCTGGAACGGCGAGATGGCGAAGCTCCTCCTCGATTTCGACACCCTCCCGCCGTCTCAGCGCAACGCGATGTGGTTGTGCCTGCTGCACCCGAAGACGCGTGAGCTCTACGTCGACCGCGAACGCGTTGTGCGGGAAGGGATCGCCCACCTGCGCGCGGCCTGGGCGGCGCATCCGGACGACCAGGCGCTGACGGACCTGATCACCGAATGCGCCAGGCGGGACGCGGACTTCGCGCGGTGGTGGGCGGAACGGGACGTCAAGGTCGACGGCCGCGGCCACAAGGTGGTGCGGCATCCCGAAGCCGGGAACATCGCCCTGCAGTTCGAAACGCTCACGCCACTTCGCGACGCGGAACAACTGCTGGTGATCTACCGTCCCGCGGACGACGAGAGCCGGTCGGCGCTGGAGCGCTTGAGCCGCTTGTGACGCGCGCCTACCGCCCCAGCACGGCCGACAGGAACGCCTCCACCGCGCCGCGGTAGATGTCGGGTTGCGAGTCGTGCACGACGTGACCCGCGCCGGGGACCACCAGGTGCCGCCCGGATTGCGCACGGCGCGCCATTTCCGCCTGCTGGCCGGGCGGCATGAGGGTGTGCTCGGCCTCCACGACGAGCATCGGGCACTGCACGGCCTCCACCGAGGACCAGTACTCGCGCCTGCCCCACTCGGCGGCGATCTCGTACAGGTCGTCGAGCGAGGCGATCAGGTGGTAGCCGTCCGCGCGCTCCTCCACGCATTCGGTGAAGTAGTCGCCCGTCTCGCCGAAGAACTTGCGCACGTGCGCGAGCGACTGGAACGGCACCGGCCACGACTCGAAGTACCCGCGCCACGTCTCCACCGTCTTGCCGCGCTGGTCCGGCGCCATGTCCTCGACCACGACGGCGTGCACGAGCTCCGGCTCGGCGGCCGCGAGCGACCACGCGTGCAGGCCGCCCATCGAATGCCCGATCACCACGGCCGGTTCGCCCAGCGACCGCACCACTTCGGCGGCGTCGGCGACGAACTGTTCCGTCGTCCACGGCCCGCCCCGCGGCCCGCGCCCGTGCCCGCGGGCGTCGAGGCCGACGACGTGCCCGTACCGGCGCAGCCACTGGGCCACCCGCCACCACGTGCGCGCCCGGCCCATCAGCCCGTGCAGCAACACGATCGGACGGCCGTCGCCGCCGAAGTCCACGACGCTCACGGCGCCCATTGAATCAGCTGCCCAGCAGCGACCGGGTGAGCGAGTTCCGCGATTCCTGCATGTCCCGCAGCGCGGTCGTGAGCGCCTTGTCGCCGACCCGGATCCGCTCGCCGTCCGCGCCGTCGCGCATCTCGTGCAGCACCGCCCGGCGCAGCAGCTCCTTGACGTAGGACGCGGTGACGCCCTCGGTCTCGGCGATCACCGGCTCGAGGTCCGCCGCCAGTTCCACCTCGCGCGCGTACAGCTCGAACAGCTTGCGCCGCCCCTCGGCGTCCGGCCGTGGGATCTCCACGGCGAGGTCGACCCGGCCCGGCCGGTCGCGCAGCGCGGCCTCCAGCGCCTCCGGCCGGTTGGTGGTCAGCACGAACGTGACGTCCGCGTCCGCGCCGATCCCGTCCATGGCGTCGAGCAGGGTGAACAGCAACGAGCCGCCCGCGCCGGGCATGGTGCGGTCCTCGGCGACCAGGTCGACGTCCTCGACCACCAGGATCGACGGCTGCAACCGCCGGGCCAGCTCGGCGGCTTTGCTGATGAACCGCATCGCCGCGCCGGTCAGGATGATCACCGTGCTGCCGGACAGGCGGCTCAGCAGGTACCGCACGGTGTGGGTCTTGCCGGTGCCGGGCGGACCGTGCAGCAGCAGCCCCCGCTTGAGGTGCTGGCCCGCGGCGCGCAGCCGGTCGGCGTGCTCGGCGATGCCGACGATGTGGTCCTCGATCGCGGGCAGCACCCCTTCGGGCAGCACGACCTGCTCGGGGGTCAGTGCCGGCCGCGGCAGGAACGTCAGCAGCTCGTTGCCCCGGTACTCGCTGCTGCCGAAGGCGAGCACCTGGCCGCGCAGCACGTCGCGCTCGCGGGCGAGCTGCTCGATGCGGTCGCGTGCCGCGCCTGCCGCCGCGCGGTCGCCTGCCAGCACCTCGACCTTGGACAGCGCGGACGGCCCGTGCTGCGGGTTCGGCCCGCGCAGCGCGACCACCACCGGCTCGCCGTCCGGCGCCGTCGTCAGTACCAGCCCGAACTGCACGACCTCCTCGGTCGCCTCCGGTCCGATCGCGACGGTCGCCATGTCGACCGCGCCCAGTTCGAAGGCGCCGTGCCGCCGCGCGGACGACAGCATTCCGGTCAGTTCCTCGTGCCCCCGGTTCGCGCCGGTGACACCGAACCACTCCGGCGCGCCGCCGCGTTCGGCGAGGTAGGCCTCGACGCCCCGGTGCACGTTGGCGTGCTCCCACGGCGGGAAGTCCTGGCCCACCAGCACGATCTGCCGGAACCCGACGCCGAGGTGCCCGGTGATCCGGCCGATGAGCTCCTCGGCCGGGTTGTCCTCGTCGACCACCAGCGCGGCCGTCTGGACGAGTTTCCGCAGGTCCCCGGCGAGCCCCCGGGCCAGCTTGCGATCTTCACCTGTGATCCCCATTACGTCCCAGCATAGCGATGCGGGCTGGGTAGGCTGAGGTCATGGCAGTCGTGAAGATCAATGCGATCGAGGTTCCCGAGGGCGCGGGCCCCGAATTGGAGAAGCGGTTCGCGAACCGGGCCCACTCGGTGGACGGGCAGCCCGGCTTCCTCGGCTTCGAGCTGCTGCGCCCGGTCGCCGGCGACAACCGCTACTTCGTCTACACGAAGTGGGAGTCCGAGGAGGCGTACCAGGCGTGGGCGAGCGGCCCGGCCAAGGAGGCGCACGCGGGCCAGAGCTCGCGGCCGGTGGCCAGCGGGGCGAACCTGCTGGAGTTCGAGGTCGTTCCGCTCGACTGATGACCGACGACGGCCTGTCCGAGGCCGCCGAGATGCTCGCCGGCGCCTCCGCGCTCCTCGTGTGCGCGGGCGCCGGCATGGGCGTCGACTCCGGGCTGCCCGACTTCCGCGGGAACGAGGGGTTCTGGCGGGCCTATCCGCCGTACGCGCGGCTCGGGCTGAGCTTCGCCGAGATCGCCGGCCCCCGCCACTTCGCCGAGGATCCCGAGCTGGCGTGGGGTTTCTACGGCCACCGGCTGGAGATGTACCGGCGCACCGAGCCGCACGCCGGGTTCGGTCTGCTGCTGCGGCACGGCCGCAGCCTGCCCGGCGGCGTCGCCGTGTTCACGTCCAATGTGGACGGCCAGTTCCAGCGCGCCGGGTTCGAGCTGGTCGCCGAGGCGCACGGGTCGATCCACCACCTGCAGTGCGCGGTGCCGTGCGGCCCGGACATCTGGCCCGCGGACTTCTCCCTCGACATCGACGAATCGACGATGCGCGCCCGCCCGCCGCTGCCGTCCTGCCCGAACTGCGGCGGCCTGGCCAGGCCGAACATCATGATGTTCGGCGACTTCGACTGGCTGCCGTCCCGCACCGACGCCCAGACGCGCGCGCTCGGTGAGTGGCGGCGCGCGAACCGGAACGCCGTCGTGGTCGAGATCGGCGCCGGACGCGCGGTGCCGACCGTGCGCCGGTACGCCGAGCTGGCCTCCGCCGCGACCGGTGCGCTGATCCGTATCAACCCGCGGGAGCCGGAGGTCCGGCACGGCCGCGGCGTCTCCATCCCCCGTGCCGCGCTGCCTGCGCTGACCACGTTGCTCGGCAGCTGACAGCTTCCGGTCAGCGACCGGTAAGCGGCGCCCGGCAGCGTGGCGGCATGAACAACACCAAGGTCCTCATCTCCGGCGCCGGCATCGCCGGCCCCGCTCTCGCCCACTGGCTCACCCGCTACGGCTTCAGCGTCACCGTGGTGGAGCGGGCGCCCAGCCCACGACCCGGCGGGCAGGCGGTCGACGTCCGCGGCCCGGCGCTGGACGTCGCCGAGCGCATGGGCATCCTCGACCAGCTGCGCGCGCACAGCACCGGCATGCGTGGGATGTCGGTCGTGGACACCACCGGCGCCGAGGTCTACCGCACCACCGACCGCACGGTCAGCGGCGGCGAGCTGGACAACCCGGACGTCGAGATCTTGCGGGACGACCTCGCCCGGATCATCACCGAATCCGTCGGCGGCGACGTCGAGTACCTGTTCGGCGACTCGATCGCGAAGCTGGACCAGGACGACGACGAGGTCCGCGTCGTGTTCGAGTCCGGGCGGGCACGCACCTTCGACCTGGTGGTCGGCGCGGACGGGCTGCACTCGAACACCCGCCGCCTGGTCTTCGGCCCCACCGAGCGGTTCATCCGGCACCTCGGCGTGCACATGGCCGTGTGCACGGTCCCGAACTTCCTGGGACTGGACAACTGGCAGGTCATGCACCAGATGCCGGACGGCGACATGCGCGGCGCGATGGTGATGAGCGCGCGGGACAACACCGAAGCTCGCGCCTACCTGATGTTCGGCTCGGCGGAGCCGGTGGACTACGACCACCGCGACGTCGAGGGCCAGAAGGAGATCGTGGCCCGCGCGCTGGCCGGTGACAGCTGGGAGATGCCGCGGCTGCTGGAGCACGCCCGAGCGGCCGCGGACTTCCACTTCGACTCCGCGGCCCAGATCCTCCTGGACTCGTGGTCGCGGGGCCGGGTCGTGCTGCTCGGCGACGCCGGGTGCTGCGGCTCGCCGATGTCCGGGCAGGGCACGAGCCTGGCGATGATCGGCGCGTACGTGCTGGCCGGCGAACTGGCCGCGGCCGCCGGCGACCACCGGGCGGCGTTCGCGGCGTACGAGAAGGAACTGCGGGACTACGCCCGCGCGAACCAGGAGATGGCGGTCGCGAACCTGCGCGAACGCCGGGCCCAGGCCGGTCAGGCGGCGGACGCGAGCGCAGCGGCCGAGGTCCTGGTCGAAACGGGTGTGGCGGACTTCGCGCAGGTCGTGGCTTCCTATCCGGTCAAGGACTACTGACCAGCGCCACTCGATCCGGTGAACACGAGGGTTCCACGCGTCCCGTCGGAGCCGTCTTTCCCTCTAACCAGACGGCTGCGGATGCACGGGCGCCACCGTGCTCCTCGCAGTCGTCCGGCATACCGGATCCGGCCGTCACGCCCCCCGAGCGGCCGGATCCGGTACGCGCACTACTGCTTCAGCACCCGCTCGGTCAGGTCACGGGCAGCCGCCACCAGTTCATCGGTGAGCGCCCCGGTCAGGTCCTCCGACGGCGTGCAGTCCGGGCCGATCACCAGTCCCGTTTCCAGCGACGGGTCGGTGGCCGCGAACACGACGGACCGCGCCGCCTCCGACGCCGGTCGCTGGACGCCCTCCAGGATCTGCTCCCACATGGGGCGCAGCGCCGGCGGCAGGATCTCGGGCGTCATCTCGGCCGCGTTGGGGGTCGCCGCCGCGCCCGGGTCCGCCGCGAACACCGCGATCCCGCTGCCCCGCAGCCGCTGCGCCAGTTCCCGGTTGTACGCCAGGTGCGCGAGCTTCGCGCGTCCGGACACCGCCATGCCGTAGTACTCGCCGGGTTCGACCTCGGCGTACGACGGCGTGCCCAGCGTCAGGGCGGCCTGGATGGACGACGACGTGACGTCGACGATCCGGCTCGGACGGCCGGCCCGCAGCGAGTCCAGCAGCGCTTCGGTCAGCACCAGCGGCGAGAGGTGGTTCACCGCGAAGCTCGCCTCGATACCCTCGGCCGTCTCCCAGCGCTGCGACCACATGCCGCCCACGTTGTTCACCAGCAACTGCCACGGACCCTCCGCGGCGAGCCGCTCGCCGAGCGCACGCACCTCCGCCAGCACCGAGAGGTCGGCCTGGACGAACCGGCCGCCGATGGTCCGCGCCGCCGCCACGCCGCGTTCCGGGTCGCGCCCGACGATCACCACGTCGTGGTCCAGCCGGGCCAGTTGCCGGGCCACCTCGAAGCCGAGTCCCCCGGTGCCCGCGGTCACGATTGCCTTCTGTGTCATGCCGTTCAGCTCAGCGCAGTGGCGGGAATCCGTCCAAAGCCGCGCGGACATGGGCCCATGCCGGCCTGGCATGGCAGCCTGTCGGAGTGGATCTGAAGCACCTGCGGTATTTCCTGGCGGTCGCCACGGAGGGCACGTTCACCGCGGCCGCGCAACGGCTCGGCATGACGCAGCCGGCGTTGTCACGGGCGATCCGGGCGCTCGAGGACGGGGTCGGGACGGCGTTGTTCGCCCGCGGGCACCAGGGCGCGGAGCTCACTGCGGCGGGGCGGATGCTCGCCGAGGACGCCCGCGGCATCGACGAGCACGCGCGGGCGGCGATCGCCAGGGTGGCGCGGTTCGGGCAGGAGGGGCCGCAGCTGCGGGTGACCGCGCGCGCCTGCGACGTCGCCACGCTCCAGGGTCTGGTCGATTCCTACAACGAGCAACACGAACCGCGGGCCGTCGCGACCGTGGCCGACTGGCAGGTCCAGGCGGACGAGCTGCGCACGGGCGCGGCCGACGTCGGTCTGCTGCGCGTCCCGTTCGAGAGCCGGGGCCTGGACAGCGATCCGGTGCGGATCGACGAACGGGTCGCCCTGCTGCCGCAGTCGCACCCGCTGGCCTGCCGGGAGTCGATCGAGCGGGCCGAGCTGGACGGCGAGACGTTCCCGCGGTGGGTCGACATGTCGGCCACCGAGACGGCGTACTGGACCGGCACCGACCGGATCCCCTACGACTGGCAGCCAGGCCCGCTCGTGCGCAGCGGCGCGGAGTACGCGAGCGCGGTCCGGCTCGGCCAGGCGGTCGGTTTCGTGCCCAGGACGCTGCTGCCGGAGCTGCCGCTCACCGGGATCGCCGTGGTGCCGGTGCACGGCCTGTCACCCAGCGAGCTGCACGTCGTGTGGGCCGCGACCGCCACGTCCCCGGACGTCGCGCGGTTCGTCCGGCACGCGCAGCTCACGGGAGCGTGATCGCGGCGAACACGGCCTTGTGGTCGGAGTTCGGCATCGGGAACACGCGATAGGCGGTCACCGCGGCGCGCTGGTCGACCAGGACGTGGTCGATCGCGACCGGAGGCGGCAGCAGTTTCGACGGCCAGGTCGACGTGAAGCCCTCGCCCGTCGCGTCGCCGGCGTCGGTGTAGCCGGTCGCGATCAGATCGCGCAGCGTGCCGTGGTCGAGGGTGGCGTTGAAGTCGCCGGCCAGGATGCGCACCGGGCCGTCCGGATCGGGGTGCGGCAGCCCCGCGATCTCCGACTTCCACGCCCCGGCGTCGGCGACCGGCGCCGTCGGGTGCGCCGCCACGACCTCGACGGACACGCCGCCGCCGAGGTCCAGTCGCGCGCTCGGCTGGGCGAACTCGGACGGTCCGGCCAGTGACAGCTGCGTGACCGGGTAGCGCGACACCAGCCCCGATCCGGCGCCACGCCGGGCCGGTTCCAGCACCCGGTGCGGCAGCAGCTCGAACAGCCCGGCCGCCTCCAGCGCGGACACCGCCTGCGGCGTCAGCTCCAGCAGGTTCAGCACGTCGACCTGGTTCTCCCGCACCAGCCGCACGATGGTCTGCGGATCGGCCTCGCCGTAGTACATGTTCGACGACATCACGTGCAGCGTCCGCCCGTGCACCTGCGGCTGCGCCGCGGAGAAGGCGCGCGGCACCACCACCCCGCCCAGCACGAGGGCGAGCACCAGCACGGTCCCGCCGATCCACCAGTGCCGGAGCGCGAGGGTGAGCGCCGCCAGCAGCAGGCCGCAGACGATCCAGTACGGCGTCAGCGCGATCAGCGACGCGGTCAGCCGCCCGCCGTCGACGCCGAACAGGCGCATCGCCGCGAACACCACGAAGACCGCGGCGAGGACGGCGAAGAAGACCACCCGCCCAGTCTTCCTGTCACGTCTGGGCGGCGGCTGACAGTCGCCTGTGCGCGCGCTGTCAGGTTCCCCCGGAAGAGTCGGTTCCGACACAGGAGGAGGATTTCATGACCTTGGCGATCCAGGCTGAGGGCCTGGTGAAACGGTTCGGCGGCACCACCGCGCTGAACGGGGTCGACCTGGAGGTGCCGACCGGCAAGGTGGTCGGCGTGCTCGGCCCGAACGGCGCCGGGAAGACCACCACGGTGCGGATCCTGGCGACGCTGCTGCGGCCGGACGCCGGCCATGCGACGGTCGGGGGCTACGACGTCGTGCGCGACGCGGTCCGGGTGCGCGGCCTGATCGGGCTGACCGGCCAGTACGCGTCGGTCGACGAGGACCTGTCCGGCACCGAGAACCTGGTGCTGCTGGGCCGCCTGCTCGGGCTGAGCCGGGCCGACGCGCGGGCGCGCGCGGCGGAGTTGCTGGAGCAGTTCGAGCTGTCCGACGCCGCCGGGCGCGCCGCGAAGACGTACTCGGGCGGCATGCGGCGCCGGCTCGACCTGGCCGCGAGCCTGGTCGGCCGCCCCAAGCTGCTCTACCTCGACGAGCCGACCACCGGGCTGGACCCGCACGCGCGCAACGAGGTGTGGCAGGTGGTGCGGCGCCTCGTCGACGACGGCGCGACCGTGCTGCTGACCACGCAGTACCTCGACGAGGCCGACCAGCTCGCCGACACCATCACGGTGATCGACCACGGGCGGGTCGTCGCGGAGGGCCGCCCGGACGAGCTGAAACGCCGGGTGGGCGGGCAGACCGTGCAGGTCCGGCCCACCGCGCGAGCCGATTTCGAAGCGGTGGCGCGGATCCTGACCGACCTGACCGGCATCGAACCCGCCCGCGATTCCGATGTCGGCCTGCTGACGGCGCCGGTCGGCGATCCGGTCCTGATGTCCACTTTGGTCCGGAAGCTGGACGAGGCCGGCATCACCGCCGACGAGCTGGCGCTGCGCCTGCCCAGCCTCGACGAGGTCTTCCTGGCGCTGACCGGGAAGCCGGCCGAGGAAACCACACGGGAAGGGAGCCTGGTGTGACCGTGCTCGAACTGCCCCGGCGCATCAGCCCGGGCAAGGCCCTGCAGGACGGGTTCACCCTGGCCTGGCGCGGCGTGCTGAAGATCCGCAAGAACCCGGAGCAGCTGGCCGACGTCACGCTGCAGCCGATCCTGTTCCTGCTCATGTTCGGGTACCTGTTCGGCGGCGCGATCGCCGGCAGCACGAGCGCCTACCTGCAGGTGCTGGTGCCCGGGCTGATGGTGCAGAACACGGTGTTCGCGAGCATGGCCACCGGCACCTCCCTCAACACCGACGTCACGAAGGGCGTGTTCGACCGGTTCCGCAGCATGCCGATCGCCCGGTCCGCGCCGCTGATCGGCGCGGTGGTGTCGGACGTCGTGCGATACGCGGTGGCGCTCGCGGTGCTGCTGGTCGCGGGCACGATCATGGGCTACCGGCTGCACACCGATCCGGGTTCGCTGGTGGTCGGCGTCGCGCTGATGCTGCTGGCCGGGCTGTGCTTCTGCTGGATCGCGGTGTTCGTCGGGATGCTCATGCGCAGCCCGGGCGCGGTCCAGGGCGTGATGGTGGCGGTCATGATGCCGATCACCTTCGGCAGCAACGTGTTCGTCCCGTCCGACACGATGCCCGGCTGGCTCCGCGCGTGGTCGGACATCAGCCCGGTGAGCCTGCTGACCGAGGCCATGCGGGGCCTGCTGAACGGCGGCCCGGTCGCCGGGCCGCTGCTGGGCGCGCTCGCCTGGATGGCGGGGATCGTCGCGGTGTTCTTCCCGCTGGCGATGCGCGCCTACCGGCGCCGGGTGGCGTGACGCGCCGGGTCTCCGCCGCACGCTGGGGGTCGGCGGAGACCCGGTTCACCTGATCCGACCGGCGACCGCGGCCTTGACCGCGGCGATCGCCCGCGGGCTGCCGAGCCGCGCGCCCCGCTGGTAGGCCGCCTCGTAGGCGTCCGCCCCGAGGGCCTCCCGGAGGGCGGCGACCACCGCGCGCAGCTCCGGGTCGCCGGAGTCGAAGACGCCGCGGATGGCCGCGCTCAAGCCGAGTGCCCAGGCGGCCTGCTCGGCGTCGCCCTCCGCGTGGAACGCGCGGGCGACCACGGTGGCCGCCTTCGCCACGTCCGGCAGGTCCCGGCGCTCGCTCGACGAGCGCAGCGGCGCCTCCAGCAACGCCCAGGCCTCCGCGGGCCGCCCCTCGGCGACGAGCAGCGACGCGCCGGCGACCGCGACCAGCTCCCCCGCCATGTCCACCGGGAACGGGATCCGCGACGCGTTCGCCGCCAGCCACGCGTGCTCGGCACGCGCCACCTCCAGCTCACCGCAGCGCCGGGCCACATCGAACTTCCGCAGCGCCACCGTCGCCCTGCGGTCGATCTTGTCCCCCACCAGCCGCTCGGCCTCGGCGAAATCCCGCCAAGCCGCGTCCGCGTCCCCGGCCCGGAACCGCTCCTCGGCCAGCCGGGACAGCTGCTGCACCAGGTCGTCCGCGGCGGACAGCTCGCGGGCGATCCGCACGCCCTCCTCGAACCCGGCGATCGCCGCGACGTGCTCACCACGCAGGGAGTGCGCCTCCGCCTGCATCGCGACCGTCATCGCGGTGCCCCACCGGTCCCCGCACTCGCGGAAACCCGCCACCGCCCGGTCCCTGGCGCGCCCGCTGCGGTCCAGGTCGCCGTCCTGGTCGGCCATGAACCCCTCGGCCCAGCTCGCGCACGAGATCGCCCAGCGGTCCGAGCCGCGCAGCACGCGGCGCACCTCCTGCTCGGCGAGATCCCGGCGCCCGCCGAGGAAGCAGCTCATCGGCAGGGCGAGCGCCAGCATCGGGTACCGCTCGACCGCGCCGCTGCGCACGCACTCGGCGGTCAGCTCGGGGAGGTCGTCCCGCTGCACCATCGGCAGGCTCGTCATGAGCGCGTGCATGACACTGAGGCACGCGCGGGCGTGGTCCGGCAGGCCGTCGTGGCGCAGCACCTCGTCCAGCAGCGGCGCCGGTTCGGCGTTGAACCCGCGGATCACCCAGTACCAGAGGGTCGCGACGACCAGCCGCGCCGCCGTGCCCGCGTCCTGGCCGTCGAGGGCGCGCCGCACCGCCGCCATGATGTTGTCGTGCTCCGCGCCGAACACCTCGATCGCGCGGACCTGCTCGTGCCCGCGCAGTTTCGGCTCGTGCTCCTCGGCCAGCCCCGCGAAGAACCCGGTGAACCGCCGCACCACGTCGTCCCGCTCGCCGGACTCGTCGAGCCGTTCGGCGCCGTAGGCGCGGATGGTCTCCAGCATCCGGTACCGCGGCTCCCCTCCGGTCGACACCGCGTCCACAATGGACTTCTCGACGAGGGAGCCGAGCACGTAGAGCACGTCCTCGGCGGGCAGCAGCTCGTCGGCGCACACGGCCTCCGCCGAGGACACCGTGGCGCCGCCGGTGAACACCGACAGCCGGCGGGCCAGTATCCGTTCCGGCTTCTCCAGCAGGTCCCAGCTCCACTCGACCACGGCCCGCAGCGTGCGCTGCCGCGGCACGGCGGTGCGGCTGCCGGAGTTCAGCAGCCGGAAGCGGTCGTCCAGCCGTCGCGCGATCTGGTCCGCCGTCATCGACCGCAGCCGCGCGGCAGCCAGCTCCAGCGCGAGCGGCATCCCGTCCAGGCTCCGGCAGATCTCCGTCACGGCGTCCGAAGTGGACTCGTCGAGGACGAAGCCCGGCCGCACCGCGACCGCCCGTTCGGTGAACAACCGCACCGCCTCGGCGACCTCCAGCGGACCCACCTGGCACAGCGCCTCGCCGGTGATCGCCAGCGGTTCCCGGCTGGTGGCCAGCACCCGCAGCCCCGGCACCCGCGCGAGCAGCTGGAAAGCCACGTCAGCCGCGGTGTCCACGACGTGCTCGCAGTTGTCCAGCACCAGCAACGCGTCGCCGCCGTCGAGCAACGCCACGATCTGCGCCATCGCGTCCACCGGCGCCTTCGGCGCGCTGGTGACGCGGAAGTCCAATGGCCCCAGCGCGCCAAGGACCGCGCCGGTCACGTCGTCGGCGTCCCGCACACCCGCGAGCGGGACGAACCACGCGCGAGCCGGGTGGCGCTCCGCCGCTTCGGTCGCCAGCCGCGTCTTGCCCGCCCCGCCCGGCCCGACGAGCGTGACCAGCCGGGACGCCGACAGCGCCCGCGCGACCTGGTCGAGTTCCCGCTCGCGGCCGACGAAACTGGTCAGCCGCACCGGGAGCGCGGGCTCGGCACGCGGTGGCGCCACCTCCCCGCGCAGGACCGCGAGGTGGGCTTCGCGGAGTTCGCCGGACGGGTCGACGCCCAGCTCCTCGGCCAGTGTCGACCGGGTCCGCTCGAACACGGCGAGGGCGTCGGCCTGGCGGCCGCTCGCGGCGAGCGCCCGCATCCGCAGCGACGCGAGCCGTTCCCGCAGCGGGTGCGCTTCCCCGGCGGCGTCCAGGTCGGCGAGCACCTCGGCGTGGCGGCCGAGCGCCAGCTCGGCCTCGAAGCGGTCCTCCACCGCGGCGATCCGCAACTCGTCCAGCCGCGCGACCGGGGCCTGCGCGAAGGGCGCGTCAAGCACGTCGGCCAGCGCGTCACCGCGCCACAACGCGAGCGCTTCGCCGAGGACCGCGGCGGCCTCGCGGTGCCGTCCGGCGGCGAGCTCGCGCCGGCCACGCGCGGCCAGCTCCTCGAACCGGTGGGCGTCCACGTCGGCGTCGAGCGTGTAGCCGCCGGAGCCGGAGGTGATCGTGCCCGCGCTGCCCAGCGCGCGGCGCAGCCGGGACACCAGGGACTGGAGGGCGTTCGCGCCGTCGGTGGGTGGTTCGGCGCCCCACAGGTCGTCGATCAGCGTGTCGGCGCCCACCGCGCGCCCGGGGTCGAGCGCCAGCCGGGCCAGGAGCATGCGCAGGCGCGCGCCGCCGATGTCGATCGGCGTGCCGTCGTCCGCCTGGGCCCGGACCGGGCCGAGCAGTGCCACCCGCACGGGTACCACTGTTCCAGATCAGGCGCCGGGCTTGAGGCTCTGCTCGAAGTAGTCGACCATGTCCTGCGGCGTCGGGCCGTCCGTGCCGAAGTCGATCCACACCAGCAGGCCGCAGATCTCGGCGTCGTCCGTGCCGAACAGCATGATCCCCATGCCGGTGGTCGTGCCTGCCAGGTAGTCGCCGCTCAGCCCGTCACCGCTCCAGCGGCCTTCGAGCGCGCTGTCCGAAGTGCCCAGCTGGGACTGGATGCCCGGTTTCAGCGCGTCGAACGACATGCCCTCGTAGTAGACGACGGAGCGGCCGCTGGTGGTCGAGTCGCTGGGCAGCGTGCAGGTGACCACGTTCTCGGCGCCCGCCTGCTGGATCGGCACGCCTGCCCCGCCGCGCTCGCAGGTCCCGACGTCCGGAACGGCGCCGGCCAGGCGGCGCAGGCAGGACGTGAAGCCGTCGGAGTCCGGCTCGCCGCCGGTCGAGCAGCCCGCGGAGACCTGCTGGGTGCTCGGCAGGGCCGCGTTCCCGGTGGTGCCCGCCGCGGCCGGGTCGCCGGACCCGCCGCGGGTGACGGCGAGGAGGGTGATCACCAGCGCGGCGACCAGCACACCGACGCCGGCGCCGATGAGCAGCGGTTTGCGCACGCCCTTGGGTTTGGGCGGCGGTGGCTGCCAGGCAACGGGCGGAGTGGCCGGCGCCATGGCCGGGACGGTGCGTCCGTCGATCGCGGGGATCGCGGGCGGGGTCGGCGGCGGGGCGGCCGGGACGTGGTGCAGTCCGAACGCGACCGCGGTCTCCGGCTGGTCCTGGGTGGTCGGCAGGACGCCGAGCTGCTCGGCGAGCAGTGCCGCGACCAGCGGCATGCGGCTCGGCCCGCCGACCAGGTACACGCCGGTGAGCTGCTGCGGGGTGCGCCCGGCGTCGCGGATGGTCGCGGCGAGCATCTCGGCGCTGCGCAGCAGGTTCGGCCGGACGAGCGCCTCCAGCTCGGCGCGGGTGACCAGGACGTCGTCGAACGGTTCCGGCATCGGCACTTCGGTGTGCGCGTGGCGGGACAGGGTTTCCTTGGCCTCGCGGACGTCCTGCAGGAGCGCGCGGCGGATGCGGCGGTCGGCGAGGCTCTGCGGGCGCAGCATCCGCTGCCACTGGGCCGGGTCGGTGTGGGAGACCTGGCGGCCGACGTGTTCGAGGAGGGCCTGGTCGATGTCGAGGCTGCCGAGGTCCGGCAGGCCGTTGTCGGCGAGCACGGTGAAGCCGCGTTCAGTGACGCCGACGACGGCGCAGTCGAACGTGCCCGCGCCGAGGTCGTAGACGGCGAGGGTGCTGCCGGGCGGCAGGGTGCGGCCGAGGGAGGCGTAGTGCGCGGCGGCGGCGACGGGTTCCGGGATGAGGACCGGGCTGGGGCCGAGACCGGCCTTGACCGCTGCCTGGCGGAGGAGCTGCTGGCGGGTGGCGCCCCAGCGGGCGGGGTGGGAGAGGCGGACGTGGTCGAGCGGCTGCCCGGCGAGCTGGCGGTGGGCCTCCTCCGCGACGCGGCGCAGCACCGCGGCGAGGGCGTCGGTCACCTCAACGACGGTGTCGCCGAGCAGGAGGGTCGCGTCGTCGATGCGCCGCTTGGGGTTCGGCTCGAACCGGGCCGGGTCCAGGCGCGCCCGGCGCTCCGCATCCTGCCCGACGACCAGCGTGCCGTCCTCGCCCGCGAAGACCGCGGAGGACATGGTGACCGACCCGTCGACCTCGATGACACGCGGCCCGCGGCCGAACGCGGACAGGACGGCCACCGTGCTCGACGTGCCCAAGTCGATCGCCAGGACGTTCATGTGCCTCCCCTCAGCGCAGCCCACTTTTTCACACCATCGGGGAGTCCCGGACGAGAAGTGCCCCCACCGGAGTCGCGACCGGCCACGCCGGTGTTTCGCCCCGTTTTCAGCAGATGCCCGGAAACGCGAAAGTGCCCCCAGGGAACCACTCCCTGGGGGCACTCGCGTCTGGCGGCCTACGAGATCAGCGCTCGCCCTCGGCGTCGTCCTCGTGGGTGCCCGCGCCGATGCTCACCGGCGGGGCGTCGGGGACGTCGGACGGCTTCGGCTCGCCGCGGAACACGAACCGCGCCTCTTCGTCGCGGTCCTCCGGGTTGCCGCTCCAGCCCTCGACGTCGACGATTACGATCTGACCCGGCTCGACCTCGCCGAACAGGATCTTCTCGGACAGCTGGTCCTCGATCTCCCGCTGGATGGTCCGGCGCAGCGGACGGGCGCCGAGCACCGGGTCGAAGCCGCGCTTGGCCAGCAGCGCCTTCGCCTTGTCGGTCAGCTCGAGAGCCATGTCCTTGGCCTTCAGCTGGGTCTCCACCCGCGTCACCATCAGGTCGACCATCTGGATGATCTGCTCCTGGGTGAGCTGGTGGAACACGATGATGTCGTCGATCCGGTTGAGGAACTCGGGCCGGAAGTGCTTCTTCATCTCCTCGTTGACCTTCTGCTTCATCTTCTCGTAACGCGATCCCTCGTCGTTACCGGAAGAGAAGCCCAGGCTGACGCTCTTGGAGATGTCCGACGTGCCCAGGTTCGAGGTGAAGATCAGCACCGTGTTCTTGAAGTCGACCGTGCGGCCCTGACCGTCGGTGAGCCGGCCGTCCTCCAGCACCTGCAGGAGGGTGTTGTAGATCTCCTGGTGGGCCTTCTCGATCTCGTCGAACAGGACCACGGAGAACGGCTTCCGGCGGACCTTCTCGGTCAGCTGGCCACCCTCCTCGTAGCCGACGTACCCCGGAGGGGCACCGAACAGCCGCGAGGCGGTGTAGCGGTCGTGGAACTCGCCCATGTCGATCTGGATGAGCGCGTCGTCCTCGCCGAACAGGAACTCCGCCAGCGCCTTGGACAGCTCGGTCTTACCGACACCGGACGGGCCGGCGAAGATGAACGAGCCGGACGGGCGCTTCGGGTCCTTCAGGCCGGCACGGGTGCGGCGGATCGCCTGGGAGACGGCCTTGACGGCGTCCTCCTGGCCGATGATCCGCTTGTGCAGCTCGTCCTCCATGCGGAGCAGACGCGTGGTCTCCTCCTCGGTGAGCTTGAACACCGGGATGCCGGTCCAGTTGGCCAGGACCTCGGCGATCTGCTCGTCGTCGACCTCGGCGACGACGTCCAGGTCACCGTCCTTCCACTGCTTCTCCCGCTCGGACTTCTGCGCGAGGAGGTTCTTCTCCTCGTCGCGCAGCCGGGCGGCGCGCTCGAAGTCCTGCGCGTCGATCGCGGACTCCTTGTCGCGGCGCACCTTGGCGATCTTCTCGTCGAACTCGCGCAGGTCCGGCGGAGCCGTCATGCGGCGGATGCGCATGCGGGCACCGGCCTCGTCGATCAGGTCGATCGCCTTGTCCGGCAGGAACCGGTCGTTGATGTACCTGTCGGCCAGGGTGGCCGCGGCGACCAGCGCGGAGTCGGTGATCGACACGCGGTGGTGCGCCTCGTAGCGGTCCCGCAGGCCCTTGAGGATCTCGATGGTGTGCTCGAGCGAGGGCTCGCCGACCTGGATCGGCTGGAAGCGGCGCTCCAGCGCGGCGTCCTTCTCGATGTACTTGCGGTACTCCTCGAGCGTGGTGGCGCCGATCGTCTGCAGCTCGCCGCGGGCCAGCATGGGCTTGAGGATCGATGCGGCGTCGATCGCGCCCTCGGCGGCGCCCGCGCCGACGAGCGTGTGCAGCTCGTCGATGAACAGGATGATGTCGCCGCGGGTCTTGATCTCCTTGAGCACCTTCTTCAGGCGCTCTTCGAAGTCACCGCGGTACCGGGAGCCGGCGACCAGGGAGCCCAGGTCCAGCGTGTAGAGCTGCTTGTCCTTCAGTGTCTCGGGCACCTCGCCCTTGACGATGTTCTGGGCCAGGCCCTCGACGACGGCGGTCTTGCCGACGCCGGGCTCGCCGATCAGCACCGGGTTGTTCTTGGTGCGGCGGGACAGCACCTGCATGACCCGCTCGATCTCCTTGCCGCGCCCGATGACCGGGTCCAGCTTGCCCTCACGCGCCGACTGGGTGAGGTTGCGGCCGAACTGGTCGAGCACCAGCGAGGAGGACGGGGTGCCCTCGCCGCGGCCGGCGCCGGCCTCGGCCGGCTCCTTGCCCTGGTAGCCGGAGAGCAGCTGCAGCACCTGCTGGCGCACCCGGTTCAGGTCCGCGCCCAGCTTGACGAGAACCTGCGCGGCGACGCCTTCGCCCTCGCGGATCAGGCCGAGCAGGATGTGCTCGGTGCCGATGTAGTTGTGGCCGAGCTGCAGCGCCTCGCGCAGCGACAGCTCGAGCACCTTCTTGGCGCGCGGGGTGAACGGGATGTGCCCGCTCGGGGCCTGCTGGCCCTGGCCGATGATCTCCTCGACCTGCTGCCGCACGCCTTCCAGCGCGATACCCAACGATTCGAGCGCCTTGGCGGCGACACCCTCACCCTCGTGGATCAGGCCCAGGAGGATGTGCTCGGTGCCGATGTAGTTGTGGTTGAGCATCCGGGCCTCTTCCTGGGCCAGGACGACCACCCGCCTCGCGCGGTCGGTGAACCTCTCGAACATTCCCACTCCCTCGACTGCTGCGCCGGCGGTGAGCACCCATCACTTCGCGATGGATTCAGCACCGTGAGTCCACTGTAGTAGCCATGCGGTCCCACCGGACTACCACTGGGGCGGATTAGGTCACAGCTGGTGTAGACGCCGGAAATCCCCGGCGATGAGTCTGCGCTGGTAGCTGACGTACATCTGCAACGCGGGACTTCTCCCGGCGATTCCGCAAGCCCCGGTTTGTCCGCTCACCGCGAACACCCTCGTGACGGGGACGGGACTGGCGCTCGCGCTCGGAACGAGTAAGGTAAGGCCAACCTAACCACTCGGATGGAGCAGGGAGGTCCGCCATCGAAACCGCGCTGGGCGCTCTCGGAGCGTCCGTCACGAGGGTGGCCGCCCTGCAGGACCGCATGGAAGTGCGCGCCGACCTGCCCGCGACGGGCGGTTGGCAGCGCTGCGGCGACCTGCTGGCCGACCCCGCGCGGTTCGACGTGTGGCGCAAGCTCCTCGGCGAGTGGCTGCGCGACGGCTTCGGCGAGGCACCCGAACGGACGACGGCCGGGTTCGTCATGTCGTGGTACCTGCACGTGCCGGCGTTCACCGGTGCGTTGCTGCTCCATCACGAACGGCGAGTACCCATGCTGCGGCCGGGTGAACTCGCCTTCCGCCTGTGCGCGGACCGCCCACACCCCGAAGGTGTGGCGGTGCTGGGGGACGAGTTCTACTGCCTGCCCGGCGACCCCGACGCGGACCGCCCCGAGGCGACGGTGGTCGCGGACGAGCGGGCGCTGGCCGCGGTGCTGCGCGCTCGTTATACGGCGCACGCGGCGCAGTTCGTGCAGGCGTACGCGCCGCTGAGCCGGCTCGGCCGCCGGATGCTGTGGGCCGCGGCGACGGACGCGCTGGACAGCACGCTCTGGTGGGCGGGCCTGTACGCCGGCGACGAGGAGGCGGGCGTCGCCGACGCGCAGCTCGTGCTGGACGAGCACTACCCGCCGCTGACGGCGTCGACCCGGCTGCGCCAGACCGGCGACGGGTGGGCCCGGCGGCGGGAGAGCTGCTGCTTCTCGTACCTGCTGCCGGAGCAGCCGCTGTGCGAGGGCTGCCCGCGCACCTGCCGCCGGTGACTTTCACCACACCGGCTCCGCGTGGCTGATCCCGGTCGGTTCACCGACCGGGATCAGCCACGCCGCAGCCCGCGAGGGACTCCACCCTGAGCTCCGGGGCCCGGAAGGCAGGAGCCGGTGCCGCGTTCGCCCAGGCGCGTCACCCGGCACCCCGCGCGTCCGCTCGCTAGGCGCGCCACCCCGGATCACGGCCGGTCAGCGCCAGCAGCCGGTCCGCCACCGGCGCCTCCCCCACGCCCCGGCACCCCGCGAGGGACGCCACCTCGAAACTCCAGACCCAGAAGGCCGGCGCCGAGGCCACGTTCAGCCATCCCTAGGCACGCCCCCGGCCCCGGCACCCCGGGCATCCGCCCGCTAGGCGCGCCACCCCGGATCACGGCCGGTCAGCGCCAGCAGCCGGTCCAGCACCGGCGCCTCGTCCGCGCACGGCACCGCAGGCCCGAACACCTTCATCTCCCGCGCCTGCTCCGCCGTCGCCTCGACCGAGCTGTGCAGCGCCGCCGCCACCTCGGGGTCGACGGTCAGCGGCCGGCCGGTCGCACGGGCCAGGTCCCAGCCGTGCACCACCCATTCGGTCAGCACCATTCCGGCGATCATCTCGGCCGGCATCTCCGCATCGCCGAACTTCGTGGTGCCGTCGAGCGCCCCCGGCCGCCCACAGGTATCCACAATTCCATCCACAAGCGTGCACAGCTCACCCAGCCAGTCACCCTGCGTGAGATCGACGTCCCGCTCGCCGCCAGTCGCCGCGGGCGCCGGTTCGCGGCGGAGTGCCGCCGCCATCCACGGGCCCCAATAGAGAAGGTGGTTGAGCAGGGCGCGCACGTCGTATTCGGTGCAGGGGGTCCGGTTGTCCAGTTGGGCTGGTTCGATGGTGCGGAGCAGCCCGGTGAACTCGCGGGCGGCCCGGTCCAGCATCGGTCGAAGGTCGGTCATGCCTCCATTCAGCCGAATGGCGGCGCCGCCGTCTTGAACAAAAGCGACAGCCGCTCACGAATGACCCGGCCGGACAGAACCGTGTTCAACCTGCCGGGCAATGAAAAAAGCCGCCGGGAATCCCCGGCGGCTCTTCCACGCCCCTCTTTACCCGAACTGCAGTCAGTTCTTCTTGTGGTAGGCCTCCACGACCTCCGACGGGATACGCCCGCGGTCGGAAACCTGGTAGCCGTTCTTGCGCGCCCAGGCCCGAATGGCCTGGTTCTGCTCGCGGTCCACCGACGCGGAACGACCCGCGACCTTGCCGGCGGGCTGACGGCCCGGAGTGCCCCGCTTGCGGCCACCGGCACGCCGCGCGTGCTCGACGTACTGGGCCAGCGCGTCACGGAGCTCCTCGGCGTTTTCCGCCGACAGGTCGATCTGGTACGAGATGCCGTCAAGTCCGAACTCGACGGTCTCGTCCGCCTCCGAGCCGTCGATGTCGTCGATGAGCGACACCAGCACCTTCTGTGCCATGTGTTTCCTCCTGTTTTCGGCCAGCCACGAATGATCGGGCAGGGGCAGGCGCCCTGACCAGAAGCCATTGACTAGGACATTAATACCCGGAATCAGGGCAGCACGCAAATCACGTAACCGATACCGTGACTAGTTCGTGCCTGCTATTCGGGGCGCACCAGCGGGAAGAGGATGGTCTCGCGGATGCCGAGGCCGGTGAGGGCCATCAGGAGACGATCGATGCCCATTCCCACGCCACCACTCGGTGGCATTCCGTACTCGAGCGCGCGCAGGAAATCCTCGTCGAGGCGCATCGCTTCGCTATCCCCGGCCGCGGCCTGGCGGGCCTGGTCCAGCAATCTTTCCCGCTCGATCACCGGGTCGACCAGCTCGGAGTATCCGGTGGCCAACTCGAATCCGCGGACGTAGAGGTCCCACTTCTCGGCCACGCCGGGCTTGGTCCGGTGCTGCCGCGTCAGCGGCGAGGTCTCGATCGGAAAATCCCGTACGAAAGTCGGCTCGTGCAGGTGATCACCGACCAGGTGCTCCCACAGTTCCTCGACCAGCTTCCCGTGGCCGAGTTTCGGATCGACCTCCAGGCCACGCGCGGAGGCGAACCCGCGCAGCTTCTCCACCGACGTTTCCGGCGTCACTTCCTCGCCGAGCGCGTCGGACAACGAGTCGTACATGCTCAGCGACGTCCATTCGCCGGAGAGGTCGTACGGCGAGCCGTCGGCGAGCGTGACCTCGAGGCCGCCGAAAACGGCCTGCGCCGCTTCCTGGATCAGCTCCCGCGTCATCACCGCGTTCGTGTCGTAGGTGGCGTAGGCCTCGTAGTACTCCAGCATCGCGAATTCCGGCGAATGCGAGGAGTCGCTGCCCTCGTTGCGGAAGTTGCGGTTGATCTCGAAGACCTTCTCGATCCCCCCGACCACGCACCGCTTGAGGAACAGCTCCGGCGCGATCCGCAGGTACAGATCGATGTCGAACGCGTTCGAATGGGTGACGAACGGCCGCGCCGAGGCGCCGCCGTGCAGGGTCTGCAGCATCGGCGTTTCCACCTCGGTGAAACCCCTGCGGTGGAACGAATCCCGCAACGAACGGACCACCGACGCGCGCGTGCGCACCACGTCGCGGGCCTGCGGGCGCAGGATCAGGTCGACGTAGCGCTGGCGGACGCGGGTCTCCTCGGCCAGCTCCTTGTGCGCGACCGGCAGCGGGCGCAGCGCCTTCGCGGCCATCCGCCACTCGTCGGCCATGATGGACAGCTCGCCGCGCTTGGACGTGATGACCTCGCCGTGCACGTAGACGTGGTCGCCGAGGTCGACGTCCGCCTTCCAGGCGGCCAGCGCTTCCTCGCCGACGTTCGCGAGGCTGATCATCGCCTGCAGTTCGGTGCCGTCGCCTTCGCGCAGCGTCGCGAAGCACAGCTTGCCGCCGATGCGCGAGAACATGACGCGACCGGTCACGCCGACGACCTCGCCGGTGGCCGTGTCGGCGGGCAGGTCCGGGTGCGCCGCGCGCACCTGGGCGAGCGTGTGGGTGCGCGGCACTTCGACCGGGTACGGCTCCACGCCCTCCGCGAGCAGCCGATCGCGCTTGGCCCGACGGACCCGCATTTGTTCGGGCAGGTCGTCAGCGGGCACCGGGCGATCCGGGGAGGGGGAATCCGTCATGCCGATAGGGTACGAACCCCCGTGACTACTAGGCCAACCGGATTACCTGTATCGACCAGCACAAGCGCACCGATAGCATCGCGCGAGTGAGCGAAGCCACTTCATCCGCCGATCGTGAGCTGTGGGACCGGCGGTCCCGCTCATTCGGGGGGCACGCGGACGCCTACGACGAGCACCGTCCCGATTACCCGCTCGACGGTCTCCGCTGGGCGTTGCCGCCCGGTGCCGCGGAAGTGGTGGACCTGGCCGCGGGCACCGGCAAGCTCACCGGCGGCCTGCGTGCGCTCGGGCTGCGCGTCACCGCGGTCGAACCCGATCCGGCCATGCGCGCCGCGTTCACCCGGCGCCATCCCGGCATCGAAGTCCTGGACGGCACGGCGGAACGGATCCCGTTGCCCGACGCCGGCACCGACGCCGTGCTCGCCGGCCAGGCGTTCCACTGGTTCGACCCGGGCGCCGCGCTCACCGAAATCGCACGCGTGCTGCGCCCTGGCGGCGTGGTCGCGGGGCTGTGGAACGGCAACGACGATTCCGTCCCGTGGGTCGCCGAATTCGCCCGCGTGTCCGGTTTCGTGCAGCGCGGCCGGTCGGTCGCGACTCTGCCCGAACACCCCGCGTTCAGCGCGTTCGAGGAGAAGACGTTCCGGCACTCGCACCGCCGCACACCCGAAAGCCTGGTCGAAACGATCTCCACGCATTCCCATCTGCTCGTCGCGGACGATGCCGAGCGTGTGGAGACGCGGCGGCGGACGCTGGAATTCCTCCGCGCCAACCCGGCCACCGCGAACGGCGAATTCGACCTGCCGCTGCTGACGACGGTGCTGCGCGCCGTCCGCCGCTAACGCGTCTGGCGTTCGAAGGCCAGGCGCAGGCCCAGCAGCGTCAGGTCGGGCACGTGCTCGGTGATCGTCTCCGACTCGCCGATCACCAGCGGCGCCAGCCCGCCGGTCGCGAGCACGGTGACCGGCTCGTGCGTGCGCGCGGTCAGCTCGCGCACGATCCGCCGCACCAGGCCGTCGACCTGGCCTGCGAACCCGAACACGATGCCGGACTGCAGGCACTCCACGGTGTTCTTGCCGATCACCGACCGCGGCCGGACCAGCTCGACCTTGCGCAGCGCCGCCGCGCGCGAGGCCAGCGCGTCGACCGAGATCTCGATGCCGGGCGCGAACGCGCCGCCGAGGAACTCGCCCTTCGCGGAGATCACGTCCACGTTGGTCGAGGTCCCGAAGTCCACCACGACGCACGCCGTGCGGTACAGGTGGTGCGCGGCGAGCGTGTTGACCAGCCGGTCCGCGCCCACCTCACGCGGGTTGTCCACCAGCAGCGGCACGCCGGTGCGGACGCCGGGCTCGACGACGACCTTCGGCACCCGCGCGTAGTACCGGCCGAGCATGACCCGCATCTCGCGCAGCACCGCGGGCACGGTGGACAACGCGCTGAGCCCGGTGATCGCGTCGGCGTGCTCGCCGAGCAGGCCGCGCATGGTCAGCGCCAGCTCGTCGGCGGTCATCTGCGCGTCGGTCCGCATCCGCCAGTCCCCGACGAGCTTGGCCGCGTCCCCACTGCCCTCGTACAGGCCGAGCACGATGTTCGTGTTGCCGACGTCGATCGCCAGGAGCAAGGGAGTTCAGCCCTCGGCGTGCAGCAGCGCGTCGAGCCGTGCGGCGTCGACGGTTTCGGCGACCGGGAACGGGTTCTCCCGGTCCGGCGAGGCGATCGGGATGCTGCCGCTCACCAGGCCGGAGCCGTCGGGCGCGTGCCCGGGGTCGCTGCCCTCGTGCTTGATCCGGTTCTCGTCGTCGACGAACACGATCCGCGGCTGGTAGGTGGCCGCCTCGGCGTTGTCCATCTGACCGTAGGAGATCAGGATGACCAGGTCGCCCGGGTGCACGAGGTGCGCGGCGGCGCCGTTGATGCCGATGACGCCGCTGTCCCGCTCGCCCGGGATCACGTAGGTCTCCAGCCGCGCGCCGTTCGTGACGTCCACAATGGCCACCAGCTCGCCCGGCAGCAGGTCGGCCGCCTCCATCAGCGTCTCGTCGATCGTGACCGACCCGACGTAGTGCAGGTTGGCCTGGGTGACCGTCGCGCGATGGATCTTCGACTTCAGCATCGTGCGGTACATGGTTATCCCTCTTCCTCCGACGCGCCCAGCACCACCGGGACGTTGTCGATCAGCCGGGTCCGCCCGACCCGGGCGGCGATCAGCAACCGTGCTTCCCCATCGACGGGTGCGGGACCGAGATCGGTTCCCCGCAATTCGAGGTAATCCACGTCGACCTCCGGGCGGGCGGCCAGCGTCGCGCGCGCCGCCGCGAGGACCGCGTCCCCGCCCTTCGGTCCGGAATGCCCGCCTGCCGCGAGCGCCGCGGACAACACCACGGCGGCTTCCCGCTGTTCCGGCGAGAGGTAGACGTTGCGCGAGGACAGGGCCAGGCCGTCGGACTCCCGGACCGTCGGCACCCCGATCACGCGGACGTCGAGGTTCAGGTCGCGCACCATTCGCTTGATCAGGACCAGCTGCTGGTAGTCCTTCTCGCCGAAGAACGCGAAGTCCGGCGTGACGATGTTGAACAGCTTCGCCACCACAGTCAGCACACCGGCGAAGTGGCCGGGGCGGTGGGCGCCCTCCAGCTCGTCGCCGAGCGGGCCCGGGTGCAGGGTCACCGCGTGGCCCTCAGCGTAGAGGTCGCCGACCTTGGGCACGAACGCGATCTCCACGCCGTCCTCGGCGAGGATCTCCAGGTCCCGCTCCAGCGGCCGCGGGTAGGCGTCGAAGTCCTCGCCCTCGCCGAACTGCAGGGGGTTCACGAAGATCGACACGGCGACGACGGTGTTCGGCAGGCGCTTGGCGCGACGGATCAGTTCGCGGTGACCGGCGTGCAGCGCGCCCATGGTCGGCACCAGCGCGACCTTGCGGCCCACCGAGTGCAGCGCCGCGGTGACCCGGTGCACGTCGCCGGGCGTCTGGTAGGTGTTCAGCTGCCCGCGGCTGAATTTCGGTGTGGTCACGGGTTTTCCGGCCTTTCCAGAAGTTCGGTGATCTCGGCGGCGGCGCCGGCGTCGAGCAGGCCGGCCGCTTCGGCTCGCTGCGCGGTGCGCCGGGCGAGCGAGGTGTAGGCGGGCACGATCGCGGGCTCGGTGGCTTCGAGCACGCCCAGGTGCTTGCGCAGGGTACCGGTGTCACCGCGGGCGACCGGACCGGTCAGGGCTCGGTCACCGTGCCGCAGCGCATTGTCCAGCGCCGCCGACAGCAACGGGCCGAGCATGCGCTCCGCGTCGCCGATCCCCGCGCCGCGCAACAGGTCCGCGCAGTCGTCGACGAGCGTGATCAAGTGGTTGGCGCCGTGCGCGAGCGCCGCGTGGTACAGCGCCCTGGCGGCTTCCGGCACCCGCACCGGTTCCGCGCCCATCTCGACGGTCAGCGCCTCGCCGACGCTCCATGCGGCCTCGTCGTCGGCCGCGGCGGTGACGCCGACGCTGCAGGCGGTGAGCCGGTCGAGGTCCTCGGAGCGGCCGGTGAACGTCATGACCGGGTGCAGGGCCAGCGGCAGCGCACCGGCCGCGGCGGCGGGGGCCAGCACGTCGAGGCCGTGCGCGCCGGAGGTGTGGATGACGATCTGGCCGGGGCGCCAGGAACCGGTGGCGGCCAGACCGCGGACCAGGCCGGCGAGTTCGTCGTCGGGCACGGCCAGCAGCACGAGGTCCGCGGCCGCGGCGACCTCGTCCGGCGGTTTGAGCGGGACACCCGGCAGCATGCGCTCGGCGCGGGCCTGGGAAGCGGCGGAAATGCCGGAGGCGGCGACCACCGTGTGCCCGGACCGGGTCAGCGCGGCGCCGACGACGCTGCCCACGCGGCCGGCGGAGATCACTCCGACACCGAGCCTTGCGGGACGACTCACGGCGTGCCCCTGTGGACGCTCATGGCAGCAGAACTCCTCAGCTCGTTCCAGTCCCGCTCCGTTCGCGGGTACCGGACGACGGGGCGAGAGTAGCTCGCGGAAACGCCCCGGGTCGGCGGCGGGTGACCAGCTTCACCCGACCCGGTTTACCCGGTATGACTGCCTTCACCCGCCAGCCGGACCGCGTCGGCGCGGGCCGCGCGCAGCGTGGCCAGCAGTTCCCGCTTGCGCTTCTCGTGGTCCGGGGTCTCCTTGCGGCGGCGCAGGAACGCGAGTTCGGTCACGCTGGCCTGGTAGCGCGCCACGGCTTTCGCGGCCTCGCGGCCGGACTGCTGCCTGGCCTGCCGCCGCCACTCGCGGCGGCCGGCGAGCGTGGACAGCAGCTCGACCTCCGACGGGGCGATCAGCCGCGCCTGGACCATCGCGGGCAGGGCGGCGGTGACGATGCGTTGTTCGCGGCGGCGTTGCAGGAGGACGAGCATCACGACCGCGATGAACATCGGGACCATGATCAGGAAGTAGACGTTGAGGAACGTTTGCGCCCCGCCGAGGACCGCCGCGCCGTTCCACAGGGCGTGCAGCAGGACGGCGCCCAGGTAGGCGCCGATCGGGGCGAGGATCTTGACGGCCCGGTTGTCGGCGCGGGCGGCGTAGCCGAGGCCGATGCCGGTGATCGCGGCGAACAGCGGGTGCGTGAACGGCGACAGCACGCCGCGCAGCACGAACGCGGCGATCACGCCGGTGCTGGTGGCGTCGCCGAAGCCGTAGTCGGCGAAGGCGCGGCCGAAGTAGTAGATGTTCTCGGTGAACGCGAAGCCGGCCGCGGTGAACCCCGCGTAGACGATGCCGTCGATGACCCCGTCGAACTCGTCGGCGCGGCGCAGCAGGACGGCGAGCACGAACGAGGCCTTCGCGGCCTCCTCGACGAGCGGGGCGGACAGGAGCGCGCTGAGCTTGCTGCCGCTGCCCTCGCCGAGGAGCAGGTCGCCCACCGTTTCGGCGGTGTTGTTGATCAGCAGGGCGGTGATCGCGGCGAGGCACGCGCCCCAGAAGAAGGCGACCAGGAGGAACTTCGCCGGCTCCGGTTCCCAGCGGTCGACCCACAGGATAGTCGCCACGACGACCGCGACGGGAACGAGCGCCGCGGCGACGCCGATGGCCACCGCGAGGGGCCCGATCTGCACGGTGACCAGGCCGAGAACGGTCAGGCCGCACACGGCCAGGATGACGAGGCCGAGCACGGGCAGGAGCACGGTGAGCCTGCGAGGGGGTGCCGTCACAGCCCGGCACTCTACGGTGACGGACTGCGGGGGCGGGCGGGGTGGGCGGTGCTTCGGGGCCCCCGGTGCAGCGGGCTCAGCCGCAGCGCCGGCGCCGTGCGATGCGGTGGCGTAGCGCCGAGTCGCCCGGCCGCGCAGCGGCGAGCCGGGCACCTCGGCGGTGTCCCCGGCTCAGCAGAAGCGGGACAGGGGGCAGCCACGAAGGCCACTGGTCGGCGGGCGGCACAGCCGTGGAGCGGCACAGCCGCTGCGGGCGCAATCACCGGAGCAGCACGGCGGCGGTCAGCCACCACAGCAGCACGGCGATGATGCTGCCGCGAGAGCGGCACGGCGGCGGTCAGTGACGCAGTGGGGCGAAGCGTGCAACCGCCGCGGGCGGCGGTGCTCGGCGGCGCACTGCCTCCGGCAACGCCGCGGTGCCGTGATGCACGGTGGCCACCCCCGCGGAATTGCTGTGAGCCGCCGCGCGGGATCGTCCTTAGTCAGATCCACCGCCGGCGGGATCGTCGTGGTTCCGGTTGGCCGCGGAATCGCGGCGATGCAGATCGGCAGCCCGCGAATCGCGGTGGCCCAGGTCGGCAGCCCCGCGAAATCGCCACGGTTCAGAACCCGCCGCACGGAAACGTCGCGAGGCAGGTCGGCCGCCGCGGGATCACAGTGACGCAGATCCACAGCCCGCGAAACCGCCGTGGTTCAGAACCCCACCGCGCGCAATCGTCGCGGTTCAGATCCACCACCCCCGCGAATCGCGGCGGCCCAGGTCGGCGCCCCCGCGAAACCGCCACGGTTCAGAACCTCCGCCGCGCGGGATCGGCGCGGGGCAGGTCGGCCGCGTCCCGCGGAATCGCGGCGCACTGTCGTCGGCAGCGGCGGGATCGCCGTAGTTCACAGCAATCCGCGGAAGTGGTCAGTCCTCGGCGCGGCGGCGGCGTCGGGGGGTCGCCGTTTTGCCGTTCGCTGCCAGGAGTTCGCTCACCGAGCGGCCCGCGGAGTGGGAACCGGTGTGCTCCTCCACCGCGGCGCGGCGGCCGCGTGGGGTTTCCGGCTCGGGCTTCGCCCGGCGGCCGGTGCTCGCCCACGTGGCGGCTTCGTCGTCGGGGCGGTGGCGGCGGCCCGTGGGCGTCTCATCGGCGGCACGGTGGCCCGTTCCTTCAGCGCTGCGGCGGCCCGCGGGTGTCTCGTCCGTCGCGCGGTGGCCCGTTGCCTCGGCGCTGCGGCGGCCCGCGGGTGTCTCGTCCGTCGCGCGGTGGCCCGTCGCTTCAGCGCTGCGCCGGCCCGTGGGCGTCTCGTCGGCTGCCCGGTGGCCGCTCGCTTCGGCGCTGCGGCGGCCTGAGATCGCGGCGGCGGAACGGTACCCGGTCGACTCCGCGGAGCGGCGTCCGGCGACCGCGGCGCCCGCGCTCGATCGGCGTGCCGGGCCCTCCGCCTCCGCGGCCACCGAGAGCCGCGGCAGTGCCTCGGCCTCGGGAGCGCGCTCCGCGCCTCGACGGCCCGCGTCGGCCTCCGGTGTCCGCAGGCTCGCCGGCACATCGGCGTCCGAACGCAGCCCGGGCGGCGCCTCGTCGGCGTCCGGCACCCGCGGCGCCTCGTCGGGGCGGCGACGGCGGCCGGCGGGGGCCTCATCCTCCTCCGCGCGGCGCCGACGGCCACCCGGCCTGCCCTGCTGCGCCAGCCGCCGGACCTCGACCGGCAACGTCTCGTTGACCACCGGGTGGTCCTCGGGGACCACCGGCGACGGCTCCGGCTGCACTGGCCGCGTCACGCGGGTCGGGAACGCCGCCGACAGGTCGGTCGCCGAACGCTCGGCTCGCGGCGTCCAGTCCGGATCGACGGCCTTGGCGACCTGCGTCGGCTGCTCCACCCGCTGCGGTTCCCGCTTGACCGGCGTCGTCGCGGCTGTCGGGCGCCCACGATCGGGACGGCTCGGCGCGGGACGGCTCGGCTCCACGGGCCGGGTCTGTGGGCGTTCCGGCTTCTTCGCCGCCGGCTGCACCCGCGTGCGCTCGGGGTCGACGGGTTCGGCGTTCGCGACCCGGCGGACGGGGAGGTCCATCGACACCTCGGGCCGCCGCGGCTCCGGCGCGCTCGGACGGCCGCCTGCGCGCACCGGCTCCTTCTCCCGCACCCGCTCGATGAACTCGGTCGGCCGGTCGGTGATCTCCCGCTTCTTCGCCGCGGTGATCTGCGGCGGCTGGCTCGTGCCGTACTCGACGACCCGCTGCTCCTCGTGCAGCGCCCGCATCCGGGTCGCCTGCGCGGTCAGCGCGACGCGCTCCAGCAGCACCTCGCCGCCGAACAGGCTCTGCAGGTTGTCCCGCAGGGAAGCGATTTCCGTGCGCAGTGCGTCCAGTTCGCTGCGGGACTCGGACTCGACCCGTTGCCGCGTCTCGGCTTCGACCTCCAGCTCGAACTCGCGCCGCGCGGCGATCTCGCGTTCGAGCTCCAGCTCGTAGACCTCCTGCGCCTGTGCGACGGCCTCTTCGGTGTTCGTCGCCTGGCGGCGGTAGCGCACGGCGAGGAACGCGCCGATCAGAGCCGCCCACAACGCGGCGACGATCCCCAGCCGCAGGTAGCGGATGTCGTCGGCGACCACCAGCGGAATCGTGGCGCCGACCGCGAGGACCAGGCCGATGAGAAACCACGGCCTGCCCACGACGCGGCCGCGCGTCTCGTCACCCTCGCCAGTCATGACCAACACCGTACCCGCTAGTTATGCGTCCGAGACCTAGTTGGTACTTCGAGCGGTCGGTTCTCAGCGTTAACCGGTCGGGTGATGATCGGGATCACTTTCGTCGTCTTCCGGCGTGCGGCAGCAGTGCTCGAGCCAGAGCGCCGCGGCGATCAACACGGCCGCGCACACCGCTCCGATCGCGACACTGCGGAGGTCGCTCGACGCCGCGGCCAGCTCCGACGCCCGCGGGATCAACGCGCCGGCGATCCCGGCCCACGCGCCGAGCATGATCGCGCCGAGCAACGAGGAGGCCTTCGCGAGCGCGACCGTGCGCGCCGCCGAGACCGCGTTGACGAGCCGGCCGGACCTGACCCGCGACCGCATCACGAAGGCCAGTGCGACTTCGATCACCGCGAGCACGAACAGCGTGACGCCGACCGGCCGCGGCAGGCGGGGCAGGTCCCCGTAGGCGAACCTGAACAACAGGTACGCGGCCACGAGCCCGACCAGCCCGGCGATCACCAGCTCTCGGGTCCGGGTGAAGTGCATACCGCCACGGTACCCAGGTGATCGTGGCACAGTTGACTCTCCACCGGCTGGAGGGTTGAGCATGGGACGCGCGGACGGGACGTTCACGATCGGCGAGCTGAGCCGGCGGACCGGGTTGCCGGTCAAGACCATCCGGTTCTACTCCGACGAGGGGTTGCTCCCGCCCGCCGACCGCACCGGTTCCGGCTACCGGCTGTACGACGTGACGGCGATGGCCCGGCTCGAACTGATCAAGACGCTGCGCGAACTCGGCCTCGGGCTAACGGATGTGGCCGCTGTGCTCGCGCGGGAGACGAGCGTCCCCCGCCTCGCCCGGCGGCACATCGACGCGCTCGACGAGCAGATGCGCAGGCTGCGGCTGCGGCGCGCGGTTCTGCGTGCGGTCGTGAAACGCGAATCCGAGCTGGAGGAAGTGAAACTGATGAACAGGCTGGCGGCGATGTCCGACGAAGAGCGGGCCCGCCTGGTCGACGAGTTCTGGCAGGAGGTGACCGACGGCCTACCGGTCGACGCGGAGTTCTACGAGCGGATGCGTTCGGCGAAACCGGAGCTGCCCGACGACCCGTCGCCCGAGCAGCTGGAGGCGTGGATCGAGTTCGCCGAGCTTATCCAGGACCCGGAGTTCCGCGCGGTGACGCGGCGGATGAGCGAACGGCACGCCGACGACCTGCGGGCGGGCCAGGCGGCCGTGCCGGCGCAGGAGGACTGGATCGGCTGGAGCGAGCGGGCGCAGAAGGCACTGGAAGCCGGGCTGGCCCCGGATTCACCGGAGGGGCGCGAGCTGGCCGACGACATCGCGCGGGGGTGGGCGCCGGACGGGCAGGACCCCGCGGATCCGGCGTTCCGCGCCTCGGTGGCCGACCGGATCGCCGTCGGGACCGACCGCAGGGCCGAACGGTACTGGCAACTGATGGCGATCATGAACGGATGGCCGGAGGTGCCCACGCGGGTGCCGGCGGTGGAGTGGCTGACGGCGGCTTTGCGGGCATGATCGCTGAGGTTGCCTCCCGCCCCGCAACAGCGAGCCGGCAACGCAAGTAGGCCGACCACCCAACCAGACCTCCCCCGCC
>NZ_JBHZEN010000045.1:0-114101 GCF_050958625.1 Amycolatopsis sp. 3B14
GTTGAGTTCTCAAACAACACGAAGCTGCTGCTTCTACAAAGCTTTTTTGTTCTCGCGGAGGGCGTCAGCAACCCTACTGGTTTAGTAGTAGTGGTTGGCGACCCACCCGCGGGCCGACCAAGAACTTTACCCGGTTCGGTTCGCGGTGTCAACACCGCCCGACCCTGGCCCGTCCGCCGGGGCTTTCGGCCCCGTCGTCCCGGTCTCCCTGGCGACGAAGAGAAGATTACATGCCCCGAAACCCCCCTGAAACAGGGGGGTCCCTTAACGGCATTTCCCCTGGTCAGAGCACCGGTAGGAGCGTCTTGAGCTCGTACGGCGTGACCGAGCGCCGGTAGGCGTCCCACTCGGCGCGCTTGTTCCGGAGGAAGAAGTCGTAGACGTGCTCGCCCAGCGCGTCGGGCAGCAGCTCGGACTTCTCCATCTCGGCGAGGGCCTCGCCGAGGTTCTGCGGCAGCTGGTCGTACCCGGCCGCGCGGCGCTCGGCGTCGCTCATCGACCAGATGTTGTCCTCGGCCGCCGGCGGCAGCTCGTAGCCCTTCTCGATCCCCTTCAACCCGGCGGCGATCACGACCGAGTACGCCAGATAGGGGTTGCAGGCGGAGTCGATCGTGCGGATCTCGACCCGTCGCGACGACGCCTTGCCCGGCGAGTAGTTCGGCACCCGGACCAGCGCGGAGCGGTTCGCCCGGCCCCACGACACCGTGGTCGGCGCCTCTCCCCCGCTGATCAACCGCTTGTACGAGTTCACCCACTGGTTGGTCACGGCGGAGATCTCCCGCGCGTGGTGGAGCAGGCCGGCCACGAAGGCTTTGCCCGTCTCGGACAACTCGTACGGATCTTCCGGGTTGTGGAACGCGTTGCGGTCGCCCTCGAACAACGACACGTGCGTGTGCATCCCCGAGCCGGGCTGCTCGGTGAACGGTTTCGGCATGAACGTCGCGCGCACCCCCTGGGTCAGCGCGACCTCCTTGACCACGTACCGGAACGTCATGACGTTGTCGGCCATGGTCAGCGCGTCGGCGTAGCGCAGGTCGATCTCCTGCTGCCCCGGCGCGCCCTCGTGGTGGCTGAACTCCACCGAGATGCCCATCGCCTCCAGCGCCTCGATGGCGTGGCGGCGGAAGTGCGTCGCGGTCGCGTGGCTGGCCTGGTCGAAGTACCCGCCGTTGTCCGCGGGCTCGGGCTCGCTGCCGTCCGACGGCAACGACGAGAGCAGGAAGAACTCGATCTCCGGGTGCACGTAGCAGGTGAACCCGGCCTCCCCCGCCTTCGACAGCTGGCGCCGCAGCACGTGCCGAGGGTCGGCCCAGGACGGCGACCCGTCGGGCATCGCGATGTCGCAGAACATCCGCGCCGAGTAGTGCCCGCCCTCCGGGGTCTCCCAGGGCAGCACCTGGAACGTCGACGGGTCGGGCTTCGCGACCATGTCCGATTCGTAGACGCGCGCGAAGCCTTCGATGGCCGATCCGTCGAACCCGATCCCGTCGCTGAAGGCGCCCTCGAGCTCGGCGGGGGCCACCGCCACCGACTTCAGGAAACCGAGGACGTCGGTGAACCACAGACGAACGAACCGGATGTCACGTTCTTCCAGCGTGCGCAGCACGAACTCCTGCTGGCGATCCATGGCCGCACCCTACGCATGGCGTGTTAACGGCATGTTTCGTGGTTCCGGTGTTGCCCTGACGGAGGGAATGACCAGCGACATCACCGCAGCCAGCGCGCACAGACCGCCCGAGATGTACCACGCGAGGTCGTAACTCCCGGCGTGGTCGTGGATCAGGCCGGCGCCCACCGCGGCGATCGACGCGCCGACCTGGTGGGACGCGAAGACCCAGCCGAACACGATGGGACCGCTCAGGCCGAAGTGCTCACGGGCCAGCGCCACCGTGGGCGGCACGGTGGCGACCCAGTCCAGTCCGTAGAAGATGATGAACGCCCACATCGGCGGCTCGGTGGTGGGCGCGAACAGCTGCGGCAGCAGGACCAGCGACCCGCCGCGCAGGAAGTAGTACACGCCGAGCAGGATCCGCGGGTTGACGCGGTCGGTGAACCAGCCGGACGCGATGGTGCCGGCCACGTCGAAGATGCCCACCAGCGCGAGCAGCGAAGCGGCCGTGGTCGCCGGCATCCCGTGCTCGTGCGCGGCCGGCACGAAGTGGGTGCCGACCAGGCCGTTCGTGGACGCCCCGCAGATCGCGAACCCGCCCGCGAGGAGCCAGAACGTCGGCGTCTTCGCGGCCTGCCCCAGCACCTGCAGCGCACGCCGCGCGGCACCGGAGGAGTGCGGCGGCGCCTCCGCCGGCTCGGTCGCCCCGTACGCGGTCGTCCCGATCTCGCTCGGGTGGTCGCGCAGGAAGATCAACGTGATCGGCACGACGGCCAGCGCGGCGAACGCGACCACCAGCGACGCGGTGCGCCAGCCGTCGTTCGTGGCCAGCGCGGCGAGCAGGGGCAGGAACACCAGCTGCCCGGCCGCGCCCGCCGCGGTCAGGATTCCGCTGACCAGGCCGCGGTGGCGGACGAACCAGCGCGCGGTCACGGTCGCCACGAACGCCAGCGCCATCGAGCCGGTCCCCAGCCCGACCAGCACGCCCCAGCACAGCAGCAGCTGCCAGCTCGCGGTCATGAAGACCGTCAGCCCGCTGCCCGCGGCGACCAGGACCAGCGCGCCGGTCACGACCTTGCGCATGCCGAGCCGCTCCATCAGCGCCGCGGCGAACGGCGCGGTCAGGCCGTAGAGCAGGAGGTTGATCGACACGGCGGCCGAGATCGTGGCCGTCGACCAGCCGAACTCCTCGTGCAGCGGGTCGATCAGCACGCTCGGGGTGGCGCGGAAACCGGCGGCGCCCACCAGCGCGACGAATGCCGCGAAGGCGACGAACCAGGCCGGGTGGATGCGCGACTTCGTTCTTGTCACCGGTACATGCTCCCCGATCGCGATCACCCGGACGAGTGGCCGGAGCGCCAATATGTGCAAGAATCCGGCCATGCACCGGGTTGTGGTCCTCGCGGTCTCCGAAGTGGTCGGGTACGACCTGAACATCGCGCCGCTCGTGTTCGGCACCGCCACACAGGACGGCGAACGGCTCTACGACGTGCGGGTTTGCGGGGTCGACGACCGGCCGGTGCGGGTAAGCCACGGGTACGAGGCGCACCTCGACCACGGTCCGGAAGCACTGGAGGACGCCGACACCGTCGTCATCCCCGGCACCCGCGTGCACGGGCCGCGGCAGGAGGGCGTGCTGCCGCCCGACCTGGCCGCGGCGATGGCCCGGATCCCGTCGTCGGCGCGGCTCGTGTCGATCTGCACCGGCGCGTTCGTGCTGGCCGCCGCCGGCGTGCTCGACGGGCGCCGCGCGACCACCCACTGGGCGCACGCGCCCGCCTTCCGGCGCCTCTACCCGCGGGTCGACCTGGACGAGAACGTGTTGTTCGTGGACGACGGCGACGTCCTGACCTCGGCCGGGCTGGCCGCCGGCGTGGACCTGTGCCTGCACCTCGTGCGGTCCGACCACGGCAGCGCGGTCGCCAATCAGGTCGCCCGCTACTGCGTCGTGCCGCCGTGGCGCGACGGCGGGCAGTCGCAGTTCATCGAGCAGCCGCTGCCCGAGGCCGACGGCAGCACCGCCGCGACGCGCGCGTGGGTGCTGGAACGGCTCGGCGAACCGCTCGACCTGGCCGCGCTCGCGAAGCACGCGGGCATGAGCGTGCGCACCTTCAGCCGCCGCTTCCGCGCGGAGACCGGGCAGTCGCCCCGCGCCTGGCTGAACCAGCAGCGGGTGCTGCACGCCCGCCACCTCCTGGAGACCACGGATCTGCCCGTCGACCGGGTGGCGGCCGAGTCGGGGCTGGGCACCGCGGCGTCGCTGCGGCAGCACCTCAACGCCGCGATCGGCGTCGCACCGCTGGCATACCGCCGGACGTTCGCCCGCCGCTGATCGCTACCTTGGACGCATGCTCCGCCGACGCACCGCCGGTGTCCTCGCCCTGGTCCTGGCGCTGTCCACCGCCTGTTCGGCCGCGCCAGAGGAACCACTCCCCGACGGGCGCGCGCTCGTGGACGCCGCCGAGACGAGCCTGAACGGGATCCGCAGCGTGCGGTTCGACTTCAGCGTCAGCTCGACCATCCCCGGCCTGGACATCCGCGAGGTCAAGGGGCAGGCCAGCAAGGACGGCGGGCCGCACGGCACGGCGATCGGGCAGGCGGACGTGCAGGCCTCGGCCGACCGGTTCGAGCTGGACTACGTGCTCGTCGGCGAGACGCTTTTCCTCACCGACACCAAGGGCCAGCAGCGGCAGGCCCCGGTGCCCGCCGACTACAACCCGATGACGCTGCTCGACTCCGAGCGCGGCCTGCCCAAGCTGATGTCGGAGGCGACCGCGCTGAAGACGGAGACGAAGGAGGACGTCCTCGGCGTCGAGGCCTACCGGGTCACCGGCGAGCTGGCGAAGGACGTCATCTCCAGCGTCATCCCCGGCATCCAGGCTGACGTGGACATCAAGTTCTGGGTCACCAAGGCCGAGCCACGCAACCTGGTGCGCGTGTGGATCCAGGTGCCGCCGCGGCAGCCGAACGAAGGCGCCATCCAGCTGGAGCTCGCGCTGTCCGACCAGAACGTGCCGGTCGGAACCACGACCGGCGGTTAGGCCTGGCAGCGGGTGCCCGGTGGCGGCTGGGAGCCGTCCACCAGGTAGTCCAGGCCGGCTACGTCCACGCACATGTTGCCGTGCAGGAACGCGGTGTGCTGCGTGCCGTCGACCGTGAGCAGCCCGCCCCGGAAGACGTTCGCGAGGTTGACACCCGCCTGGTACGGGGTCACCGGGTCGCCGGTCGTCGAGATGACCAGCGGTGGCGCGGCGGAGGTGACCGTCGGCCGGTGCGGCTGCGACGTGCTGGGCACCGGCCAGGACGCGCACACGTCGAGTTCGCCCTGGTCGGGGCGGCCCCAGCCGAGGAACGGCGCGGCGTCGGCCATCCGCTGCCGGGACACCGCCGGATCGACCGCACGCGGGTTGTCCACGCAGCGCACCGCGTAGTAGGCGTCCTGCAACGAGGAGTACCGGCCGTCGGCGTCGCGCTCGTAGTAGCCGTCGGCGAGCCGGAGCAGGACCGAGCCGTCACCGCCGCGCAGCAAGCCGAGCCCGGTGTTGAGGAACGGCCAGGACTGGCTCGAGTACATCGCCTCGACCACGCCCGTGATGGCGTCCCGGTAGGACAGGTGCCTGCCGTCGCCGGTCTTCGCCGGCGCGCCGACCAGCGGCTGGACCAGGTTCTGGAACTCGGCCGCCGCCTTCGCCGGGTCGCGGCCCAGCGCGCAGCCGTCGTGCCGCGCGCACTCGGCGGCGAACTCGCCGAACGCGCGCGAGAACCCGGCGCCCTGCGCGACCAGCGAGTCCGGGTCGTTCGCCGCCGGGTCGATCGCACCGTCCAGCAGCAACGCGCGGACCCGCTCCGGGAAGGCCTCGGCGTAGCTGTAACCGATCTGGGTGCCGTAGGAGTAGCCGAGGTAGCTCAGCTTCGCCTCGCCCAGCGCGGCCCGCAGGACGTCGAGGTCCTTGACCACGTCCCGCGTGCCCATGTTGGCCAGCATCGCGTCGCCGTGCTCGGTGCGCTGGGCGCACTTCGCCGCGAAGTCCGTCGCCTGCCCGGTCCACGCGGCGTCCGAGGCGCCCGGGTTGCTCGCCCGCTCGGCGTCGCGTTCGGCGTCGGTCAGGCACCGCACGCGCGGTTGGCTGGCACCCACACCGCGCGGGTCGAAGCCGACGAAGTCGAACCGCAGCCCGATCGCGTTGTTCGAGACTGTCGGCACCAGCCGGGCGGCCGCCTCCATGCCGGAACCGCCGGGGCCGCCCGGGTTCATGACCAGCGAGCCGATGCGGTGCGCCGGGTCGAGCGCCTTGTGCCGCAGCACGCCGACGGTGATCGTCTCGCCGCGCGGGTTCGCGTAGTCCAGCGGAACGGTCAGCCGGGTGCACTCCACACCGGGCGTGCGGAACGCGTCCGCGCTCTGCTGCCCCGTCGCGTACGCCGCGCAGTCACCCCACGCGAGCTGCTGGTCGTAGAAGCGGTCGAGCGCGTGGGCGTCCGCCGCCACCGGCGAGGGTGACGGCGGCGGTGCGGGGGTCTGCGTGGTGCACGCGGTCAGCGCGGCGGCCACCAGGCCCGCGGCGAGCAGCCTCCGTCGGCGGGGAAAACGCATCGTTCACATCGTGCCAGTCCGGTCACCGAGAGGTACAGCGCGCGCCTTCCGCGGGCAGGGTCCCGTCGATCAGGTACGCGCTGCCGATGTCGTCCACACAGTCGACTCCCTGCAGGAAGACGGTGTGCTGGGTGCCCTCGAACGTCAGCAGCGCGCCCTTCATCGCCTTCGCGAGGTTCACCCCCGCCTGGTACGGGGTGGCCGGATCGTTCGTGGTCGAGATCACCAGAACCGGCGGCACGCCGGCGACGTTCGGCTCGTGCGGCTCCGAGGTGTTGGGCACCGGCCAGAACGCGCACGGGTCCAGCGCGGCGCCGTTGGGCCTGCCGTCGTCGAGGAAGGGCGCCACCTGGTCGTAGCGGTTCTCCGCCTCGAGGATCTCGGCGCGGTCGGTCACCGGCGGGTCGTCGACGCAGCGGATCGCGGTGAAGGCGTCCTGCGTGTTGGCGTAGTTGCCGCTGGAGTCGCGCTCGTTGTACTGGTCGGCCAGCGCCATCAACGTGGCGCCCTGGCCGCTCTTCAGCTCGTTGAGGCCTGCGTTCAGCGGCGCCCACAACTGCTGCGAGTACAGCGCCTGGATCGCGCCGAGCGTGGCGTCGTCGTAGCTGAGGACCCGGCCGTCGCGGAGGCGGACCGGGTTGTCGATCAGCGGCCGCACCAGGTTCTGGAAGGCCTGCGTCGCGCGTGCCGGGTCGGCGCCGAGCGCGCAATCGCGGCGGGCGGCGCACCACTTGGCGAAGTCGTTGAACGCGACGCCGAAGCCCTGCCCCTGCGCGACCAGCGACTCGACCTCGTCCTGGCTCGGGTCGAGCGCGCCGTCGAGCACCATGGCGCGCACGTTCTGCGGGAACGTCTCGGCGTAGGTGTAGCCGATCCGCGTGCCGTAGGAGTAGCCGAGGTAGGTCAGCTTCTCCTCGCCCAGCGCCGACCGCAGGACGTCCATGTCCTTGACGACGTCGCGGGTGCCCAGGTTCGCGAGCATCGCGGTGCCGAACCGGGTCCGCTCGGCGCACTTGTCGGCGAACTCCTTGGACTCGGCGTCCTGCTTGGCCACGCCTGCCGGGCTGCCGTCGGCCTCCAGGTCCTCGGCGCGCTGCTCGTCCCGCTCGGCGTCGGTCAGGCAGGTCACGTCCGGTTCGCTGGCGCCGATCCCCCGCGGGTCGAAGCCGACGATGTCGAAGCGCTTGCCGAGGTCGGTGTTCGCGACCTGCGGCGCGAGACCGGCGGCGGCGTACATGCCGGACGCGCCGGGGCCGCCCGGGTTGAGCACGAGCGCCCCGAGCCGGTTGCCCGTCGCCTTGTGCCGGAGCACGCCGATCGTGATCGTGTCGCCCTGCGGCTTCGTGTAGTCCAGCGGCACGGTCAGCCGGGCGCACTGGAGATCATTACTGCTGAAGGCGGACCTGACGTCGTCCGAACTCGCGTAAGGTGCACAGTCGCCCCAGGTCAACGGCTGTGCGTAGAACCGCTCCAGCCCGGCCGGCACCACCCCGGCCGGCCCGGCCGACTCGGTGGTTGCCGTCGGCGCCGGAGCCGGCGTGGGCCCCGGCGAGGTGCAGGCCGCGACCGGCACCAGCAGGCAGGCGCCGAGGACGGCGGCTCGTACGGACCGGGACCTGGCTCGCGGAAGGAAGCGCACGTCGTGATCGTGCCATCCTGAGTGGGAACACAGGTGCACCGCCACCTCGTTGGCTGGTGGGTTGCGCGCGAGAAGGACAGGAGACCACGGGTGCCAGCACTGATCAGCCGGATGGGCAAGCGGTTGCGCAAGCTCATCGAGCGGCCGGGCAGCGTCGAGCTGACCAAGTACGAGGCGCTGCTGCCGGACATCGAGGCGCTCGAACCCGAGCTGGAGGCCCTGAGCGACGCGGAGCTGACCGAGCGCGCGGGCAAGCTCCGCCTGGAGGCCGAGCTCGGCGACCCGCAGCTGGTGGAGCTGTGCGCGCTCGGCCGCGAAGCCGCGCGGCGGGCGCTGGACGAGCGCGCGTTCGACGTGCAGCTGCTCGGCACGATGGGCCTGCTGTCCGGACACGTCGTGCAGATGCAGACCGGTGAGGGCAAGACGCTGGCCGGCGCGCTCGCCGCCGCGGGGTACGCGCTGCAGGGCAAGCGCGTGCACGTCATCTCCGTCAACGACTACCTGGCCCGCCGCGACGGCGAGTGGATGAAGCCGGTGTACGACCTGCTCGGCGTCACGGTCGGCTGGGTCGACGGCAGCCTCACCCGCGAGGAGCGGCGTGTGGCCTACGACGCCGAGGTCACCTACGGCGCGGTCAGCGAGATCGGGTTCGACATGCTGCGCGACCGGCTCGTCACCCGCGCCGAGGACGTCGTCCAGCCCGCCCCCGAGGTCGCGATCATCGACGAGGCCGACTCGGTGCTGGTCGACGAGGCGCGGGTCCCGCTGGTCATGGCCGGCTCGGTGGACCAGGCCGTCGCCGACACCGAGGTCGCCAACGTGGTCCGGCGGCTGCGGCTCGGCCTGCACTACGAGACCGACACCGACGGCCGCAACGCGTGGCTGACCACGGCAGGCGCGTCCGTCGTGGAGAAGGCCCTCGGCGGGGTCGACCTGTACAGCGAGTCCGGCTCCGAGCGGCTGGCGGCGGTCAACGTCGCCCTGCACGCACACGCGCTGCTCACCCGCGACGTCGACTACCTGGTGCGCGACGGAAAGGTCGAGCTGATCAACGCCTCCCGCGGCCGGGTCGCCGAGCTGCAGCGCTGGCCGGACGGGCTGCAGGCCGCGGTCGAGGCGAAGGAGCAGGTCGCGCCCACCGACAGCGGCGAGATCCTCGACTCGATCACGGTGCAGGCGCTGATCGCCCGGTACCCGCAGGTCGCCGGCATGACCGGCACCGCGGTCGCGGTCGCCGAGCAGCTGCGCGAGTTCTACCAGCTCGAGGTGGCGGTCATCCCGCCGAACAAGCCGAACGTCCGCGAGGACCTCGACGACCGGATCTTCGCCTCGCCGTCGCACAAGCTGCGCGCGATCGTCAAGGAGATCCGCGAGGTGCACGAGACCGGGCGGCCGATCCTCGTCGGCACGCAGGACGTCGCGGAGTCCGAGGAGCTCGCCGAGAAGCTGGCGAAGGCCGACCTGCCGTGCGTCGTCCTCAACGCGCGCAACGACGCCGAGGAAGCCGCGATCATCGCCGAGGCGGGCAAGTACGGCGCGATCACCGTGTCCACCCAGATGGCAGGCCGCGGCACCGACATCCGGCTGGGCGGCGCGGACGGCAAGGACCGCGAACGCGTCGCCGAGCTGGGCGGTCTGCACGTCATCGGCACCGCGCGGTACCCGTCGAGCCGCCTGGACGGTCAGCTGCGCGGCCGGTCCGGCCGCCAGGGCGACCCGGGCAGCGCGGTGTTCTTCGCGAGCCTGAACGACGAGCTGGTCACCTCGAACGCGCCGGACGTGCCGGACGGCATCACCGCCGACGACGAGACGGGCGAGATCACCGACCCGGCGGCGAAGCGGCACATCGACCACGCGCAGCGCGTCGCCGAGGGCGTGGACCTGGAGATCCACCGCAACACCTGGCGCTACACGCGCCTGATCGAGCACCAGCGGCGCGAGCTGCTGGAGTACCGCGACGAGCTGCTCCGGACCGACGCGGCCGCGGAGGCGCTGTCCGGCGAGAAGCGCTACGACGAGCTGACCGAGAAGGTCGGTGAGGAGAAGGCGAAGCAGGTCTGCCGCGAGATCATGCTGTACCACCTGGACCAGATGTGGTCGGACCATCTCGCGTTCCTCACCGACGTGCGGGAGAGCATCCACCTGCGCGCGCTGGCGCGGGAGACGCCGCTGGACGAGTTCCACCGCATCGCGATCCCGGAGTTCCGCAAGATCGTGCCCGCGATCAAGGAGCGGTCCGCCGAGACGCTCGCCGACGCCGAGATCGGCGACGACGGCATCGACCTCGCGGCCTCCGGCGTGCGGCGGGCCAGCTCGACGTGGACGTACCTGGTGCACGACGCGCCGTTCGACGCGGGCTTCGAGGAGACGCTGCGGCAGGTGCGCAGCCTCTTGCGGCGCAAGAAGAACTGAGCGGGCATCCGGGGCGTGGCCGACAATGAGGCCATGCTCCGGATCGCGCTGGCCCAGGTGAACCCGACCGTCGGCGACCTCACGGCCAACGCGGCGCAGACCGTGACGTGGGCCCGAAAGGCCGCCGAGGCGGGGGCGCACGTCGTCGTGTTCCCCGAGATGTCGCTGACCGGGTACCCGGTCGAGGACCTCGCGTTGCGCGGGACCTTCGCGGAGGCGTCGCGCTCGGCGTTGCGGGCGTTGGCTGCTTCGCTTGCGGACGCGGGTTGCGGCGAGCTGCTCGTGTACGTGGGCTACCTCGACGTGGACGACGTCGGCCCCCGCGACGCGGCGGCCGCCCTGTGGCGCGGTGAGGTGGTCGCGCGGCAGTTCAAGCACCACCTGCCCAACTACGGCGTGTTCGACGAGCAGCGGTGGTTCAAGGCGGGGCGGACGATGGACGTGCTGCGGTTCCACGGCTGCGACATCGGGATGGTGATCTGCGAGGACCTCTGGCAGGAGGGCGGGCCGGTGTCCGCGCTCGGGGCGGCCGGGGTCGGCGTGGTGGTGTCGCCGAACGCCTCGCCGTACGAACGGTCCAAGGACGACATCCGGCTGCCGCTGGTCGCGCGGCGGGCGGCGGAGGCCGGCGCTCCCCTGGTCTACGCGAACCAGGTCGGCGGTCAGGACGACCTCGTGTTCGACGGAGACTCGTTCGTGGTGGGCGCGGACGGGTCGTTGCTCGCGCGTGCGCCGCAGTTCGTGGAGCACCTGCTGGTCGCTGATTTGGCTGGGGCGGCAGGTGGTTGCGCGCCGGGCACGTACGAGGGGCTCGAGGTGCGGCGGCGGGTGCTGTCCGCGGATCCGGTGCCGGCGTACGAACCCTTGGCCGCGGCGGTGCGGGAGCCGTTGTCCCAGGAGGCGGAGGTGTGGTCGGCGCTGGTCGTCGGGTTGCGGGACTACGTGCACAAGAACGGGTTCCGCTCGGTGATCTTCGGGTTCTCCGGCGGGATCGACTCCGCGGTGACGGCGGCGCTGGCGGTGGACGCGCTGGGACCGGATTCGGTGCACGGGGTGTCGATGCCGTCGCGGTACTCGTCGGCGCATTCGCGGGACGACGCGGCGGAACTGGCGCGGCGGCTGGGTTGCCACTTCCGGGTGGAGCCGGTCGACGACATGGTGCGGGTGTACGTGGCACAGCTCGGGTTGTCCGGTCTGGCGGAGGAGAACATCCAGGCGCGGGTGCGCGGCATGATCCTGATGTCACTGTCCAACCTGGAGGGACATCTGGTGCTGGCGACCGGGAACAAGACGGAGCTGGCGGTCGGGTACTCGACGATGTACGGCGACGCGGTGGGTGGGTTCGCGCCGATCAAGGACGTGTTCAAGACGCAGGTGTGGGCGCTGGCCCGGTGGCGGAACGCCGCGGCCGAGAAACGCGGCGAGGTGCCGCCGATCCCGGAGAACTCGATCGCCAAGCCGCCGTCGGCGGAGCTGCGGCCGGGGCAGCTCGACACGGATTCCTTGCCGAACTACGGGTTGCTGGACGACATCCTCGACGACTACGTCGAAGGCGACCGGGGTTACGCCGAGTTGGTCGAGGCGGGGTTTTCGCCGGAAACGATCGATCGGGTGATCCGGATGGTAGACCGTGCGGAGTACAAACGCCGCCAGTACCCGATCGGTACGAAGACAACTTTTAAGGCTTTCGGGCGAGATCGACGGCTGCCCATCACGAATTGCTGGCGCGAAGGGGAGTTCTGAGCCGGAAACTGTCGGACCCGGGTGCCATCATTCCGCCATGCCCCTTCTGGAAGGAACTGTTGTCATGGCTGGGAATGTCCGTCCGGTGGCCGACGAGCGCGACGGCCTGCTCACTTTTCTCGCGCAGCAGCGGTACGTCCTGCGCCTGGCGGCGCGTGGTCTGAGCGATGCGCAGGCGCGGCTGACGCCCACGCGGAGCGCGCTGAGCATCGGCGGGTTGGTGAAACACGTGACGAGCGCCGAGCGACGGTGGATGGCGGCGGTGCGGGGCTCCCCGGCGGACGGCGAGGACGTGGCGGATTTCGTTGTGGGTCAAGGGGAAACGCTGTCCGAGGTGCTGACCGCCTACGACTCGGCGGCCAGCGAGACCGAGGAGATCGTCGCCGGGATCCCGGATCTGGGGCAGCCGGTGCGGGTGCCGTGGCTCCCGGACGAGGTGGACGCGTGGACCGTGCGGTGGGTGCTGCTGCACCTGATCCAGGAAACCGCGCGGCACGCCGGGCACGCGGACATCCTGCGAGAACACATCGACGGTGCGACCGCGGTGCCGCTGATGGCCGCGGCGGAGGGGTGGCCGGTCAGACCGTGGCTGAACCCCCGCTCCCCCAGCGGCTGACGACGCTGATTCGGTTGCGCTCGCTGCTGACGCGCTCGCAAGCGAGCAGTTGACGGCGCCTGCTTTCGCCGCCTTTGGTTGCACGCCCGCCGGGCGCAACGTGCGCTCCTCCCGACACGATGCCCGCCGCTCGAATGCAAGTACACGCCGGCCGCCCCGCCGGATGCGTCCCGAGTACCCCTTGAATCCGCGCGCGGCCACGGGTAACCGGTCGGGCCGTGACCCGACACGATGCCCGCTGCCCTCCCACAGAAGGCCGCCGTCCCACGCGAGAGGACCGCGCGAGAACCCACCGTCCCACCACCGCACGCAGGCCGGGCTTCACAAGCCGATCCCGAACCAACGTCGAAGGAGATCCCTTGAACCACCACTCACACGCCGGCCGCCCCACCGGACGCGCTCCCCCGGGCGCGCCGAATACGCCCACTGGAAATCCGTACGTGGCCGCGGCCACGGATAACCCGTCGAGCCGTGACCCGACACGATGCCCGGCGCCCTCCCATGCCTTCCCACGCAAGAGGGCCGCGGAAGAACCCACCGTTCCACCCGCCACGTCCAGTCCCGCGCTTCGGTTCTGAACCAACGTGAAAGGAGATCCTTGAACCACCACTCACACGCCGGCCGCCCCACCGGGCGTGCTCCCCCGGGCGCCGGACGCGCCCGCGTCAGAAGAGGGTCGGCTGGACGTCCGCACCTTCGATGATGAGCATCTGCCGCTTGGTCTCGACGCCACCACGGGCGGAGAACCCGCCCATGCGGCGTCCGGCGGCCAGCACCCGGTGGCACGGCACGACGATCGGGAAGGGGTTGTGCCCCAGTGCCTGGCCGACTGCCTGCGCCGACCCCGGCATGCCGAGCCGGTGGGCGATGTCGCCGTAGGTGAGGGTCCGCCCGGGCGGGATGTTCCGCGCGATCTCGTACACGCGTCGGTTGAAGTCCGGCACGCCCTGGTAGTCGAGAACGATCCCGAGCAGGTCGCGGCGCTCACCACGAAGGAGGGCGGTGATCTCGTCGATCGCGGCCTGAATCTCGTCGGGCGGCGCCGACTCGACGGCCCCGGGGAAGTCGGCCCGGAGACGGGCCCGCGTAGTGGCGGGCGCGCCGTCGGGCAGGCGGACTCCGGTGACGCCGTGCTCACCCCAGGCGATGCCGCAGTGACCGATCGCGGTGTCGAAGAGCGCGTAACCCAGTGCTGTCATGGTGTCCCCTCAGGCCGGGAGGGCCTGTGCCTCCAGCGTCTCCTTGATGACCGCGGTGCCTTGCTCCATCAAAGCACCGGTGCGTGCCGCGAGGTCTCCGGGGAGGAGGTCGGCGACCCAGACGAACCGCGTCCGGCCCGGCCCGTCGGCGAACACCTGCGCGACGCCGTTGTGGTGGGTGTAGGGCCCGCCGACGACGGACCAGACGAGCCGGTGCGCGTCGTCGTCGAGGTCGACCAGCACCTCACGCACGACCGTGCCGTCGAAGAAGGTGACGATCCGGTCCGTGCCGTCCAGGCGCGTGTCGGTGACGAAGCCGGGGGCGAGGCGTTCGTGCAGCGCGCCCCAGTCCCGAAGAGCCGCCCAGACCACGTCGAGAGGAGTGTCGATCAGGATTTCCGTACGTATCGAAGCCATGCGGTCAGCGTGCCGCGCCGCCGGCCTGGGGTCTTGAAGATTCTTGCGCTGCTCGGCGGGTACCCGGCGTCATGGGCACACTGCGGGTCGGCGTCGTCGCGTCGTTCGACTTCACCCGGGACGACGAGATCCGCCGCTGGCTGCCGGACGGGGTCGAGTTGGAGGTGCGCCGGACGGCCGAGGCGCCGGCCGACGACAACCTGACGATGGTGTCCGCGCTGTCCGATCCCGCGTACCTGGCGGCCCCGGTTCGCGCGCTGTGCGACACGGGCGCGGCGGCGATCGCCTACGCCTGCACCGCGTGCAGTTTCGTCGGCGGTGAGGCGGGCGAACGCGCCCTGCGGGAAGCGATGGAGTCGTGCGGCGCGCCCCGGGCGCTGACCACGTCCGGGGCGGTTGTCGACGCCCTGCGGAGCGTGGGCGCGCAGCGGGTGGCCGTGGTGCACCCGTACGCGCCCGCGGTGGGCCGACGCCTGCAGACGTACCTGACGGCGCACGGCTTCGAAATCACCAGGATCACCGGTTTCGCCCTGGCAGTCGACGAAGTCCCCGACGTCCAGCCCGAGGAGGTGACGGACCTGATCCGCGAGGGCGACAGCCCCACGGCCGAGGCGGTGTTCGTGAGCTGCACCGGCCTGCCCACCTACGACGTGATCGCGCCGCTGGAGCGGGAGCTGGGCAAGCCCGTGGTCACCGCGAACCAGGCCACGATGTGGGCACTGCTCCACACCGTGGGCGAAAAGGCACTCGGCCAGGGACAACACCTGCTGGTGAGCTGAACCCAGCGGGGCGGAGCGCCGCACGTTGGGTGCCCGCGCCAGAGGGCAGGCCGCCGGGACAAACAGCGCCCGGTAGGGCGGACAGGGCGACTCGCTGACCGGGTGCCGAGCACGGACACCCGGTGCAGTGCACTGCACGCCGCCGAGGCGGCAGGGTGGCTGGATGCTTGGGTGCCCGAGCGGCAGGGCCCCGGGGGCGGCAGGGCTTCGGCACGGCAGAGTGCCAGCACGGCAGAGCGCGGCACGGCAAAGCGCCAGCACGGCAAAGCGCCGGGGCGGCAAAGCGCCGGGGCGGCAGAGCGCCGGGGCTGTAGAGCGCAGCACGGCAGAGCGCCGGCACGGCAAAGCGCCGGGGCGGTAGAGCGCAGCACGGCACCGTGCCGGCACGGCAGAGCGCCGGCACCGCAGAGCGCCGGGGCGGTAGAGCGGCAGGCGTCGAGCCTCCGGGGGCGGGTCTCAAGGGCGCCGGTGCCGCACCAAGACGCCCCGGAATTGTCGTACCTGCGGGGTACCGTCGCGCGCATGGTGGCCGTTCTCTCGATTGCCTCGCGGGCGGGCGTCGCGGTGCGGGTTGTGCGTTGTGGGGGTCGGCATCGCGGGTGGTCGGCGCCTGAGGGGCGCTCCGCGCCGGAACTGGTGCTCGTTCGGCGGGGCTGGTTCCGGCGCCGGACGCGCGCCGGGGTCTTCGAGGCCGATCCGACCGTTGGCTACCTCTCGCTGCCGGATCAAGAAGAGACCTTCGCTCATCCCGGGGGTGGTGACGTGTGCACCGCCATCCAGTTCGCGCCCTCGCTGTGGGCCTCGCTCTTCGGGGAGCATCGGCCGGCCACTCCGGCCGTCTACGTCGACGCCGCGCTCGAGCTCGCCCACCGGCGGTTCATCGCGTCCACCCGGCAGGCCGACTCCGACTACGCGCTGCCGGAAAGCCTCCTCGCCCTCACCCGCGCCGCCATCGGGCCTGCGCCCCACCTCGACACCCGGGCGTCACCGCACCTCGGCGCCCGGGCCACCGACCGGGACATCGTCGCCAGAGCGCGCATCGCCATCGTCGAGCGGCACCCGGCCGCCGGCACCCTCCTCTCCCTCGCCGAACTACTCCACGTCTCCCCCTTCCGGCTCAGCCGCGCCTTCACCCGCGAAATGGGCGTGCCCCTCACCCGCTACCGCAACCGGGTCCGCGTCGGGGTGGTGCTGGAACGCCTCGAAGGCGGCGAAACCGACCTGGCAGGACTCGCGGCCGACCTCGGCTTCGCCGACCAGGCCCACCTCACCCGGACCGTCAAGGAACACGTCGGCCGCCCGCCGACGGCCCTCCGGCGGCTGCTCGGAACCACCGACGTGTGAAGCTCATCGCAGCTCCTTGGGATGCCTCACGTCCTGGTGTCACGCTTGGTTTCCCAGATCCACGACCCGGGGACCCGACGAGGGCCTCGAGGGAAGGACGGTCGACGAAGATGTCCACCACCAGCGGCGAGACCGCGGCCCCGTACGGCTCCGGCCCGGCTTCCGGCGCCCCGGCCAAGAAGGTCCGCATCCCCCACCTGCAGGAACTCAAGCGCCGCGGCGAGCCGTGGCCCATGCTCACCACCTACGACATGTACACGGCCGAACTGTTCGACGAGGCCGGCATCCCGGTGCTCCTCGTCGGCGACTCGGCCGCCAACAACGTCTTCGGCTACGAGACCTCGCTCCCGGTGACCGTCGACGAGCTGCTCCCCCTCGTCCGCGCCGTCACCCGCGCCGCGAAACGCGCGCTCGTCGTCGCGGACCTGCCGTTCGGCTCCTACCAGCTCTCCCCCGAACAGGCCCTCGCCACCGCCGTCCGCTTCATGAAGGAAGGCCGAGCGCACGCGGTCAAACTCGAAGGCGGCCGCCGGTTCGCGCCGCACGTCGAGGCCCTCACCGGCGCGGGCGTGCCCGTCATGGGTCACATCGGCTTCACCCCGCAGAGCGAGCACAACCTCGGCGGCTACCGGGTCCAGGGCCGCGGCGAGGCGGGCGCCGACCTGATCGCCGACGCGCTCGCGCTCCAGGAAGCCGGCGCGTTCGCCGTGGTCATGGAGATGGTGCCGGCCGAAGTCGCGAAGCAGGTCACGCACGAGCTGAAGATCCCGACGGTCGGCATCGGGGCTGGCCCGGACTGCGACGCCCAGGTGCTGGTGTGGCAGGACATGGCCGGCCTGCGCCGCGGCAAGGCGCCCCGCTTCGTCAAGCGGTACGCCGACCTCGCCGGCGCCCTGTCCGGCGCGGCGGCCGCCTTCGCCGACGAAGTGCGCCGCGGCGAGTTCCCCGCGCCCGAGCACGCCTTCCACTGACGGCCCCTGCCGCCCGCCCTCATGTGGCGGGCGGCAGTCACGCCAGGAAATACGCGAGACTCCCGAGCCCGGCGATCACGCAATAAATCGCGAACGGCGTCAAAGTGCGCGTCTCGAAATAACGCGTCAGGAATCGCAGCGCCAGGTACGCGGCCACCCCGGCAACCAGGCTGCCCACCAGCGCAGGCCCGAGGGAGGCCTGGTTCGCCGGCGTGAACAGCGACGGCAACTTCAGCACCCCCGCGGCCAGAATCACCGGCGTGGCCAGCAGGAACGCGAACCGCGCGGCGTCCTCGTGCGACAAACCCCGCCGCAGGCCGGCCACCATCGTGATGCCGGACCGGCTGATCCCGGGGAACAACGCGAGGATTTGCGCCGCCCCGATCAGCACCGCCTCGCCGACGCCGAGCCGCGCCAGACGGCGGTCGGCGGCCTCCTCGGCCCGGATGATCCGGATCGGCATCGTGATCTCCGCCGAAAAGTCCCGCGTCACCTCCGACGGCTCGGGCACCGGCGCGACCGGGACCGGCCGGCGTGCAGCACGCGCGGACCGCTCCACGGCCAGCAGCACGACCCCGTTGAGCGCCAGGAACACCGCGGTCGGCACCGGTTTGCCGAGGAAGTCCCGCAACGCGCTTTCCAGCAGCAACCCGGCCAGCCCGACCGGGATCGTCGCCAGCACCAGCAACCACGCCAACCGCTGGTCGGCGTCGGACACACGGCGGTCACGCACCGAAGTCCACAACCCGCGCACGATGCGCACCCAGTCCCGCCGGTAGAAAACCACCAGCGCCAGTGCGGTCGCGACGTGCATCGCGACCAGCACCGCCAGGTACGGCGATTCGCCGCCCATGCTCAGGTCCTGCGCCCAGGAACCGCCCAGCCACGCCGGAATCAGGATGCTGTGCCCGAGGCTGGACACCGGAAACAATTCCGACACGCCCTGCAAAGCGCCGACGACAATCGCCTCGAAATATGTCACAGCGGACATCGCGGACCTCTTTTCCGACCGCCGGAAACCGTCCGCCGAAAATACCCGAGGCGCTACAGCCGCCCGCCGCTGGCCGTGTCCCCGGACAGCCGCTGCGCCAGGTACACCGGGACCGTCGACACCACGATCAGCACCGCGGCGACCACGTTGACCACCGGCGCCTGGTTGGGCCGGAACAGGTTGTCCAGGATCCAGATCGGCAGCGTCTGCAGCCCGGCGCCGAGGGTGAACGTGGTCACGATGATCTCGTCGAACGACAGCGCGAACGCCAGCAGCCCGCCCGCGAGCAGCGCCGACCGCAGCATCGGGAACGTGACCAGCCGGAACGTGGTGATCCCGTCGGCCCCGAGGTCCATGGACGCCTCTTCGAGGTTGCCGCCCATCCGCCGCAGCCGCGCGACGACGTTGTTGAACACCACGACGATGCAGAACGTGGCGTGCGCGACGATCGCGGTGAACAGGCCGAGGTCGACACCCAGGATGGTGAGGAAGGCGTTGTTCAGCGCGATGCCGGTGACGATGCCGGGCAGCGCGATCGGCAGGATGATCAGCAGCGAAACCGTGTCCTTGCCGAAGAACCGGTACCGCTGCAGCGCGAACGCCGCCATCATGCCGAGCACCAGGGCGATCGCGGTGGCCGCCAGCCCCGCCTGCAGGCTGGTCCACAACGCCCGCAGCACACCCTCGTTCTGCGCCGCGCGGCCCCACCATTCGAGCGTGAACCCGGACGGCGGCCAGCCGAACGTGGTGTCGCTGTTGACCGAGTTCAGCAGCACCACCAGCAGCGGCACGTAGATCACGGCGAGCCCGAGCACCAGCGCGGCGAGCAGCACGTACTTGGTCTTCTTCGAAAGCATCATGGGGACCGCCTAGAGGTTGTCCAGCGCACCGGTCCGGCGCACCGCGGCGAGGTAGACGAGCATGATCACGACCGGCACCGTCGCGACCGTCGCCGCGAAGGGGAGGTTGTTCGCCGCGCCGATGTTGTCGTAGACGACGTTGCCGAGCATCTGGCCGGCGCCACCGACGATCTTGACGGTGATGTAGTCGCCCAGCGTCAGCGAGAACGTGAAGATCGACCCGGCCACGATCGCGGGGAACGTCAGCGGCAGCACCACCGACCGGAACGTCCGCCACGACCGGCCGCCCAGGTCGCTCGACGCCTCGACGAGCGAGTTCGGCAACCGGTCCAGTCCCGCGTAGATCGGCAGGATCATGTAGGGCAGCCACAGGTAGGACAGCGTGAGGATGGTGGCGGTCAGGCCGTAGCCGGGGGTGGCGCCGAAGAGCCACCCAACCAGCCCATTGCCCGACAGCATGACCCGCCACGAGTACGCCTTGACGAGGTAACTGGCCCACAGCGGCGTCATCACCGCGATCACCAGGATCCGCTGCGCCCGCGGCGAGGCGAACTTGGCCATGTAGAAGGCCATCGGGAAGGCGATGACCGCGTCGATCACCGTCACCGCCACCGCGATCCCGAGGGTGCGGAACGTGATCGTGCGGTAGACCTCGTCGGTGAACAGGGTCGCGAAGTTGTCCAGCGACCACTCGGTGACGACCTGGCCGGTGAACGTGTCGGTGTGCCAGAAGGCGGTGACGAACAACGCCGCCAGTGCGCCGAGGTAGGCCAGGCCCAGCCAGAGCAGTGGCGCGCTGAGCAGCATGCCCAGCCGCAACCTGGGTTTGCGGTACAGGAATCCCGACACACTGGCGGCGATGCTCATGTCAGCCCTTGATCTCCGTCCACGCGCGAGTCCACTCGCCGTAGTCCTTGCACTTGACGTCGGTGCGGCCGTCGACGCACTGCGCGATCGGCGTGGTCCAGTACCAGATCTGGCTCGCGTAGGCGGCGTCACCGGCGTGGTAGGTCTCGCAGTGCTTGGCGTCCGCGGTCAGCGAGCAGGCCTTCGGGTTGGCCGGGGCCTCGCCGAAGTACTCGGCGACCTTCGCGTTGGCCTGCGGGCTGACGATGTGGTCGAGCCACTTGTAGGCGCAGGTCTTGTGCGGCGACTTGGTGGCCACCATCCAGGTGTCCGACCAGCCGGTGGCGCCCTCGACGGGCAGGGTCGACTCGAGCGGCGCGCCCTCGGACTTGGTCAGGTTGACCGTCACCTGCCACGCGGTGCCGATGACGGCGTCGCCGTTCTTCAGCGCCTGGCTTTCCTTGAGGTAGTCCGACCAGTACTCCGACACCAGCGGGCGCTGCTGCTTGAGCAGGTCGACCGCGGCCTGGAACTGCTTGTCGTCCAGTGCGTAGGGGTTCTTGATGCCCAGTTCCGGCTTGGTCTTCATCAGGTACAGCGCGGCGTCGGCGATGTAGATCGGCGAGTCGTACGCGGTGACCTTGCCCTTGTACGGGGAGTTCGCGTCGAAGACCACCGACCACGACGTCGGCGCGGGGCTGACCTGGTCGGTGCGGTAGGTGAGGACGTTGGCGCCCCAGCCGTGCGGCACGCCGTAGGAGACGTTGTTCACGCTGTTCCACGGCTTGTTCTTGAGGAAGTCGAAGACGTCGGCGTAGTTCGGGATGAGGCTGGTGTTGACCGGTTCGGTGTCGCCGGCGGCGATGAGCCGCAGCGAGGCGTCACCGGAGGCGGAGATGACGTCGTACTGGCCGGTCTTCATGAGGCTGACGGCCTCGTCGGAGGTGCCGAAGGTCTTGACGTTGACCTTGCAGCCGGTGGCCTGCTCGAACGGGGTCACCCAGTCGACGTTGGGGTCGTTGGACCCGTTTTCCGCGTAACCGGGCCAGGCCAGGATGTTCAGCGCGCCCTCGGGCTGACCGAGCTGGGAGAGGGCTTCGAGCTTGGGCGGGGTGAAGCCCTGCCCGCCCGCGCTGGACGAGCTGGACGAAGTGCTCGACGTGCCGCAGGCCGCGACCGCGGTCCCCGCACACATCAGCCCCGCGATCAAGCGCAGGGTCCGGCTGTTGCGCATCTGGATGGCTCCTTACTCGGTTATGCGGAAGTTGTGCTCTTGCCGCCAACACAGGCGGACTCGGTTGTCGGCAAGTTCGAGGGGTGCGCCGGCGTTCTGCCGGACCACCGAGAGCTGCCCGCCGACGTCGAGCGCCACCACGTAGCGGACGGTGGCGCCGGCGTAGGAGGTGCTGGTCACCGTGCCCGTCGCGGAGATTTCGCCGACGGCGGCCGGTTGTGACAGGTCCGGGTCGATGCGGATCTTCTCCGGCCGGATGCTGAACACGCCGCGCGTGCCGAGCACCGCCTCGGCGCTGTCGCCGGACAGCAGGTTCGACGTGCCGACGAACCCGGCGACGAACGCGGTGGCCGGCTCCTCGTACACCTCGCTCGGGGTGCCGACCTGTTCGATCCCGCCGGTGTTGAACACGGCGATGCGGTCGCTCATCGTCAGCGCCTCGTCCTGGTCGTGCGTCACGAAGATGAACGTGATGCCGACGTCGCGCTGGATCTGCTTCAGCTCGGTCTGCATGGCGTGCCGCAGTTTCAGGTCCAGCGCGCCGAGGGGTTCGTCGAGCAGCAGCACCTTGGGGCGGTTGACGAGCGCGCGGGCCAGCGCCACGCGTTGCCGCTGACCGCCGGAGAGCTGTGTGGGTTTGCGGCCCTCGAACCCTTCCAAGTGGACGGTCCGCAGCGCCTCGCGGGCGCGTTCGCGGCGCTGCGCGCGGGGCACCTTCTTGACCCGCAACCCGTACTCGACGTTCTGCTGCACGGTCATGTGGGGGAACAGCGCGTAGTCCTGGAACACGGTGTTGACGTCCCGCTCGAACGGCGCCAGCCGGGTGACGTCGCGGCCGGCCAGTTCGACCGTCCCGGACGTGGGCAGCTCGAACCCGGCGATCATGCGCAGCACGGTCGTCTTGCCCGAGCCGGACGGGCCGAGCATCGAGAAGAACTCGCCCTGCGCGATGTCCAGGTCGACGCCTTCGACGGCGACCACGGAGCCGAACTCCTTGCGCAGGCCACGCAGCCGGATCGCGCTCGTGGTCTCCGCCGGGGCGGTCTTTTCGGCCAGTGCGGGAGCTTGGTTGGGCGACATGTCGATCACCAGGCCGTCATGACGTGCTTGACACGGGTGTAGTCCTCGAGCCCGTAGAGCGAGAGGTCCTTGCCGTAGCCGGACTTCTTGAACCCGCCGTGCGGCATCTCGGCCACCAGCGGGATGTGCGTGTTGATCCACACGCAGCCGAAGTCGAGCTTCGCGGACAGGCGCATCGCGCGGCGGTGGTCGGCGGTCCAGATCGACGACGCGAGCCCGTACTCGACGCCGTTGGCCGCGGCCAGCGCCTCGTCGTCGCCGCTGAACCGCTGCACCGTGATGACCGGGCCGAACACCTCGTTCTGCGAGATCTCGTCGTCCTGCCGGACACCGGAGACCACGGTGGGCTCGAAGAAGAAACCCTCGTCGCGGGCGCGCTTGCCGCCAGTGTGGACGGTCGCGTGCGCGGGCAGCCGCTCGATGAACCCGGCGACCTTCGCGAGGTGCGCGGCGCTGTTGAGCGGCCCGTAGAGCACGTCCGGGTCGTCCGGCAGCCCGGTCTTCGTCGCCTCCGCGTGCCGGGTCAGCGCGGCCACGAACTCGTCGTGCACGTCGTCGTGGACGAGCACGCGGGTGGCGGCCGTGCAGTCCTGGCCCGCGTTGAAGAAGCCGGCGCCCGCGATGGTCTCGGCCGCGTCGTCGATGTCGGCGTCCGGGAAGACGATCACCGGCGCCTTGCCGCCCAGTTCCAGGTGGACGCGCTTGAGGTCGGCGGCCGCGGAGCCGGCGACCTCGATGCCTGCCCGGACCGAGCCGGTGATCGACACCATCGCCGGGATGTCGTGCTCGACCAGCGCCCTGCCGGTGGCCCGGTCACCGCAGACGACGTTGAGCACGCCCGGCGGCAGGAACTCCGCGGCGATCTCGGCGAGGAGCACAGTGGACGCCGGCGTCGTGTCGGACGGCTTGAGCACCACGGTGTTCCCGGCCGCCAGCGCGGGCGCGATCTTCCAGATCGCCATCATCAGCGGGTAGTTCCACGGCGTCACCTGCGCGCACACCCCGATCGGCTCGCGCCGGACGTAGGAGGTGTGCCCGGTGAGGTATTCCCCCGCGGCGCGGCCTTCCAGCGCGCGGGCGGCCCCGGCGAAGAACCGCAACTGGTCGATGAGCACGGGGATCTCTTCGGCTGTGGTCACGGCCAGCGGCTTGCCCGTGTTCGCCGACTCGACGCGGACGATCTCCTCGGCGCGGCGCTCGACGGCGTCGGCGATCTTCAGCAACGCGGCCTGGCGGTCGCCGGGTGTGGTCTCGCGCCACTGCTCGAAGGCCCGGGCCGCCGCACGCAGGGCGCGGTCCACGTCCTGCGCGCCGCCGACCGGCGCGGTGCAGTACGGCCGTCCGGTGACCGGATCGATGATCTCGGCGACGGCGCCGTCCGCGGAATCCGCGGGTTCGCCGTCGATGAAGTGCTTCAGCTGGTGCACGGGCAGGCTCCTGGCTCAGCGGGGACGGTGCGGTGTCGGTCACCCCGATGGCCGGAAAACATATAAGACCATATTTCATAGGACAAGTCTTTGAGGCAGGATTGTTCGCGGCGGTACCCGAAAGAAGGAGCCCGATGCGAAGGCCGTTGACGTCCCCCAGCGCGCGATCAGTCCTGTTCGCGCCCCTGGACCAGACCGGGCGGGCCGAGCTCGTCGCCCGGCGGCTGGTGGACGCGATCACGCTGGGTGTCCTCGCCGACCAGGAGCAACTGCCCAGCGAGGCCGAGCTCGCCGAGCAGTTCGGGGTGTCGACCGTGACCGTGCGGGAGGCGCTGGTGGCCCTCCGGCAGCAGGGTCTGGTGCAGACGAAGAGAGGCCGCGGCGGCGGCAGCTTCGTCTGCGCGCCGCCGGAGGAGAACGACGAGACGTGGCGGGCGCGCCTGCGTGAGGTCTCGCTCAGCGAGCTGCGGGACATCGGCGACGACTACGTGGCGATCGCCGGCGCCGCGGCCCGGCTGGCGGCCGAGCGCAGCTCCACCGAGGACATCGCGCGCCTCCAGCTCGCCGCCGAGGACATGGACGGCGCGGCCGGCACCGCGGCCGCCCGCGCCGAGCGGCAGTTCCACCTGGAGGTCGCCGCCGCGTCCCAGTCCCCGCGCCTCACGCACCAGGAGATCCGGTTGCAGAGCGAACAGGGCGCGCTGCTGTGGCTGCCGCTCGGGCACCACGATCCGGTGACGGCGTGCACCGAGCACCGGGCCATCGCCGCGGCGATCTCCCAGGCCGACGGCGAACTCGCCCGCAAGCTGACCGAGCAGCACATCCTGGACACCATCGACCGATTGGGTGAGGTGCATCTTGACCTACTCGGGTCCTAAGCTTCGACACCTCGACTACACCAGGGGCGGCATCGTGAACGACACGCTGGCCGGCGAGGACATCGCCGAAGAGGTGTCCGGCATCGTCGAGGGCGTCTTCGGGCGGCTGGCGCCTGCCGTCGCCGCGGCCACCGCGATCCTCGGCAGACCGGGCCCGGTCCGCGCCGCCGACCTGGACGCGCTGCGCCCGGACGTGCTCGCGGCGCTGGGCGAACGGGTGGTGGGCGCCGGTTTCATCGCCGCCCCGGACGCGCTCGCCGACCAGCGTTTCGGGTTCGAATGGTGGACGTGCACGCCGGGCGGCCCGCCCGCGCAGCTGTTCATCAGCCTCGACCCGGCCAGCGACCACTTCCTGGACTACACGCGGCAGTCGTGGTTCACCGTGCCGCGGGATTCCGGTCGCCGCCACATCACCGGGCCGTACGTCGACTACCTGTGCACCGACGAGTACACGCTGACCTTCACCGTCCCGGTGCTGCGCGACGGCGCGTTCGCCGGGGTCGTCGGCGCGGACGTGTTCGTGCACGAGTTCGAGCGGCTGCTGCTGCCGAAGCTGCGGCGGGTCGACGGACGGGCGGCGGTGATCAACGCGCAGGGCCGCGTGATCGCCGCCAACACGGCCCGCCAGGCGACCGGTTCGCTGGTGCGGGATCCGGACATCGCGTCCTGGTGGAACGGCGGCGCGCAGCCGGTGCACGACGCGGACACGGTGCTGCTGCGCTGCGGGGACGCGCCGATCGCGCTGCTCGTCACCAGGCGCTGAACGCTGCCGACAGCTCGCGGTGGGCGTCCACGAGGGACGGTCCGTACCAGGTCAGGTAGCGGCCGGAGACCAGCACGTACGGCACGTCCGGGAACGCCTCGGGGCCGTCGATGTCGGTGAACAGGTACGGCTCGTCGGGCAGCACCAGCAGGTCGGCGCCGTCGGCGAACCGCGCCCGCAGCTCGTCGATCTTCGGGCGCGGGTACCGGTCTTCGTGGTCGGCGTAGACGTTGGCGACCCCGAGGCGGTGCAGCACGTCGCCGCCGAACGTGTCCCGGCCGAGCACGATCCACGGCTTGCGCCACACCGGGATCACGGCACGCACGCGCTCGGGCGCCGCCTCCCGCCACAGTTCCTCGGCGGTCACCAGCCAGTCCGGTTCGGACACCTCGAACGCCTGGGTCAGCAGGCGGCGCAGCGACGCCAGCGCGTGCGGAACGGTCGCCGGCGCCTCCATCACCCACACCGGGACACCGTTGGCGCGCAGGCGTTCCACGTCCTCCGGGCGGTTCTCCTCGGAGTTGGCGAGCACCAGGTCCGGGCGCAGCGCGAGGACGTCGTCGACCTTCGGGTACTTCGAGCCGCCCACTCGCGACACCTGCAGGCTGTCCGGGTGGGTGCAGTAGTCGGTGGCGCCGGCGATGCGGCCCGGCACGGTCGCCTCGACCGCTTCCGTCAGCGCCGGGACCAGCGAGACCACGCGCCGGGGCGTGCCACGCAGCGGCACGTCCTCCCCGAGGTCGTCGAACAGCGTCATCGGTCTCCTTCGAGGTGTGCCAGCAGGACGTCGCCGTGGCAGGGTTCCGGCACGCACCAGCAGCCCAGCGCCCGGCCGGACAGTTCGTCCAGCCGGGCCAGCAGGTCCGGCCGCCCGTCCAGGTACTCGCGGTAGTGGCGCACCATGGCGGCGCGGTCGGTCTTGCCCTCTTTGACGAACGGGTTCGCGAAGTCGGACTCCGGCCAGGAGTGCCGGTTGCCCCTGTGCCCGATGTAGGTGATCAGGTCGTGCTCCACCAACCACGGCACGAGGTTCTTGTGCGGGCCCGACTTCCGCACGTTGACGACCACCGCGTGGCCGTCGCGCACGCGCTGCGCCAGCTCGCGTTCCTCGTCGGTCCAGTCGCTCATGCCCGCTCGAACGACACCTTCCGCTTGTCGACGTCCACCGCGGTGAGCCGGACGCTGATGCGGCGGCCCTCCGGCAGGTTCTCCCCCGCGCACCGCGCCATCACCGGCGGATCGGCCAGCAGGATCTCCGCGCGGTTCTCCTCCGCCCGCAGGACGACCGCCTCGAAGGTCTCGCCGACGCGGTCGGCCAGCATCCACGCCTCGACCTGGTCCAGGCAGGCCTTCTCCACCCGCGCGGCGAGCAGGTCCGACGCGCTCATCAGGCCGGGCAGCTCGGTCAGCGCGGTGCGGGCCCACGCGGGAACCGGGTCGCCGGCGCTGACGGCCAGGCACACCTCGGTGGCGAACCGGTCGGCCAGTCGCCGGATGGGCGCGGTGACGTGCGCGTACGGGGCGCCGATGCCGGCGTGCGTGACGACCTCGGGCAGTTCGCCGTCGAATGTGGTGTAGCCGGCGCCGCGCAGCAGGCGGGTGGTGTCGGTGTAGAAGGCCATCGACTCCGGCTGGGCCGGATCGAGCCCGGCGAGCAGCTCGGCCACGCTCGTCCCGGCGGGCCAGTCGATGCCCAGCGCGCGGGCCGCGCCACGCAGCCAGTGGAGGGTTTCGGCGTCCGGCTCGGGCAAGGTGCGCAGCAGGCCGATCTTTGCGTCGATCATCATCCGCGCCGCGGCCATCCCGGTGAGCAGGGAGATCTCCGCGTTCCAGGCCTCGAGTCTCGTGCGCGGCCGCATGCCGAGCACCCAGTCGCCGCCGTTCGCGCCGATGATCCGGTCCGGCAGCTGCGGTTCGACCGCGCCGCGGCGCACCGCCAGTTCCCGGCGGAGCGTGCCCAGCTCGGGCAGGGCGGCGATCGACGGGTGCGGCGCGGCCGGGTCCTCGGTCGCGTAGTCGAGTTGGTCGGTGGAGCGGACGAGCGCGCGGCGCACGGTGGCGTGGAGGAGTTCGCCGTCGCGGTCGAGGTCCAGGGTCCACAGCACGGCGGGCCGGACCTCGCGCGGCAGCAGGCTCGCCGCGCCCTCCGACAGCACCGGCGGGTGCAGCGGCACGGTGCCGTCGGGCAGGTAGAGGGTCTGGCCGCGGCGGCGGGCCTCGCGGTCGATCGGGCCGCCCGGCGCGACGAACGCGGCGAGGTCGGCGATCGCGTAGTGCACGCGGAAGCCGCCTGCGCGCCGCTCGATCAGGATGGCCTGGTCGAGGTCCTTCGCGCCCGGCGGATCGAGCGTGACCAGGGGCAGGTCGGTCGCGTCGGCGCGGTCTGCGGCCAGTCCGGACGGGTCCATCACGACGCCCTCGGCCTCGGCCAGTACGGCCGGGTCGAAGTCCTCCGGCAGCTCGAACTCGGCGCGCAGCCGGGCGAACCCGCCGTCCGCCGAGTTCGTGCTGGTCACGACGTGGGGCACACCTAGACCCTAACCCGGTATGGCCGTTCCGGTCGCCCGTTCGGGGTTGAGCCGGACGGGTGTATCTTGCCCGCACACCGTCGAAAAGCGATATCGTTTTCATCTACCTGAAGGGTGCGCACACTGTGAAAGTCGCCTTTGTCGGCAAGGGCGGAAGCGGGAAGACGACGCTGACCTCGCTGTTCGCCGCTTATCTCTCCGGTTCCGGCCACCCCGTACTGGCCATCGACGCCGACATCAACCAGCACCTCGCCGTCGCGCTGGGCGCCTCCACGGAGGAGGCGGCCGCGCTGCCGACGCTCGGCGAGCACCTCCCCCTGATCAAGGACTGGCTGCGCGGCGACAACCCGCGGATCACGAGCGCCGAGGCGATGATCAAGACGACGCCGCCGGGGCGCGGTTCGCGGCTGGTGCGGCCGTTCGAGGACAACCCGGTCTTCGCGGCGTGCTTCCGCGACGTCGCCGGGGTGCGGCTGGGCGTGACCGGGCAGTTCACCGAAGACGATCTGGGGGTGGCCTGCTACCACTCGAAGGTCGGCGCGGCGGAGCTGCTGCTGAACCACCTGGTCGACGACACGGGCGAGTACGTGGTGATGGACATGACCGCGGGCGCCGACGCGTTCGCCTCCGGCCTGTTCACCCGCTTCGACGTGACGTTCCTGGTCTGCGAGCCGACGCTGCGCAGCGTCGGCGTGTACCGGCAGTACGCCGAGTACGCGCGTGACTTCGGCGTGCGGCTCGCGGTGGTCGGGAACAAGGTCACCGACGACGAGGACGTCGAGTTCCTGCGCGACCAGCTGGGTTCGGACCTGCTGTGCTGGCTGTCCGGATCGTCGCACGTGCGCGCCGCCGAGCGCGGCCGGGCGCGGCCGATCACCGCGCTGGAGCCGCACAACCTGGACGCCCTCGCCACCATCCAGTCCACTGTGGATGCCACACCGCGGGACTGGGCGAAGTTCCACCGCCAGGCCGTCGAGTTCCACCTGCGCAACGCCCGGTCGTGGGGCAACGAGCGCGCGGGAGTGGACCTGGCCGAGCAGGTGGACCCCGAGTTCGTGCCCGGCCCGCCAGCGCTGGCCGGGGCGTAGGAAGAAATCGAAAGGAGCAAGATGTCCCTCGATGTACCCGCCGACCTGCTCGCCCGAGCCGAATCCGGTGAGGTGAGCGACGCCGAGTTCGTCGCCTGCGTGCGCGACTCGCTGCCCTACGCGTGGCAGGTGATCAGCGAAGTGGCCGCGGACCTCGAGGGCGGCGCCGCCGACTTCGCCGACCACGCGACCCCGCCGCCGAGCGAGAAGGAACGGGGCCAGCTGCTGCGGGCGCTGGCTTCGGACGCGATCCGCGGTGGGCTGGAGCGGCACTTCGGCATGAAGCTGGCGTTCCAGAACTGCCACCGCGTCGCGGCCTTCCGCCCGGCCGCCGTGGACAGCGACGCGTACCGGGAGTTCATCTCCCCGGCCGGCCAGCTGCGCAACCAGAGCCCCGCACTGCGCGACTGCTGAGGTTCCCGACGGAAGGGCCCCGGACCGGCTGCGGTCCGGGGCCCTGTCACGTCAGCGCCACTTGGCGTCTTCCTCGTCGGCCTTCTTGGTGCGCTCACGGGCGATCTCGAGCGCGCGCTTGGCCGTGGCCTCGTCGGGGTAGGGGCCGAGGAGGTCGATGGACCGCGACCGCTCGAGGTGCTCGACCTCGCCGGTGCGGGTGTTGTAGTACCAGCCCTGGTCCGGGTTCGGGTCCTTGCTCTTCGCCATGCACCGAGCTTCGCACCCAGCGGCCCCGCTGTCACCCGGTCGACACCGGCGAGCGATGCGCCTTGAACACTGTGCTATCAGGAGTAGCGGAAACACCCATTGTACCCACAATCGGGCTACCCCGGAGGGACGCCCCGTGGATTGGTAAACCGCGTCACAGTGCTCCAATGTGCGGCATGATCACGACGATCACCGCGGCCCTCGGCCGCTGCCTGATCCGGCTCAGCCGGTCGAAGCCCTTCGTCACGACGCTCGTCATGGCTCCGGCCTGCTGGCAGATCACGCAGATCCTCAACTGACCCGTCTCCGGCCTGACGCTGTTCGGGCATCACCCGGGCAGCGCCGGCCTCCGCCAGCCGGGCGCGTACCCGCGCCGCCCGGCTGTCCCCAAGTTCTTCGAACAGGTCCGCGGCGCTGGTCCAGGAGTCCACCGCCCGGTCCCAAGCCCCCAGCGCCTGCTCACAAGCAGCCGTCCACTCCAGGGCCGCGGCTTTCGACCGCAAGTCCCCGCAGCCCTCAGCCAGCCCCGTCGCCTCGCGCGCGCAACTCATCGCCTCTTCGTGGTCAGCCAGGTCGTGCAGCGCCTTGGCCAGGACGATCAGATCGCCGCACGTCGCCCGCTCGTGCCGCGCCTCCCGGTGCATGCGGAGAGCCTCCCGGCCGTACTCGGCGGCAACTGCCGGCTCACCGGCCTCCTGGTGGAACGCGGCCAGCTTGGCCAGCACGTCCGGGTCGCGTTCGATGGCCAGAGCGTGCTGGTAGCAGAGCGACGCCGCGTCGCGCCGGCCCAGCCGCCACTCGATGTCGCCGAGGTGGAGGTAAGCCTTGCACCGGCCGGGCCCGAACTCGAGTCTGGTGAAGAGTTCGAGACCTTCGGCGAACAGCCGGCCGGCACGCGCGAGGTTCCCGCGCAGGAACGCCGCGTGACCCGAGTTGTGCAACGCGACGGCTAACCCGAGGTCATCCCCCAGTTCCCGGCTCAACTCCAGCGCGCGCTTGAACGCGATCTCCGCCTGCTCGAACTCCTCAACCCGGAGGAGCACCGAACCCAGGTTGTTCGTGAGCATCGCCTCCCCCAGTCGCGACGCCGCGATCTGGGCCGAGCGCAGCGCCACTTCGTGCACCTCGACGACTTCCCGCGGGTCACCGTGTCGCTTCAGGATCTCCGCGAAACGGCCGATGATGCGCCACACCTGTTCGTGCAGCCCCTCCTCCGCGGCCACCCGGCTGACTGCCAGCACCTGCGCTCGCTGTTCGGTGCACCACTCCAGCGCATCATCCGGGCCGGCGAATTCGAGGGGCGTCACGCCTGGCGGCACCGCCATCGCCGGGACCTCGGTCAGCGATGGCGCGATCACGCGCACAGCGTTGTCGACGGTGGTCCGGTAGAACTCCACCATCCGCACGAAGGCCTCACGTCGCTCCGCCTCACCGAGGTAGCGGCGCGCGCTGTCGCCCGCGTAGGCGTGGACCAGATCGTGCAGCCGGTAACCTGCCACGGTCTTCTGGTCGACCAGCCGTGCGCCGAGCAGGATCGCGAAGGCATCCTCGATTTCCGTCAGCGGCGTTCCGGCCATCGCCGCCGCCACCGGGATGGTGACGGACGCGCTCGGGTGCATCCCGAGCAGGCGCAACAATCTCTGCGCGTCCGGGCGCAGGAGCGCGAACGACGACGCGAAGACCGCGCGCAGACTTCGGTATTCGCTGTCCCCCGGACTGGTCAGGTCCAGGAGCCGTTGCCGGGAACCGAGCTGACCCACCAGGTCCCCGATCGCGACGTCGGACCGCGCGGCCACGTATTCGGCAGCGATCCTCAGCCCCAGCGGAAGCCCATCGCACAGGCGCGCGAGGTTCCGCAGCGCGCCGACCTCGCGCCTAGCCCGTGCGTCGCGGATCCGCCGGTGCAGCAGCGCGATCGCCTCGTGCGCGGACATGCTGGGAACCGTCAGATGTCGGCAATCCGCCAGCCCCAGCCTGTTCCGGCTCGTCACCACCACCGAGCACGGCGCGGTGGCGTCGAGCAGGGGCCGCACGTGCGTCGCGTCGCGGACGTTGTCGAGGACCACGAGCACCCGGCGGCCACGGAGCTTGTGCCGGAGCAACATCACCCGTTCCTCGACGGTGTGCGGTAGATCCTCCTGGCGCACACCCAGCACCGTGAGGAACCGGGCCAGGACGGCAGAGGGAGCCAGCGGACGCGCGGGACCGAAGCCCTCGAGATCCGCGTAGAGCTGGCCGTGCACGAAGTGATCGGCCCGGGTTCGCGCCCAGTGTTTAGCGATCGCGGTCTTGCCCGCGCCAGGTAGACCGTCCAGTGCGGCGACAGCTGGTACGTCGTCGGCGACGAGCCAGTCATCCAGCGTGGCGAGGAGGTTCTCCCGGCCGACGAACTCAGGAACGTCGCGGGGCAGCAGGCAGGGCGGCTCGGGAAGACCGTACGCCGAAGCGGGCGGCTGCTCGTCGATCAGCCGGCTGCAGAGCGCGAAGAAACGTTCGCTCGGCTCGGTCCCGAACTGCTCACGGAACCCGTCGGTGAACTGCTCGCGGAAGTCCGCCACCGCGTCCGCATCCTCGACGACGGCGAGCGCCTGGGCGTAGACGGCCGCGATCGTTTCGTCACGCTCGAGCAACGCCGAACGTTGGCGTAGTTGAGAAACGACGAGATCGTGGTGCTCCAGCGCGAGGTGCGCCGCGTAGTAGTTGCGGCACGCGGGAACCAGCTCGCGTCCGATCAGCCGTTCGCTGGTCCGGCGCGCCCAGGACAGCGGAACGTTTTCGAAGGCGACGGGTTCCGGCCAGAGTTCCAGTGCCCTGCCCAGAAGAGACACCGCCGCCCGGTGCTCTCGCCTTTCCAACGCGACGGCGCCTTCCTGAGCGAGCCGCTGGAAGACGTGGAAATCGACCAGCTCCGGGTCCACCTCGAGGCGGAGGAATTCACCTTCCCGGCGCAGTTCCGGACGGCTGGATGTGCGCCTCAGAACACCACGGACCTTCGTGATGGTCCGGCGCAACTCCGCGAGGTTTTCGCTGCCGTCCTCGTCCCGCCACAGCCAGTTCAGCAGCTTTTCCTCGTGCATGCGCTGATTCGCGTGCAGCAGCACGATCGACAGCAGTCCACGGCGCTTCACCGAACGAAGCTCACCGAGTGCTTCCGGCGCGTTGACGCGCACCGGCCCCAGAATTCGAAATTCCATTGGTATTCGCCCCCGCACACCGTTCGGATGCGGCCCACTCGACAAGAAGTGTCACCTCTGCGGCAACGATCCGCCGACCGCGCCTCTTTCCGATACTCCATCGTTATCCGGCGCAATGGCGAGCAATGCGTTGCCCGGTTGTTGCAACTGTTTTGGTCGTGCCCCTCCCGATGCTGGACCGCACCATCGCAGAGGGGAGCGAGAGATGATCGACAAAAGATGGTCGGCCGTGCCGGTGGGGCCGGACGCCGACCGCTGGGTGACCCGCCGTGGCTGCCGCACGGTCCTCGTCGTCGTGCACACCATCGTCACCGGGCAGCGGTTGCTCGACGTGCTCGGCTTGGTCGAAGAGGACCATGCGGTTCAGGCCGTCTTCACCCAGGCGCCGGATGTGTTCAGCGAAGGCGTCAGCGACTTGCTGCGCAGCGCCGGGGCGCTGGAGATCCCGTGGGAGCAGGCGGTCCGCGAACGGTTCGACCTCGGTCTCGCGGCAGCCTACGGCGGGATCGCCGAAGTACACGCACCGATGCTCGTCCTGCCGCACGGCGCGGGACACGCGAAGAAGACCCCGCTGGCCGGAACCGGAGCTCCAGGTCGCCGCAGCGTGTACGGTCTCGGCCCGGAACACCTGGTCAAGGCCGGACGAGTCGTGCCGGCGTCGATCGTGCTCTCTCACGAGGCCCAGCTCGCGGTGCTCGCCGAGCAGTGCCCGGAGGCGACCGGCGTCGCGCTGGTCGCCGGCGATCCGTGCTTCGACCAGCTCGCCGCGAGCGCCGGACACCGGAACGACTACCGGCGCGAGCTCGACATCGGCCCCGACCAGGAACTGGTCCTCGTCACCTCGACCTGGGGGCGCCACTCCTTGTTCGGCCGGCATCCGGAACTGCTCGGAACTCTGCTGAGCCAACTCGATCCGGATCGGTATCGGGTGGCGGCGATGGTCCACCCGGCAGCGTGGGCCGGTCACGGACGACGCCAGCTGAAGGCCTGGCTGGCCGAAGAGCGCGCGGCCGGCCTGTTGCTGATCGAACCCGAGACCGACTGGAAGGCCGTCGTCGTGGCAGCCGACCGCGTCATCGGCGATCACGGCTCGACAACCGTGTACGCGGCGGCGCTGGGCAAACCGGTCTTGCACACCGACATCCCGCTCGGAGAGCTGGACGACGAGTCCGCGCAGGCGTACGTCGGCCGGCATGCGCCGCGCCTGCTGCGCTTCCAGCCGATCGAGCCGCAGCTCCACCAGGCACCACCGGCGAACTGGGGACCGCAGGTGGCGCAGCGGCTGACCTCCCGGCCAGGACAAGCACACCGGCTGCTCCGCGAAGAGATGTACCGCCTCTTGCGGCTCCCGGTGCCCGGAAAGCACCGGGCCGTCGCGCCGGCTTCCCTGCGCACCCACGGAGGCCGCGGTGTCTGACGAAGTCCTCGCCCGTCTTGGTTCCGCGAGCCGTTGCTGTCTGCAATGCGCGGACATCCTCCTCTTGGAGGCCCACACCCTGGCGCGGGCGTCCTGGCAGTTGTGCAGTGCCTTCGCCAACTTCCCCGGTTGCCTGGTCGTCGCGGTCCGGCACGAGAGCGGTCAGTGGGCGCTCCTCGCCGCGCGCGGGCACGCTCCACATGTCGTCAGACCCGTCTTCGGCGGACGCATCAACTGGCAGACGCTCGGCGAACACGCTCGCGAGACGCACCGGAAGGCGGTGACGTCATGATCTTCGTCGCCGGTGCGGTCACTGTGCGGATGGCGCGCCAGTTCGAGTCCTTTCCCATCCCGCTCGTGTCCAGCACGACACACCCCGGCGACATCGACGTCCGCCTCGCGGGGGTCGGCTGGACCGTCGCCCGCACCCTCCAGCGACTCGGTGAGCGAGTCACTCTCGCCACCTTCGTCGGCACCGACCTGCTGGGCCGGATGGCCGAGTCGGGGCTGAGCCGCCACGGACTGGCCGGGCCCACCACCTTGCAGTGCGCTAGCCAGCCCCGGTCGATGGTGCTTTACGACCGCGGCGGAACCCGGTGTGGCGCCACCGACCTCCGCGGCACGGCCCGCCTCTCGTATCCCGCAGAGCGGTTCGAGCGGGCTGTAACCGACGGCTGCACAGCAGCGATCCTGACGAACATCGGGTTTACCCGTCCGCTCATCCCCGCCGCCACCGAGCGTGGCATCCCGATCGTCACGGACCTCCACCTGGTGGACGATGCCGAGTCCCGGCACAACCGGGACTGGATGCGCAGCGCGCACGTGCTGGCGTGCTCGCACGAAAAACTTCCGATGAGCCCCGAGGACTGGGTCCGCGCCATGTGGACCCGCTACGGAACCGACGTGGTCCTGGTCGGATGCGGCGCGGATGGAGCTGTCCTCGGGCTCAGGGCGCACCGGCGCATCTGGCGCGTCGGATCGGTCAGCCCGCGTGGTGTCCGCTTCATGGCGGGAGCCGGAGACACGTTGCTCGGCACCTTCACACACGGCTATTTCGCCTCGGGGGATCCCGGTCGGGCGCTGCGGCGGGCGGTGCTGGCGGCAGGCTGGAAGGTCGGTGGCCGGCCCGACGAGGAACCCGGGCTCGATGCGGCCCTCCTGGCCGAACTGTGCCGGTCGCCAGGCCTGCCACCGATCACCACGCTCGCGTAGCGAGCAGCGTCTGGGCGAGGTCGTCGTGCCGCCGGGCTTGGTCCTCGTCGCCGACACGGCGGGCCAGCTGGGCGAGCAGCTGGTGCGCGCGGGCCCGTTCGTGGTCGGCACCTTGGTCGGCGAAAGCGGTCAGGGCGTGTTCGAGTAGCGGGCGCGCCTGACCGATTTCGCCGGCCGCGAGGTGCGCTCGCCCAAGAGCGGCGACAGCTCTGGCGACGTTGTACGGATCCGGCCGATTGAGCGTCGTCAGCAGCTGGCGCGCCCGGCTCGCCTCCTCGATCGCAGGCCCATGGTGGCCCAGGCCCACGAGCGCTTCGCTCAGATTGATCAGTGCGAGGGCCTCACCGCGGCTTCGGCCGAGTGAGCGCAGGATCTCGGCCGTCGAGCGAAACGATGTGACCGCGTCCGTCAGGTCACCGCGTTCGACCGCGACCAGGCCGAGGGTCTTCAGTGCGCCGGCTTCACCGCGCCGGTCGCCGCGGGCCTGGCTACCACGCAGGAGATCGACCGCGTGCGCCTGCGCGACCTCCCATTCGCCGCGGGCGAGATGCTGGCGCGCCAGTCGTTTGCGCATTCGGTCCCGCAGGGCGGCGTCACCATCGGCGTCGGCGGCTCGCAGTGCCAGGTCGATGCTCGCGAACATGTCGGCGCGGTGCTTGTGCAGTTTCAGCAACGGCTGCAGCGCATCCGCCAGTTCGAGGGCCAGCCGCGGCCAGGACCGCCCCAGCGCTTCCCTCCCCAGTGCGAGCACGGTGGCGCGGTGCGCCTCCAGCCAGTCCAGTGCGGAGTTGTGCTGCGCCAGCGCGCGCGGCCAGGCGAACTCCGCGGGTTCGGGCCCGGAACTGATGATCTCCCTGGCCGGCATCACGACGCGGTTCGCCCGGTGCGCCGCATACAGGTACCAGCGGGCGATCCGGCGCACCACGCCAGCACGCTCGTCCTCGCTGTCCTGGGCGAGCGCCTGGCCGTGCGCGTGCACGCGGACCAGATCGTGCAGCCGGTAGCAACCCTCCTCGATCTCCTCGGCGAGGCTGGCGTCGACCAGCGCGTCCAGCCCGTCCTGAGCCGTGCCGACATCGACGGCGAGCATCGCGGCGACGACCTCGGGGCCGAAGCCGTCGCCGGGGTGCAGGGCCAGGGCGCGGTAGAGGCGTCCGAGGTCCTCCGGCAGATCGTCGTACGCACCGTCCAAAGTAGAACGCACTGACAGGTCCCCCTCCGCTGACAGCCGGTCGAGCCGGGCGTGCTCGTCCGCCAGCTCGGCCACCAACCGGGCCAACGGACGTCGGGGCCGCGCCGCGACCCTGGCGGCTACGACGCACAACGCGATGGGCAGCCCGCCGCAGAAGCCGACCAGTTCGCGCGCGGCTTCCTCCTCCTCCGCCAGCCGGGCGGTCCCGATGCGCGCTTCCAGGAGCGTCAACGCGGCCTCCACCGCGAGCGGGCCGACCGGCACCACTCGCGCCCCGGTGGCGAGGAGTCCGAGCAGCGCACGGCGCGTGGTCACGACCGCGACACCGGACACCGGGACCAGCACCCGGACCTGCGCGGCCGAGACCGCGTCGTCGAGCAGAACGGCGAGCGCCTTGCCTGCCGTCACGGACCGGTACAGCGCGGTCCGCTCGGCCAGCCCGGCCGGGACCTGCGCGGCCGGCACGCCGAGCGCGCGGAGGAACTGGCCGAGCACGTCCTCCGGCGCCACCGGTTCACCTGTGGGGAGAGCGAGCTCACCGTGCAGCTGCCCGGCGGGGAAGCGGTGCTGGACGTGGTCGAGCCAGGCCAGCGCAAGGGCTGTCTTGCCGACCCCGCCCGGCCCCTTGAGCACGACGACACCGCCTTCGGCCGGTGTTTCGTCCAGCAGGGCCAGTTCCGCGTCGCGGCCGACGAACCCGGCAGGCGGTGGCGAGAGCTGCCGCGGCACGACCGAGATCGACGCGGGTTGCGAGATGTAGACGTTGCCGTGCACCGAGCGGGCCTGGACCACGGCGCCCTCGACCGCTCCCGACACCGAGTTCAGGTGATCACGCACCGTCAACCCCCCGTCACGCTGCCCTACTCACTCCAAAGTAGTACGGCGTGCAACAGGCGGCGTCGGAAAAATGCACCGTGGCGCTGTGACGAGCAGCGCTCCGCGGCTGGGCGCGGTCGTGGTAGTGGGTCGGCAGACCCGTTGCAGCAGTCAGCGCGATCGGTGCTCCGCACGGCACTGCACGGCCGTGACAGCTGTGCGACTCCGCACCTCAGCACAGCCACGGCAGTGAGCGCACCCAGCGCGATGGTGGTAGTCGACGCAGCTTCGCGGCGCGGCACAGTCGCCGGAGCCGGCGCCGTGGTGCTAGCGGGCGCGGCTACACGCCCGCTAGTCGGTCAGGGGCGGTATCGGTACGGCAGCTCCGTCGGCTGGCCGGTCGGGCCGAACTCGTGCTCCGGGTTGTCCGGCTCGAACCAGTCGCGGTTCACCTGCGGCGTGCCCTGCGGCGGCGTCGGCTCCGGGTCGGTGGCCCTGGTGAGCGGGATGCCGGCCGCGGGGGTCGGCTGGGGCTGCGGGGGCAGCGGCTTTGTGAACCGGGGCGGCTCCTCCGGGGGCTCCATCGTGCGCCAGGCCTTCGGGTCCGTCACGCGCTGCTCGGGCGGCGTGCCCTGGCCCGGCATCGCGCCACCCGCCGGCGTGGCTGGGCCGGCCTCGGGCGCGGCCGGCCCGGTTCCGGGCGGCGCGGCCTGACCCGGCGTCGCGGCTCCAGCCGGAGCAGCGGCCGGACCGGCGTCGGGGGCGGCGGGGCCGGGCGTGCCTGGCATCGCAGCTCCCGAAGGCACAGCGCCCGGACCGGCGTCGGGCGCAGCCGGGCCGGGCGTGCCCGGCATCGCGCCTCCCGCCGGCGCGGCGGCCGGAGCGGCCTCGGCCGGGCCTGTTCCGGGTGGCGTGCGTGGCGCGGCGAGCTTCTTCGGCGGCTCCGGCAGCGGCGGCACCTCGGGTGACGGCGTGGTCGGCGTGGTCCGCCACACCGGCGCGGGCGGGATGATCATCGGCGCGGCGCGGGGGGCGTCCGGGTCCGGGGCGGGCGCCGCGGCCTCACGGCGGGCCTGCCCGCGCGGCGGGATCGGGTCGAGGCAGGGCACCAGGACCGTCGTGTTCTCCGGCTCCTCCACCTTCCGCCCGCTGCGCTCGCGGTAGACCATGTCGCCGTCGGCGTCGATCTCGACCAGGTAGCCGACCTCGGCGAGCTGCTCCTCGTCCAGGTCGACGAGCTTCTCGTAGCGCGACGGCACGGTGCGGTAGACCGGCCAGGACAGTGACCGGTGCGTCTGGTGGAACTGCGACAGCAACCCGGCCATCTGCTGCTGCCACGGCAGCGACATCGACTCCGCGAGCGAACGCGGCAGCACGACGTAACCCTCGTCCACCCCCGGCAACCCCTGCGACAAGTAGTCGGCGAGAGGCGTGCTCGACGCGGGCGGGCCCGGCCGCGGCGGGGGCGGCGGGGCGCCGAACAGGTCGTTGAGTTGCGCCGGCTTCTTGTTGCGCTTACCGAACTTCTTCGCCACGGGGCACCACCTTCTACACGCCGGGCCGGACTGCCTGCGGCACAAGCTCGTCTTCGTTCCAGGAGACCTTCCGGGTGTGCACCGGCACGCCGGTCTGCTGGGCCTCCACGATCTTCCCGTCGCCAAGGTACATCGCGACGTGGTGGATGGTCGCCGGGTTCGACGGGTCGTACGCCCAGAAGAGCAGGTCACCGGGTTGGGCGTCACGCACCGGAAGCATCGCGCCGTTCTTGTACTGGTCCCGCGACACCCGGCTGAGCGTGATGCCCGCCGCCTCGTAGGCCCGCAGCATCAGGCCGGAGCAGTCGTAGGAGTTCGGCCCGGTCGCGCCCCACACGTACGGCTTGCCCTGCTCCCCCAGCGCGAACTGGATCGCGGCGGCCGCGGCGTTGTTGGGCGGCAGCACCAGGCCCGCGCTCTGACCGCAGCCGACCATGTCCGCGACCTGGCCCAGGTTCTCGACCAGGTGGGCCGCCATCTGCTCCCACTTGTGGTAGCGCTCGGGGAACGCGGACCGCTCCACGTCCTGCGCCGACGCGCCGGGACGCTGCTTGTCCCAGTCCGGCACGGTGAGCAGGACGTTGTAGAACTTGTTGATCTGGTACGGGATGTCCTGCAGCTGCGCGACCGTGCCCCAGCCCATCGACGGGCGCATCTGGAAGATGCCCAGCGAGTCGCGGTCGCCGTAGTTCAGGTTCCGCATGCCGGATTCGGTCATGCCGGCCTGGATCGCGATCTGCCACGCCCGCGGTGACAGGCCGCGCTGCTTGCCGATCTCGATGATCTGGCTGATGATGTAGCGCTGCTCGTCGTTGAGCTTCGCGGCCTGCGCGGCGCCTTGGTCGGTACCCGGCACGCTCGGGCCGATCGCCGCGTCGCAGCTGACGTTGGTGTAGGCGGCCTGCATCTGGGCCTGCTGCTGGTCGCTGACGACCTTCGTCACGACACCGACGGTCGCGACCCCTGCGAAGAGGACGGCGACGAGAACGCCGACGAGGACACCCAGCCGCATGGATCAGCTCGCCTGGTCGTAGCCGGTGACGAGCCAGCCGGACGGGGTCTTCGCGACGGTGATCGACAGCTTCGGGCCGTCCGTCGGGACGAGCACCTCGACGGAACTGGTGTAGGACTTCGTGACGGTGGGTTCGCCGGTGACCCTCGTGGCCGGGATGTTCGCCGGGTCCACAGTGGACATCTCCGGCAGGTACTCCTCCGTCGTGAGTGGACGGAGGCCCTCCAGCCACTGCGCGTTGGTCATGCCTGCCGGGTGGGTCGCCCACGCGGTGGCCCACTGCTTCGCGGTCTGCAGGGCCGCCGGGTCAGGCGCGGCGGAGGTCGGCTGCAGCAGAGGCGCGGTGAGCCGGGTCGACATCGGGGCCGGCGAGGAGCCCGCGCTGGTCGGGCTGCTGCTCGCGCCGGGGTCCTGGATGCGGACCGGCTCCGGCCCCGAGCGGTTCGGGTTGCCGAGGAGCTGCGGCACGACGATGCCGATGGCCACGATCAACGCGATCACCGCGACGGCGGTGCCGACGAGGTGGGCGGGCGAGCGCAGCGGGAAACCCCAGATGCGGCGGTAGACGGCGGCGCGGCCGCGGTTGGTGCGGATCGGCATCTACATCACCGCACGATCCGGTCGGTGTCACGGGAGTCGTCGCGCACCTCGAGCCCGCGCGAGGGCCGGTACAGCACGTGGACCGGCTTGCCGCCGACGAGTTCCTGCCCGGCGCGGCGCGGTTCCGGCCGCTGCGCCGGGGTGGCGCTCATGCCCGGCCGCGAGATGCGCGACGGGACGACGACGGGGTCGGGTTCGTCCCAGCCGCGGTCGTAGACGGGCGAGGTGTCGACGCGGCGGCTGGGCCGCTGCGCGACGGGCGGCATCCAGCCATCCGCGCGGCGGGTGGTGCCGGGTGGCGCGGAGTAGACGAACGCGTCCGGGTCCGCGCCCTCCGGTGTGTAGCCGGCATACGCGGGCTGGTGGCCGCCGCCGGCGGGCAGGCCCGGCCTGGCGTGTCCCGGCAGCGCCGGCCCACCACCGGGCCAGGGCGCGCCGGACCAGGCGGCGGCCGGGCGGGCGGCCATGGCGCCGGCGCCGTCGAGACGCTGAGCCGTGGCGAAGACGGTCGCCTCGGGACGCCCGCGGCCCGCCGACCCGGTCGGACTGGCGACCTCGCTCTCCTCGCCCTCGCGGACGCTCTCCCAGAACTCGTCCTGCGGGGTCGGCCCCTGCTTCTTCCGGAAGCGGCTGAACAGGCCACCGCTCGGGGCCGGAATGGAGGACCCCACCATGCCGACGGACATCTCGACCATCTGCCACAGACGGCGAACGGGCCTGCCGACGAGGAACAGCAGGACGGTCACGAGGCCCGCCATGACCATCTGGGTGAGGATCGACAGCGAGTTCCCCGCGGCGAAGATCGCCTGCAGGAGAAGGGCGTGCACGCCGGCGAGCACGGAGAGGACGAGCAGGTTGAAACCGACCGCCCCGAGCAACCGCGCTACGCGGCGCAGGATGTCGTGGTGGACCAGGGCGACCAGACCGATCAACGGCGCCGTCAGGACGAACAGCCGGATCAGCACCTGAGCCAGCAGCACCGAAGCCTTGGCCAGCAGCTGGAACAACGCGTAGACCAGGCTCTGGCCGAGTGCGAGGAACCCGGACCCCGTCCGGCTGCCGCCCTCACCCGTGAAGTACTGGGTCGCGGGCCCCAGCTGCGTGGAGATGTTCTTGTACGCGGCCTTCTTCGCGTCCACCACACCCTGGTTGGCGTCGTCGCCGTTGCGGATCTGCGTCCACGTGAAGGCCTGCGCGTCGAGCAGCGGGCGCCCGAACTGCTGCGCCTGCGGCGCGTCCGGCGCGCCGAACTCGCCACGCAGCCAGTTGTTGTAGATGACCTGGTTGTACAGGTCCGTCGGCAGCACTTCGCGGACGATCCGGTCACCCGAGTTGTCGACGAACCCGGCCTGGATGTTGGTGCTGGTCTGCACGATGGCCCGGTCGATGGGGTCGAAGTACTGCAACATCGCCATCGACGAGGCCGCCAGCCACACGGCACCGAGGGCGTAGAGCCCGCGTTTGCTCACCGTCGACAGGTCGCCACGCCAGATGTTGCGGAACATCATGATGGCGAGCACCAGGGCGAACAAGCCGAAGAGCTGCGCGTAGACGTTGTTGTAGACCTTCTCCGCGCCCGACTTCACCGCGTTGTAGATCGGGTTGAGGAGCCCGCCCTCCATCACCGTGTAGTGCAGGGAGTTCGTCGCACCGACGATGTTCTTGCCGATGTTGAAAAGCTGGTTGCCCGCCCAGGTGTCGATGGTCGTGTTCGGGTTCGTGATGCCGGACAACGGTCCGCAGTCGGTCTGGTAGACGTACCAGACCGTCCCGGCGTAGCTGTAGTCCAGGTAGGCGCTGCCGTTCTCACCGTGCCGGGCGGGTGGGTCGAGAGCACCCACCAGACCGGAACCGGGCCGCTCGGGATTCGGCGCCTCACCACACGCCGCCGCGGCGGCGGACGGCGCCATCACCGTCGTCTGGAAGCCCATCAGCAGTGCGACCGCCACGACGGCCGCCCACCGGGACGGTCTCTTGCGCCGGCCGCCCCGGTTCTTCAAGCCCCTCCGCAGCGCGTGCCAGCCACCGGCCAGCGCTAGCACGCTCAGGATCGTCACGAGCGTCATGCGGCGTCCCAGCCGCCGCGCTTGCCCGCACCGGCTCGTTCGCCCTCGGCGCCGTCCGAGCCCGCAGAACTCCCGGAGCCCGGCACGTCCTCGGCGAGGATCTGCTCCTCCGTGAGCCCCAGGTCGCGCTCGGCGGCCAGCTCCAGGTCCGGCTCGAGCTCGTCGTCCGGGGGCGGGGCCGCCACGTGCTGCTGCTCGCGCGGCGCCTCCGCGTCCCGGGCGTGCGTGTCCGCGGGCAGGGCGTCCTTCGAACCCGGCGTCGTGTCCAGCGACGCGCGCAGGTGGGCCAGGTGCGGCCCGGAGAAGTCCACCCGGATCCGCTCCACGCCACCGGCGCCGTCGCCGAAGATGAACTGCCTCGGCTCGCGGTCGCGCTCCAGGCCGCGCTGCGCGCCGGGCCGCCTGCCCAGCGACGCGACCACCTGCTCGTACCCGACCCCGACCGGCACCTTCAACAGCCGCAGCGCGTCGGCCTGCGCCTCGTCGTCGTCGAGGCGCCCGACGAACACCGAGTCCAGCAGCGCGACGAAACCCTGGATCTTCAGGAAGTCCGCGGGGATCTGCGAAGACAGCAGCACCCGGACGTTCCACTTCCGCGAGTCACGCGCGAACCGGTTCATCAGCACCCGACCGGTCGGCACCTCGGACAGGAAGAACGCCTCGTCGATCCACACGCCCTTGCGCAGGTCCTTCGGCTTCTCGTACACCGACCGCTGCGTCAGCCACGCCGCCAGGTTCAGCATCTCGACACCGAGCGCCTCGGCGTCGGTCCAGTGCTCGCGGCCCACGCCGTCCTTCGGCAGCGTCAGCCCGGCCATCGTCAGCACCGTCAGCCGGTCGTCCCGCGTCTCCGAGTACGGGTCGGCGTCGTTCTCCGGGATCAGCAGCGACATGCGCTCGCGCATCTCGTCCAGGAAGTCCGCCACCACCACCGCGTGCTCGTGGTGCTCGCTGGAGTCCCGGCGCAGCGCGTCGATCACCTGGCCGGGGTCGGCGTCGTAGCGGCCGCCGACGGCACGCACCGCCCGGAGCAGCACGATCCGGCTCTGCGGCATCCGCGCGACCTCATACGGCAGCACGCCGGTGAGCACGTCCAGCACGAGCCGCCGCCGGGTCGCGCCGGCCAGCGCCCGCTCACGCCGCCACGCCCGCTCCGGGTCCTCCTCGTCCATGAAGTGCTCGAGCAGCGGCTCGGCCACCACGCGGTACGGGTTCAGGATGCCGGGTTGTGCATTCAGCAAGTTGATGGGCCGCGCGTACGGCCGGATCTCCGGCAGGTCGCACAACCGGGACAGCGGGCCGGACGGGTCCAGCAGCGTCCAGTGCGCCCCGGCCCGCAGCGTCTTGTAGACGATGCCGCCGCCGAGGAACGACTTGCCGCCACCAAGACCGGCCACCATCGCGGTCAGACCGGAGCCGTCCCGGATCTCCTGCGCCATCCACGGGTCCCAGGCCACCGGGCGCCGGGTCGCGGTGACCGTCTCGCCGAGCAGGATGCCGCGCCGGTCGCCGACCTCGGCCGTCGCCGTCGGCACCGCCGCCGCGGCCCACACCACCGAACCGCGGCGCATGTACGCCGACGAGGACAGCGGCTCGCCCGGGATGAACTCCCGCGCCAGCGCGTACTGCGCCTCCGGGTGCTCGATCGCGATCTTCGGCTTGTACAGGTCGAGCAGCTGCTGGGCCAGCCGCAGCGCCTCGCGCTCGCTGTCGCCGGACACCGCCAGCCGCCACCACGACCGCACTCGCGTGGCCAGCGCCGTGAAGCCCGACGTCATCTCGTCGTCGATCTCCAGCACGCGGGTCGCCTGCCGCGCCAGCGACTGCGGCGGCTCCAGCTCGTGCTCGTCGGTGTAGTGCTTGACCTGCGAGCGCACCTTGTTCATCTGGCGCTGCAGCTCGCCGGCCACCTCCTCGGGGCGGCGCACGTAGATGCGGGCCGACCACTCCACCGAGGCGGGCAGCCGGTCGGCGTGCTGCACCCACGGGTCGTCGACCTCGGGGATCTGCAGGCCGTGCATCTGCCCGACGGTCAGCACCGCGAGGTGCCGCTGCACCCCGGCGTTCGACCCGGTGCGGCCGCGCACCGTGAGGGTCGGGGCGTACGGCTCGGCGTGGAAATCCGCCGCGTCGGTGAAGCTGGCCAGGTCCTCCGGCTCCCACGCCGCGCCGGGCACGGCGGGCAGGTGCCGGGGCGCGGGCAGGCCGAGCGAGCACGAGCGGTGCATCAGCCAGGACATCTCCTCGGCGTGCACCGGGCGGCCTTCCAGGCCGGACGATCCGATCACCTGGTCCAGGTGCTCGACCTCGGAGTCCAGCGCGGCCAGCTCGGCGTCGACGGCCTCGGGCAGGATGCGGCGGAGCAGCGGGGCGGCGCGCTCGACCGCGCGGTCGACGACCCGCCGGGTCTGCACCTGCACCCCGATGTAGACCTCTTTCTCCGCCATCGACCGGCCGAGGAGCTGCTGCTGCTCGCCGATCAGGTAGTCGTCGAACGACAGCGCGCCCGGCACGTCCGGCGGGCGGCGGATGGCGTTGTGGACGTGCGCCTCGGCCCACATCCGGATCGGGTACGGGCGGGTGGTGACGCGCAGGTGCAGCCAGCGGCCCTGCAGCTCCGCATACTGGCCGGCGATCGCGGCGATGAGGTCGCGCCGCTGCGAGTCCGACCGGAACGACCACCGCTGCGGCGCCAGCCGGTACCAGGCGTAGACCTCGTTCTCGGTGCGCACCAGGTGCCCGTCGATGGTTCGCAGGGAGATCGACGGGGTATAGCTGGGAATCGCCTGCTCACCGGGGAGCCGGCGGCCCTGCTTGCCGGGGGCGCGACCCGGCTGCGGCGGCCACTGCGCAGCCCCGCTCGGGTCGGACTTCCCGGCCTTCCGGCGTCCGCCGCTTCCGAACAACCTCTACCTCCTACCGTGGCGCCGAAGAGCGCGCGCCACGCGGTCGTGCTGTCTGGTGGTGAGGATGCGACCCCGCCGCGGCGAGGTGCCGTTTGTGCTTGGGCAGCGGCCGCTGGTTCCGCACGCGGATCTTCGTGGCCGTGACCGCACCGCCCTCTCCGGAGGTCTTCTCGCGGGGCGTCTGCAGCTCGCGCAGCCACATCGTCATGACGGCTCCGAGCGGACGCTCGTGACTGATCTTGGCGGTGATCATCCGGGTGATCAAGATCGTGATGACGAACGCCCACGCGGTGGAGAAGAAGCCGAACCCGAAGCCGAGCTGCCGTTCCACCGCCAGGACGACGAGGAACACCGGGATGCCGACGCCCCAGGCCACGTAGCGGGCCCGCCACGGGAACGTCGCCTTCGGCGGGCCGAGCCAGACCGCGTCGACCCGGTAGACCTCGTCATCGGTTCGAATCCGCACGCGCGTTACCCCGCGCCGTCAGCTGGTGAACAAGCCGGCGATCCACTCGCCGACGTTGACGCCGAGCCCGCTCACGGCGAGGCCGACGATCGCAAGCGCGATCACCACACCGGCCAGGCGGCGCATGACGCCGGCGTTGTCGCCTTTGCCGCCACCGAGCCAGAGCAGCAGCAGCGCGACGGCGAGCAGGACCAGGGGGATGATGTTGTCGAGGAGCCACTGCTGGACTCCACGGGTCCTGATCTCGCCCTGCGCCAGCTGCTGCACAAGTGTCATCATGGTCATCGCGTACTCCCAGGTGCGAGGAGTGTGGGTGTCGGGTGGGTCGGCGCGGGGCAGGCCCACGAGGTCGGAAAGTCCGGTCCGGTCTGTTCTAGCCCATCATGGCGTCACAAGCTGTGACGGTCAAAGCGCTCTCTGTCGAACGGCAGTCCATCCACACCAGGCACAGTACGGCCACTTCTCCTGAACTCGTCGCCCTCCATCATCGTGGCAAGACCGCTCAGGGTTAACCCCCTGCACCCGGATTTCCTAGTGTGGGTAGGGACTCACCCACAGGCGCAATCACGCTTCACTCTGGGTGTGCGGTATCGCTCCTCGATGGCGCGAGCAACAGTGTGGCATGCCCCGATCGGCCGCATGGCATGTACCCGGGCGTGACGACTTCTCCGGGCGAGTCGATCATTCGATCCGGCGAACGCGGTCACGCAGCGCCCAGGTGGACCCGTTTTGCCCTCACGATCCGTGATCGGTACGCACTTTCGGGTGGACTCAGGTGTAAGCGCTCACTGTGGCGAGCGCCGCGGTGGGACGCGGTGGGACGCGGTGGTCCGGAGAGCGCGGTGAACAGCGGGTGATCGACATGTGCAGCGCGGCGCCAGGTGGGTGGGGAGCAGTTTCCGAGGGCGCCGCGGTGACGGAGGGCGAGCGCGAACGCTTGCGTTCTCACGGAAGGTGAGATTTCGCCGGTGCGGTGCTACGGGCCGGCGTCGGCCGTGGCTGCGAGCGGTTGGGCCCCGCCACGGAGATTGTTCTGGGGAAGCACCGTGGCGACATCCTGCCGCAATCGCGGGGATCAGCGTGCGCAACCCGGGAAGGCGAGCTCGGCGCGGCCGGTCGGCCACTGCTTCGCGGCTGCGCGGGGAGCAGGCGGAGCGGGTGAAGCCACTCGGCCTCGGGCAGCGGCCGCGGGACGCCGGGGCGTGGCCACGGGTGGGCCGGGGCGGGTTCGCGCCGCCGCGAAGATCCAATCCGGGAGGTGAGCGCAGTGGGCGACGGCCCGCCGCGCAGGGCGCGCACCAGTGCTGGATGGGGCAGCGTGCGCAACCCGGGAAATAAGCAACAGCTCGAGCGCCAGATCGCGCAGCCGCGTGGGCGTGCGGTGAGCAGGACGCAGCCGCTTGGCTTGCCTCGGTCGCGGGCGCCCACGGGAAGCCGCGCCCGCCACGCGGCGCGGACCGGGCGCACGCCCGCGCCGTCGCAAAGATTCCGCCCGGCAGGACGCCACAGGTGACGGCCGCCGCGCCAGCTCGCACAGCCGGTGAGCAGGGCGCAGCCGCGCGGGAGTGAGCGTGCTTGGGACAGGCCTCAGCCGCTGGTAGCGGCGGGAAGCCTCGCCCGCGACGCGGCGCGGACCGGGCTCAGGCCCGCGCCGTCGCGAAGATTCCGTCTGGGAAGGCGCCGTGGGCGACCGCGTGCCGCGACAGTTCGCGGGCCAGCTCGTGCAGTCGCGCGGCCTTCTCGGCGCCCAGGTGGCGCCACGGGGCCGTCGCGGAGGCGTTCGTCTGCTCTTCGATGCTCTGCCGCAGCACGGCGCCCTCCGACGTGAGCCGGCCGTCGGCGTCGAGCAGGCCCTGCTCGCGCAGCTGCTCGACGCCCGTGGCCCACTGCTCATCAGACCAGCCGCGCGTCGTCTTCGCGACCGGCTCCAGGAAGCCCTTCCCGGTCGCCGTGTAGGTGATCAGCGCGGCCAGCCCGCTCAGCCCGTGCCCGACCAGCGCCGCGATGTGCCCGTCGCCGCGGTACTCCCGCAGCAGCGTCGCCGCGTGCCAGAGGACCAGGTGCGGCTCCGACGGCCACTCCAGCTCCGCGTGCCCCGCGTACAACGGGCGCCCCTCCGGACTCAACACCGACGCCGCCGAGCGCGCCAGCTCCGCCGCCTCCGCGAGCCGCGGCGAGGTGATCAGCTCCTCGCCCAGCACGCGGCGCAGCCCGGCGTCGGCCGCGGCCAGCCGGGCCTCCAGGATCCGCCCCGGCGAGGCGAGCGTCCACGCCCGCGGGATGTGCCTGGCGACCAGCTCCGGGTTGAAGTTGTAGAACGTGGCCGCGACGACGCCCGCGCCGACCGGGCCCATCGGCGCGGCCCGGCTGGCGAAGTAGCCCATCCGGCCGGGCCGCAGCCCGGTCGCGGTCAGCTCCTGCTCCGCCTCGGGCGCGAAGTAGACGAACGAGTGCAGCGGTTCGAGCACCCGGTGGCACCGGAACGCGACGTCGCGGGCTTCTGCGTGATCCACGAGCCCGACCGTAGGCCACCGGCGGGCCGGCGGGAAAGGGGCGGACGAGTTGGCCTGTAAGCCGGATCCTGTTCCGCGGCCGGAACCGCGGCGGCGGCCATCCATCTAGGCCTGCCGTTGCCGGCAGGCTCGAGCGGCCTACCCGCAGGCATCGGACGGGCCGCCCTCGATCGCCTGCGCAGGCGCCTCGCGGCGCCCTCTTGGCCTTGCTCCGGGTGGGGTTTACCTAGCCACCCCGGTCACCCGGGGTGCTGGTGGTCTCTTACACCACCGTTTCACCCTTACCCCGGCGGTGAAGCCGGGGCGGTCTGTTTTCTGTGGCACTGTCCCGCGGGTCGCCCCGGGTTGCGGTTAGCAACCACCCTGCCCTGTGGAGTCCGGACTTTCCTCGAGGGAGTGACCCCTCGCGACCGCCCGGCCAACTCGTCCGCCCACTCAGGGTAACCGTTCCCACGCCGTGGACGTCGGTTGCCCCTCCCCCTGCCCGCCGCTTTACTCGGAATCAGATCGCGCGGCCGTCGACGCACAATTCCCGAAACCATTTCTGTGGAGCCTTCATGCCCGCACCACTCAAATTCGCATATTGGGTGCCCAACGTCAGTGGCGGACTGGTCACCAGCCGCATCGAACAACGCACCGACTGGGGTTACGACTACAACCGAGAGCTCGCCGTGCTCGCCGAGAACAACGGATTCGAGTACGCCCTCACCCAGGTCCGCTACACCGCCAGTTACGGCGCCGCCTATCAGCACGAGTCCACCGGGTTCAGCCTGGCGCTGCTGCTGGCGACCCAGCGGCTCAAGGTGATCGCGGCCGTCCACCCCGGACTGTGGCACCCCGGGGTGCTGGCGAAGTTCGTGGCCAGCGCGGACGTGCTGTCCGGCGGCCGGGCCGCGGTGAACGTGGTGAGCGGCTGGTTCAAGGACGAGTTCACCGGCCTCGGCGAGCCGTGGCTGGAGCACGACGAACGCTACCGGCGGTCCGAGGAGTTCATCCGCGTCCTCAAGGAACTGTGGACGAACGACGCGGCCGAGTTCCGCGGCGACTTCTACCGGATCCACGACTTCGACATCAAGCCCAAACCGCTGTCCACACCGGACCGTCCGCACCCGGAGGTGTTCCAGGGCGGCAACTCGACCGCCGCGCGCAAGCTGGCCGGCCGTGTGTCGGACTGGTACTTCAGCAACGGCAAGGACTTCGACGGCTTCAGCGAGCAGGTCGCCGAGGTCCGCGGTTACGCGGCGGAGCACAACCACGCGGTGCGGTTCGGGCTGAACGGGTTCGTGATCGCCAGGGACACCGAGGCCGAGGCGCGGGACGTGCTGCGCGAGATCGTGGACAAGGCCGACGTCCAGGCCGTCGAGGGCTTCCGGTCCGCGGTCCAGCAGGCCGGGCGCTCGACATCGGACAAGAAGGGCATGTGGGCGGACTCCGAGTTCGCCGACCTGGTCCAGTACAACGACGGGTTCCGCACCGGGCTCATCGGCACGCCGGAGCAGATCGCGCGCCGGGCGGTGGAGTACAAGCGGCGCGGGGCGGACCTGCTGCTGCTCGGTTTCCTGCACTACCACGAGGACGTCGAGTACTTCGGCCGCGAAGTGCTGCCCGTCATCCGCGAGCTCGAGAAGGAGCTCGACGCCACCGCCGCCACCCCCGAGCCCGTAGGGAGCTTCTCGTGACCGACTGGATCGCCCGCGCCCGCGAGGTCGCCGCCCAGCTGGCGGTCGACGCCGTCGAGCGCGACCGTGCGAACAACACGCCCTACGCCGAAGTCCAGCTGCTCAAGGACCACGGCCTGGTCACCCTGCTCGGGCCCGCCGAGCACGGCGGCGGCGGGCAGACCTGGGAGACCGCCTACCAGGTGATCCGGGAGATCGCCAAGGCGGACGGCTCGATCGGCCAGCTCCTCGGCTACCACTACCTGTGGGCGTGGGCGGCGCGCCTGGTCGGCACCGACGCGCAGATCGCCGCGGTCGAGGAGCTGTACACGAAGAACAACTTCTTCTTCGGCGGCGCGGTCAACCCGCGCGACTCGGACCTGAAGATCACGCAGGACGGCGACGAGCTCGTCTACCACGGGCACAAGTCGTTCTCCACCGGCAGCAAGGTGTCGGACCTGACCGTGCTGGAGGGCGTCCTGGAAGGGACCGACGAGCACATCTTCGCGATCGTGCCGTCGAAACAGCCGGGAATCGTGTTCCACGACGACTGGGACAACATCGGGCAACGGCTCACCGAATCGGGCAGCGTGACCATTTCCGACGTGCGCGTGCCGTGGTCGGACGCCGCCGGATACGTGGACCGGAAATTCCAGCCGCTCGTCTACAACACGCTGAACGTGCCCACCATCCAGTTGGTGTTCACCAATTTCTACCTCGGTATCGCGCAGGGGGCGCTGGAGTCGGCGCTGGCCTACACGCGTGAGCGGACCCGCGCCTGGCCCTACGGCGGGGACGACAAGGCGTCCGCCACCGAGGAGTGGTACGTGCTGGAGGGCTACGGCGACCTGCAGGCCAAGCTGTGGGCGGCGGAAGCCTTGGTGGACCGGGCCGGGGCGGCGATCTCGCCGCTCCTGCACGCGCCGCGGGAGGAGCTGACGCCCGAGGCGCGCGGCGAGGTGGCGGTGCTGATCGCCGCGGCCAAGCAGCGGATCGTGGACACCGGGCTGGAGATCGGCACGAAGATCTTCGAGCTGACCGGCGCGCGGGCGAGCGCCACGAAGTACGGGCTGGACCGGTTCTGGCGGAACCTGCGCACGCACTCGCTGCACGACCCGCTGCCGTACAAGCGGCGGGAGGTCGGGGACTACGCGCTGAACGGCCGCCTCCCCGAGCCGAGCTGGTACACGTAGCCACCTGTTGCCGGAAGGCCACCCCCGCAGCGCTCGGGCGCGGGGGTGGCCTTCACCCGTGGGCGGAGCCGCTAGCGTTGAGGGCGTGGTCGCGGCGGTCGGGAGTCTCGGAGCGCTCGCCGCCGTTCTCGGGTTCGCCATGGCGCGCCCGCGCGGGTTGCCGGAGGCGCTGGTCGCCGTGCCCGCCGCGCTCGTCGTGCTCGCCATCGGGCTGGTCTCGCCCGGTGAAGCGCTGGCGCAGGTCACCGCGATGGCGCCGACGCTCGGGTTCCTCGCGGCGATCCTCGTGCTGGCCGACCTCGCCGACCGCGAGGGTGTGTTCCGGTGGCTCGGCGCCCGGCTGGCCACCGCCTCCCGCGGCCGTCCGCGACGGCTGCTGGCGTTGACCTTCGCGGCGGCGGCGGGCACGACCGCGGTGCTGAGCCTCGACGCGACCGTCGTCCTGCTGACGCCGGTCGTCCTGGCCACCACGCGGACGCTCGACCTGCCGCCCAAGCCGCACGTCTACGCGTGCGCGCACCTGGCCAACTCGGCGTCCACGCTGCTGCCCGTCTCGAACCTGACCAACCTGCTGGCCTTCGCCGCGTCCGGGCTGACCTTCACCGGGTTCGCCGCGCTGATGGCCCTGCCGTGGCTGGTCACCGTCGCGGTCGAGCTGGCGGTCTTCGGGTGGTTCTTCCGGCGCGACCTGGCCGGGTCCGTGGAGCCGCCCGCCGTCGACCGGGCCGCGCCGGTCTTCGCGCTGGTCGTCATCGGGCTGACGCTGGCCGGGTTCGGGGTGGGGCCGCTGATCGGGCTCGCGCCGGGGTGGGTGGCCGCGATCGCCGCCGCCGTGCTGGCGGTGCGGGCGCTCGCGCGGCGCGAGACCAGCCCGCGCCAGCTGGTGGTGGCGGCGAACCCGCTGCTCAGCCTGTTCGTGCTCGGGCTGGCGATCGTCGTGCAGGCGGTGTCGGACCACCTGCTCGGCGGCCCGCTGCGGGCGTTGCTGCCGGACACGGCGAGCCTCGGCGGGCTGCTGCTGGCGGCGTTCGTGGCGGCCGCGCTGGCCAACCTGGTCAACAACCTCCCGGCGACGCTGATCCTGCTGGCGGCGCTCGGCCCGCACCCCGCGCCCGGGGTGCTGCTCGCCGTGCTGCTGGGCGTGAACATCGGGCCGAACGCCACGTACCTCGGCTCGCTCGCGACGCTGCTGTGGCGCCGCGTGCTCGGCCGGGACGCACCTGGCCTGGGCGAGTTCACGCGGCTCGGCCTGGCGACGGTGCCGGCAAGCCTCGCGGCGGCGACCGTCGCGCTGTGGCTGGTGCTCTAACCTCCGACGATGTTGGACGGCCTGCGCGGCTGCATGCTCCGCAGATGTGGACACGCGCGGCGCCTCCGCCGGGACCGGCAGGCCTTCCAGGCTGGCCGGGAGATCGGATTCGGCGGTGCGTTCCGCGGCGCGCCGGTGGGCCGCAGCGCTGAAGCCGCGGGCGCCTCCACCTGTCGCGCGAAGCGAGCGTGTGGTGAAGGCCGCGCATCCGGCGCTCGCGGGCGGTCGCACTGCCCTTCCCGGCCGGCTGCCTCCGCCCCTGAGCACGCTAGTAGCGCACCGTGCCGGGGGCCAGTGGCGGGTACACCGTCGAGGGCTCTCCGTCGATCGTGGTGCCCGCGAACTGGAGCATCGCTCGCTGCTCGCCGTGCATCGGGGCCGGGTAGGCCAGCTCCGGGGCCGACACCTCGTCCAAGGTGCGCACGTGCTCCGGCAGCAAGGCGACCTCGTCGAGGTTGTCCTCCAGATGGCTCAAGCGCCGGGCGCCCAGGATCGGCACCACTCCCCGCGCCCGCAGCCACGCCAGCGACACCGCGGCGGACGTCGTGCCCAGCTCCTCGGCGATCGCAGCCACCACCTCGATCACCGGGTACTCGGACTCCGTGGGACCGCCCACGAAGGCCGCCCGGGCGGAATCGGCCGGCGCGGCGCCCCGGCGGTACTTGCCGGACAGGAAACCGTTCTTCAGCGGGCTCCACGCGACCAGCCCGAGGCCCTGGTCGGCGGCCAGCGGCGCGATCTCACCTTCGACCGTGCGCGCCAGCAGCGAGTACTCGACCTGCAGCGCGATCAGCGGCGTCCAGCCCCGCAGCAGCGCCGTGGTCTGGGCCTGCGCGGTGACCCACGCAGGCGTGTTCGAGAAGCCGACGTAGCGGACCTTGCCGGCGCGGACCAAGTCGTCGAGCGCCCGCAGCGTCTCCTCGACCGGGGTGTGGCGGTCCCAGTTGTGCAGCCAGTACAGGTCCACGTGATCGGCCCGCAGGCGGCGCAGCGACTCGTCGAGCTGGGCGATCACCGACCGCCGTCCGGCGCCGCCGCCGTTCGGGTCGCCGGGGTGCATGTTGGTGAAGAACTTCGTCGCCAGCACCACGCGGTCGCGGCGTCCCGGGTGGGCGGCGAACCAGTCGCCGAGGATCTTCTCGGAATGCCCGTTCGTGTAGAAGTTCGCGGTGTCGACGAAGTTCCCGCCGCGGTCGAGGTAGGTCGCCAGGATCTTCTCCGACTCCTCGACGCCGCACCCGGCGCCACCGGGGTCGTCGCCGAAGGTCATCGCGCCGAGGGCGTACGGGCTGACGCGCAGCCCGGATCGGCCCAGGGTGAGGTAGTGGTCGAGCGGCATGGGAGGTGCTCCTCGTGTCGGTCCGGATGGTCCTCCCATCGAAGCCCGCGGCAGCCGGTGCCAGGTAGACCGATCCGCGCGGGCTCTTGCACGATCCTCTCGACTCCGCCCGGATCGGGCTTGTGCCTCCTCGGCCGGGGTGGTTCCGTCGAGGGGTGCTCGACGAGATCCGCGACCTCATCGCGGCCCACGCCCGCCCGGACCTGCGGACGCCGGTCGACGGCCTGCTGCTGTCCCGGGTGGACACCACCGAGCCGGAGCACTCGCTCACCGAACCGCTGCTCGTGCTGATGGCTCAGGGCGGGAAACGGCTGCTGCTGGGCGACCGCGTGTTCGAGTACCGGGCGGGCCAGTTCCTGCTGGTCACCGCCGCGTTGCCGGTCACCGGCCGGTTCCTGGAGGCGCCGTCGCTGGGCGCCGGGCTGGTGCTGCGGCCGTCGGCGATCGCGCCGCTGCTGCTGGAGGCGCCCGCCCCGCGCGCCCCGGCTGGGCCCGCCATCGACACCGGCGACGCCGACGCCGACCTGCTCGACGCCGTGACCCGGCTGCTGCGGCTGCTCGACCGGCCCGCCGACGTGCCCGTGCTCGCCCCGCTGATCGAGCGGGAGATCCTCTGGCGGCTGCTCACCGGCCCGTGCGGGCCGACGCTGCGTCAGATCGGCCTCGCCGACAGCAGCCTGAGCCTCGTCGGCCGCGCGATCGGCCGGATCAGGGAGAACTACGCCGAGCCGATGCGGATCGCGGAGCTCGCGCGGCTGTGCGGGCTGAGCGCCTCGGCGTTCCACCGGCACTTCCGCGCGGTCACCGCGATGAGCCCCCTGCAGTTCCAGAAACGGATCCGGCTGCAGGAGGCGCGGTCACTGCTGCTGGCCCGGCCGGACGACGTCGCCGGCGTCGGGCACCTCGTCGGCTACGACAGCCCGTCGCAGTTCAGCCGGGAGTACCGCCGCCTGTTCGGCGCGCCACCCGGCCGGGACGCCGCGCGCCTGCGGGCCGCGGCGCCCGCCTTGCCGTGAGGCTCAGGCCAGGTGCGAGATGTCGTTGACCAGGCGCACCGACGCGTTGCCGTCCGGGTAGAACTCCACGATCGACAGCGACGCCAGGTCCAGGTGCAGCCGGAACAGCAACGACGGCCCCGCGTCCAGGCCGAGCCGCAGCAGGGACTTGATCGGGGTGACGTGGCTGACGACGATGATCGTCCGGCCGGCGTGGCTCTCGACCAGCTCGTCCCGCGTGCGGCGGACCCGTAGGTGCACCTCGTCGAAGCTCTCCCCGCCCGGCGCGGGCACCGACGGGTCGCGCAGCCACCGGCCGTGCAGCTCGGGGTCGCGCTGGGCGGCCTCGGTGAAGGTCAGCCCCTCCCACTCGCCGAAATCGGTCTCCAGCAGGCCGGGGTGGGTCTCCACGCGGGCGCCGAGCGCGTCGGCGACCGACTGGGCCGTCTGCTTCGCCCTGGTCAACGGGGACGTCACGATCGCGGTGTCCGTGCCGAGGTCCGGCAGCGCGGCGAGGCGTTTCGCGGCAGCCGCGGCCTGCTGCAGGCCGTGCTCGGTCAGCGGCACGTCACCGCGGCCCGAGTACCGGCGGTCCACCGACATCGCGGTCTGCCCGTGCCGTAGCAGCATCATCCGCGTCGGGGTGCCCTGCGCGCCGGTCCATTTCTGCGGCGTCGTGCGCTCCGGGCCCGCGCTCTTGCCCGCCTGGGTGTCCATCGCCTCGTTGGCGAGCCGGTCGGCGTGTGCGTTCTCCGCGCGTGGGATCCACTCGTAGCGCACGGCCGCGAACCCGGCGGCCAGCTGACGCGCCTGCTCGGCGAGCGGCTTCAACGCCTCGTGCTTGATCTTCCAGCGGCCGGACATCTGCTCGACCACCAGCTTCGAGTCCATCCGGACGTCCACCTCGGTGGCGCCCGCCTCGGCGGCCGCCCGCAGCCCGGCGATCAGGCCCGAGTACTCGGCGAAGTTGTTCGTCGCCACCCCGAGCCCCTCCTGGCGCTCGGCCAGGACCGCGCCCGTCACGGCGTCGCGGACGACGGCCCCGTACCCGGCAGGCCCGGGGTTGCCCCGCGAACCGCCATCGGCCTCGACGACCACTCTCACAGGCCCGACTCCACCGTCCGCACCAGGATCGCGCCGCAGTTCTCGCACTGCACGACCTCGTCCTCGGCGGCCGCCTTGAGCTCGGACACGGTGTTGCGGTCGAACTCCATGTTGCAGGCCAGGCACTTCCGGGCCCGCACCAGCGCGGCGCCGATGCCCTTGTGCGCGCGGACCCGCTCGTACAGCTTCAGCAGCCCCTCCGGGAACCGCGGCACCAGCTTGGCGCGGTCCTCCTCGCGGCGGGCCTTCGTGGTGTCCAGGTCCTTGAGCGTCTCGTCGCGGCGGCCCTCGACGTCGGCCAGCGCCTGCTCGGTCTTGTCGACCTCGGCGCCGGTGCGCTGCACGTCCAGGCCGAGCGCTTCGCGGCGCTCCATCAGCTCCAGCAGGTCGTCCTCGAGCGCGCTCTGGCGCCGGGCCAGTGTCTCCAGCTCGTGCTGCAGGTCCGCGACCTGCTTGGCGGGCAGGGTGCCGCCGTCGATCAGCTTGCGGTCGCGGTCCTCGCGGGCGCGGACGGACTCGATCTCCTTCTCCTGCCGGGCGATCTCGCGGTCCAGGTCGGAGGCGGCGGTCTCGTGCCGGATCGCCGTGTCGCGCAGCTCGCGCAGGGTCTTCTGGATGCCCTCGATCTCGGCGAGCTCGGGCATGGTGCGGCGGCGGTGCTCGACCCGGGACAGCTCGGCATCCACTTTCGCGAGCTCGAGCAGCTGACGCTGGACGGCTGGCTCTGCCTTCACTGGTACTCCCTCGGATTACGCACGGATGGTCCACGGATCGGTTCGGCGCGCGGACACGTGAACGTTGACGTTACCCGCAAAGGCGTCCCGCAGGACGGCCGAGGCTTGACCGCACCACGGCCACTCGCTGGCCCAGTGGGTCAGGCCGACCAGTGCGGGCGCGTCCGCGCCGGTTTCCAGGTGCTCGCCCGCGGGGTGGTGCCGCAGGTCGGCGGTGACGTAGGCGTCCACGCCGGCCGCGGTCGCGGCGCCGAGGAAGCTGTCCCCGGCCCCGCCGGACACCGCCACCGTCCTAATGAGACGGTCCGGGTCGCCCGCCCCGAGGACGCCCGGCTCGGTGGCGGGCAGGGCGGCGGCCACCCGGCGCACGAACGCGGCGAACGGCTCGGGCTCGGGCAGCTCGCCGATGCGGCCGAGGCCGGTGGAGCCGTCCGGGTGCGGGTCGAGCGGGCGCAGCACCCGCAGCCCGATCGCCTCGGCGAGCGCGTCGGACACCCCGGGGTTGGCGGAGTCGGCGTTCGTGTGCGCGCAGTACAGGGCGATGCCGGCGCGGATGAGGCGGTGCACCAGCGCACCCTTCGGGGTGTCGGCCGGCACGCCGTGCACGCCGCGCAGCAGCAGCGGGTGGTGCGCGACGACCAGCTGGACCCCGGTCTCGATGGCCTCGTCGATGGTGGCCGCGACCGGGTCGACGCAGATCAGGACGTCGGTGACCGGCTCGGCGGGGTCGCCGCAGACCAGGCCGACCGCGTCCCAGCTCTCCGCGAGCGCGGGCGGGTAGGCGTCCTCCAGTGCGGCGATCACTTCGGCGAGGGCGGGCATGGGGGGATCTTCGCATGCGGCGTGGGGCAGACTGCGGGGTGTGACCGAGCCGAGCCTGCACATCTGCTTCGTCTGTTCCGGCAACATCTGCCGGTCCCCCATGGCGGCCATCGTCTTCCGGGCGCACCTGGAGCGCGCCGGGCTCGCCGACCGGGTCCGCGTCACCAGCGCCGGCACCGGGCCGTGGCACGTCGGCGAACCGGCCGATCCGCGTGCCCGCGAGACCCTGCGCGAGCACGGCTACACCGGCAAGCACGTGGCCGCGCAGGTCGACAGCGACCACCTGGCCGCCGACCTGCTGCTCGCCGCCGACCGGGGCCACCTGCGGGAACTGCGCCGGCTGGTGGACGACCCCGAGCGCGTGCGGCTGCTGCGGTCCTTCGACCCCGAAGCCCCCGACGGCGCGGAGATCCCGGACCCGTACTACGGCGGCGACGACGGGTTCGACGAGGTCCTCGCGATGGTCGAGCGGACCGTTCCCGCTCTGCTGGACTGGGCGAAGGCGCGGCTCTGAGCTGCGCTCATGCGGTCGCGGCCGCGCGCGGTTACCGTGACGGCGGGCAGACGAAAAGGTGCTGGACATGAGCGTTCGCGAAGCCGTCGAACGGCTGCTGGGAGTCCCGGTCACCGGCGTGCGCCGCAGCGGGGGCGCGGTGTGCCTGGTGACCGCCGAGGGGCGGGGTGTGCTGGTCGCGAAGCAGGGCAGCGGGCCCGGCGCGACCGCCGCCGAAGCCGCCGGGCTGCGGTGGCTCGGCGAGCACGGCGACGTGCCGGTCCCGCGGGTCCACGCGCACGACGACGAGTGGATCGTCATGGAGTACGTGCCGCCGACGTACCCCGAGACGGCCGCGGCGGAGGCGTTCGGGCGCGGCCTGGCGCGGCTGCACCTGCGGGGCGCGCCCGCGTACGGTTCGCCGCCACCCGGCGGACCGGCCGACGCGTGGATGGGTCTCGCCCCGATGCGCAACGAGGAGTGCCCAGACTGGGCGACGTTCTACGGTTCGCACCGCGTGTTGCCGTACGTGCGGATGTGCGTGGACCAGGGCCTGTACGACGCGGGGCAGGCGCAGGTGTTCGAGCGGTTGTGCGCGCGGCTGCCCGAGCTGGGCGGCCCGGCCGAACCGCCGTCCCGCCTGCACGGCGACGCGTGGAGCGGCAACGTGCACTGGGGGCAGGGCGCGGTGTGGCTCATCGACCCGGCCGCGCACGGCGGGCACCGCGAGACGGACCTGGCGATGCTGCGGCTGTTCGGCACGCCGCTGCTGGAGCACATCCTGGGCGCGTACGAGGAGGCGGCGAAGGACCTGGACGCCCCGCTCGCCGACGGCTGGCGGGAGCGCGTGGAGCTGCACCAGCTGTTCCCGCTGCTCATGCACGCGGCGGTGTTCGGGGCCGGCTACGCGCGGCAGGCGCTGCGCGCGGCTGAGGCGGCGCTGGCACGCTGAGGCGCCCTGTCGTGCAACGCGCGGCAGGCACCACAGGTGTCACCTGCCACACGCTGCGCTGACCTCCCCACACGCCTCCCACCGCGGACGGCCTACCGTAGGGGTGTGCGGCTGAAGTTCCTCCTCCGGCCGAGCTGGCTCGCCCTCGTGGTGGGTGTGCTCGCGTTCGCGTTCGCCTGCTTCACGCTGCTGTCCCCGTGGCAGTTCTCCCGCAACGACGAGCGCGAAGCCCAGAACAGGGCCATCGAGGCCTCTCTCACCGCCGGCCCGCGTCCGCTGAACGACGTTCTCCCGCCCGGCGCCGTCCCCGACACCGACACCGAGTGGACCCGCGTCGAGATCACCGGCTCCTACCTGCCGGAGCACGAGGTCGTCGCCCGGCTGCGGACCGTGCAGGGGCAGCCCGCGTTCGAGGTGCTCACCCCGTTCCGCGCGACCGACGGACAGGTCGTCCTCGTCGACCGGGGCTACCTCCAGCCGGACTCCCGCACCGAGGTCCCGCCCTACGCCGCACCGCCCGCAGGCACGGTGACGATCGTCGCGCGGATCCGCGAGGACGAGAACGACCCGAAGAACCGGGACGCGTTCGCCGACGCCTCCACCCACGGCAAGCTGCAGAGCTACAGCGTCGACTCCCGGGTGGTGGCGCGGTCGAGCGGCCTGGACATCCGCAGCGGCTACTTCCAGCTCGACTCCGACCAGCCTGGCGTGCTCAACGCGCTGCCGCTGCCCCAGACCGACGCCGGCCCGTTCTTCTCCTACGCGCTGCAGTGGATCGCGTTCGGGGTCATGGCGATCGCGGGCCTGGTGTACTTCACGGTCCGCGAGCTGAAGCCCGGCGGCGTGCTCAACGAGATGGCCGAGAAGAACAAGCGCAAGCGCAAATCGGTCGCCGAGATCCTCGCCGAGGACGACGCGGCGGCTAACGAGACCGGCGGCGAAGACCGAACAGAGCAGCCAGCACAGCGGAACTGACCCCGGCCAGCCACCCGACCACACGCGACAACTCCACCGCGCGCGTGACGTGCCCGGCGTCCGGGTTCCGGCCGTCGCCCAGCACCGGCAGCTCCTCGACGCCGTGCGGGTAGACCGTGCGGCCGCCGAGGCGGATCTCCAGCGCGCCCGCGAACGCCGCCTCCATCCGGCCGGCGTTCGGGCTCGGGTGGGCCGCGGTGTCCCGCCGCCACGCGCGCCACGCCCCGGCCGCCGAGCCGCCGACCACCGGCGCGCTCGACACCGTCAGCGCGGCGGCGAACCGCGTCGGCAGCAGGTTGACCAGGTCGTCCAGGCGCCGCGCGAACCATCCCGCCGGACGGGTCGGGTCACCGGTCCGCAGCACCGACACGGTCCGCGCGGCGAGCAGGCCGGGCATCCCGGCGACCGCGCCCCAGAACAGCGGGCCGACGACGGCGTCCGCGGTGTGCTGCGCGACCGACTCCACCGACGCCCGGGACAGGCCGACGACGTTCAGCCCGCCGGTCTGCCTGCTGTCCAGTTCGGACAACGTCTCGCGGGCCGCGTCGAGTTCGCCCTCTTCGAGATCGCGGGCCAGTTCGGTGCCGTCGGCCGCGAGACCGGCGCCGCCGAGGACGGCCCACGTCGCGACGGCCGTGCCGAGCGCCTGCAGGACCGGGCTGCGCCGCAGTGACCGCTCCGCCAGCACCCCGGCCACGACGGCCGAGCCGGCCAGCCCGCCGGCGAAGGCGACCCCGGCGAGGCGGTGCTCGGGCAGGCTCGCGTCGACGGTCCGGACGGCGCGGGTGAACACGGTGACCGGCCGTCCGCGCTTCGGCTCGCCGATCACCCCGTCCGCCGCCGCCCCCAGCAGCAGTCCGATCGCCCGTGCGGCACTCACTCGTGGCTCCCCCCGAGGTCGGTATCCGCCGTGAGGCTACTCGAACTGCTGGGCGACCTCGTCGCGCGCCTGGACCATGATGTCCCGCATCGCGCGCTCGGCCCGGTCGGCGTCCGCCTCGTCGATGGCGCGGGCGACCTCCAGGTGCAGCGCGACCGCCTCCGGCTGCGGTTCCGGCGGCATCAGGCCGTGCTCGGTCCGCCCGGTCAGCACCTCCGCGACGACCGCGGAGAGCTGCGTGAACATCGGGTTGCCCGACGCCGCGAGCACCAGGTGGTGAAAAGCGATGTCGTGCCCGAGGAAGGTGTGCAGGTCCCGCGCGTGTGCGGTGACCTCCAGCCGGGCACCCAGTGCCCGTAGCCGCCCGCGCTCCTCGGGTGTCGCGCGGATCGCGGCGAAGCGCGCGGCGCTCGGCTCGACCGCCCACCGCAGCTCCATCAGGTTGCGCAGGGCGACGGGGCGCTGCTCGCCGTCCAGTTGCCAGCGGATCAACCGGGGGTCGTAGTGGTTCCAGTCGGCGCAGTCCCGCACGGTGATCCCGACGCGGCGCTTGCTCGTGGTCAGCCGCATCGCCTCCAGCGCGCGGACTACCTCACGCGCCACGGTGCGCGAGGCGCCGTGGTTCTGCTGCAGCTCCTCCAGCCGCAGCACCGTCCCCGGCGGCAGCTTGCCGCAGGCGATCGCGGTGCCCACCGCGTCGAGCATGCGCTCGTGAATTCCCTCGGCCACGAAGGTGACGCTAGACCACTGATTCGATTAAGTAGTACTTGTGGGTTGAATAAGTAGTACTTTTGCGTTGCACTGATCGAGTGACAGCGAGGTCTGAGGAGCGAAGCCAATGACGGTCATCGTCGTGATGGGAGTCGCCGGTTCGGGCAAGACGACGGTGGGTTCGGCGCTGGCCGAGCGCCTCGGCGTCGAATACGCCGAAGCGGACGCCTTCCATCCGCCGGCCAACATCGCGAAGATGTCGTCCGGCCACCCGCTCGACGACGACGACCGGTGGCCGTGGCTGCACGCCATCGCGGCGTGGATCTCCGGCCACCAGGCCACGGGCGGCGTGGTGTCGTCGTCCGCCCTGAAGCGGCGCTACCGCGACGTGCTGCGGACCGGCGGGGAACTGTGGTTCCTGCACCTCGACGGCCCGCGCGACGTCCTCGCGGAGCGGATGCAGGGGCGCACCGGGCACTTCATGCCGGTGTCGCTGCTGGACTCCCAGCTCGCCGACCTCGAACCCCTCGAAACCGATGAGCGCGGCCTGATCGCCGACATCCTCGAAGCCCCCTCGGCGATCGTGGACCGCGCGCTCACCGAGCTGGCAAAGGAGCAGCCGTGAGTACTCTCGCCGCCGCCTGGACGGGTCACGACACCCGCCTGGTCGTCGCGACCCTGATCGGCATCGCCGTGATCGTGGTGCTGATCAGCAAGGCCCGCATGCACGCCTTCCTGTCGCTGATCATCGGATCGATGGTCGTCGGCCTGCTGGGCGGCCTGCCGGTCGACAAAGTGATCAAGAGCTTTTCCAGCGGGGTGGGCTCGACCGTCGCGTCGGTCGGCCTGCTGATCGCGCTGGGCGCGATGCTCGGCAAGCTCCTGGCCGATTCCGGCGGGGCGGAACAGATCGTCGACACGATCCTGTCCCGCACCTCGTCGAAGGCGCTGCCGTGGGCGATGGCGCTGGTCGCCGCCCTGATCGGGCTGCCGATGTTCTTCGAGATCGGCCTGGTCATGCTCATCCCGGTCGTGCTGCTGGTCGCCAAGCGCAGCGGCAAACCGCTGATGCTGGTCGGGATCCCCGCGCTGGCCGGGCTTTCCGTGCTGCACGGCCTGGTCCCGCCGCACCCGGGCCCGCTCGCCGCGGCCGGCGCGCTGAACGCGAGCGTCGGCATCGTGCTCGGCCTCGGCCTGCTGGTCGCCATCCCGACCGTGATCATCGCGGGCCCGCTGTTCGGCAAGCTCGCCGCGCGCTGGGTGCCCGAGGCGAAGGCCCCGGAACACCTGATCCCGGCCGCGGGCGGGAGCGAGGACGAGCGGCCGCGGCCGAGCTTCACCGCGACGCTGGTGACCGTGCTGCTGCCGGTGGTCCTGATGCTGGGCAAGGCGATCGCGGACATCGTCGCCGACAGCGGCAACCCGGTCCGCCGGGTGCTGGACTTCGTCGGTGACCCGCTGATCGCGCTGCTCGCCGCCGTGCTGCTCGGCATGTTCACGCTCGGCCGCGCCGCCGGGTTCACCCGCGACCGGCTGGCTTCGACGATCGGCGACTCGCTCGGCCCGATCGCCGGGATCATCCTGATCGTCGCCGCCGGCGGCGGGTTCAAGCAGATCCTCGTCGACGCGGGCGTCGGCAACGTCGTCACGCAGCTCGCCGAGGGCGCCAACATCCCGGCGCTGCTGCTCGGCTGGCTGGTCGCGGTGCTGATCCGGCTCGCGACGGGCTCGGCCACCGTGGCGACGGTGTCCGCGGCCGGGCTGGTGTCCGGCCTGGCGGCGACGATGTCGCCCACCGGCGCCGCGCTGCTGGTGCTCGCGATCGGCGCCGGTTCGCTGTTCTTCTCGCACGTCAACGACGCCGGTTTCTGGCTGGTCAAGGAGTACTTCGGGCTGTCCGTCGGCCAGACCATCCGGAGCTGGTCGATCATGGAGACGGTGATCTCGGTGGTCGCGATCGCGATCATCCTGCCGCTGGGCGCACTGCTCGCCTGAGGCCGAGGGGCCTTCGGTTGGTGCCGAAGGCCCCTTATGCCGTGCGCGCCGCCGCAGAACGCTGGCGGCATGACCGAAAAACTCCTGATCGACGAATACCTGCCCGTCCACGAGGCGCACCAGCTCGACGCCATCGTCGTCGACACGCCACCGGACGCGGCCTACCGCGCGGTCCGCGACCTGGACCCGGACAAGGTCGCCCAGGCCGTGCCCCTGCTGCGGGTGCTCGGCCGCGCCCGCGCGATCCCGGCCGCCATCGCGGACCGGATCCGCGGCGACACCGAGCCGCCACCGGAATCCCTGCCGGCCGAGGAGTACCAGGCCGCGTTCGTGCTGCTCGACGAGCGGCCGGGCACCGAGTTCGTGGTCGGCATGATCGGCAAGTTCATGACGGCGACGCAGCTGGAGTTCCGGCGGTTCGAGCCGGGCGAGTTCGCCGGGTTCGACGAGCCGGGCTACGGCAAGGTGGCGCTGAACTTCGTCGTCCAGCCGTACGGGCCGGGCCGGTCGCTGCTGACCACCGAAACCCGCACGGCGACGACGGATCCGTTGTCCCGCAACCGGTTCGCGCGGTACTGGACGGTGGTCGGGCCGTTCGCCGGGTTCATCATGCGGCGGTGGCTGCGCCTGGCGAAGCACAACGCCGAGTCAGCCGAACGCGACACGGTCCAGCCAGAAGCCCAGCAGTGACGCGTCCCCGGCGACGGCGCGTGCGGAGCCGGTCGACGCCCGCGGTTCCCCTTTCGAGGTCCCGGCGCGACGACCGGCTTCTCGCATCAGCCCCGATCCGCGTAGGCCCAGGCTTCCAGCATCACGCGCGCGATCGACGAGTTTCCCGGCAGGATCAGCTCGCTCGCGCCGCCGAGGATGGGGACCGGGCGGCCCTTCGCCTCGAACGCCGCGCGCACCTCGGCGCGCGGCACCCACAGCGCGGCCTCGATCTCGCCGTCGGCCGGGACCAGCGGGCGGGACGCGTCGGCCTTCGCGGCGAAGCCCAGCATGATCGAGCGCGGGAACGGCCACGGCTGGCTGCCCAGGTACCGCACGTCGTGGACGTCCGCGCCGACCTCCTCCCGGATCTCCCGCACACAACAGCCCTCGAGCGACTCGCCTGCCTCGACGAACCCGGCCAGCACCGAGTACCGCCCCGGCGGCCAGACCGGCTGGCGCGCCAGCAGGACGTGCTCGCCGTTGACGCCCTCCTCGTCGTGCACCAGGCAGATGATCGCCGGGTCGGTGCGCGGGTACTCCTCGCGGCCGCACGCCTCGCACTTCGACGCCCACCCGAACTGCACCAGGTGCGTCGGGCTGCCGTCGCGCACGCAGAACCGCGCCTGCCGGTGCCACACCCGCAGCGCCTGCGCCGTGGTGAACAGCCCGGCGGCCGTGTCGTCCAGCTGGTCGCCGTGCGCCCGCAGCGTCACCCACAGCTCGCCGTCGACCCGCGGCGCCTCCTCGGGCACGCCCCAGCTGCCCGGGATCTCGACGATCTCCGGTTCGCCCTCCGGCTCGCCCGGCAGCGACCAGTAGTCGACGCCCTGCCACTCGCCGAGGAACACCGCGTCCGCGGGTGGCTCCTCGCCGAACGTCAGCGCCTTGCGGGTTGCCAGGACCGCTTCTCCCTCGCGCACGGGCGTGCGCAACTGCTTGTCCAGCAGCATGACCTGCGCGTCCGGCCACCGGGCGCGCAGACGCTCCGGGTTGGTGCGCAGCGTCTCCTGTCGGTCCACAGTGGACCGGGAGAGCGTCGGGAGGCGGCCCAGCGTGAACGGTGCGACGGTCACTTGCCGGGCTCCCCCACGGTGACCCCGCCGAGCGCGGTCAGCTGCGGCGCGAGCGTCGCGGCGTCACCCACCACGACACCGGTGAACCGGGCCGGGGCGAAGAAGTCGAGCGCGGCCTCGGCGACCTCCTCCACGGTGACCGCGGCGACCCGCTCCGGGTGCTCGGCCAGCCACTCCACACCGAGGCCGGCCGCGGTCAGCGCGGCGAGCTGGCTGGCCAGCCCGGCCTGCGACGACGTCGCGGTGAGCAGCGAGCCGACCGCGTACTGGCGCACCGACTCGACCTCCTCGGCCGTCGGGGGCACGACCGCGAGCCTGCCCAGCTCGTAGCGGGTCTCCAGCAGCGCGGCCGCGGTGACCTCGTTCGCGGTGTCCGCGTCGACGCCGACCGTCGCCGTGGTGCCGGTGAACTCGAACCCGGAGTGCGCGCTGTAGGTGTAGCCCTTGTCCTCGCGGATGTTCTCCACCAGCCGCGAGGAGAAGTAGCCGCCGTAGGTCATGTTCGCCAGCTGCAGCGCGGCGTACCGCGGGTCCGTGCGCGGCAGCGACTGCGCGATGAGCCGGATCTGCGACTGCACGGCGCCGGCCCGCGGCACCAGCAGCAGGTCACCACCCGTGACCTCGGGCAGGCCGGGCATCACGACCGCCGACGCGTCGGACGACCAGCCGCCCAGGACGCGCTCGACGTCGGCCGCGATCCGCTCCGGGTCGATGTCGCCGACGATCACCAGCACCGAACCACGCGGCAGCACCGCGGCGGTGTGCAACGCGCGGACGGCCTCCGGCGTCACCTGCTCCACATCGGCGGCCTGCGGCACCTCGCGGGTGGCCGGGTGGTCGCCGTAGACGTGCCTCAGCAGCGCCTCGCGGGCGATCACCCGCGGCTGCGTGCGCGACACCGCCAGCCGCTCGACCAGCCGGGCCGACTCGCGCGCCACCTCGTCGTCCACATAGGACGCGGCGGTGAGCGCGTCGGCGAGCACGTCCAGCAGCGTCGGCAGGCCGGTGGCCAGACCGTTGCCGGAGATGGTCAGCCGCTCGGGGTCGACCACGGTGTCCAGCTCGCCACCGATCAGCGCCAGCTCGGTGTCGATCTCGATCCGGTCGCGCCGGGCGGTGCCGGTGAGCATGGTCTCGGCGAGCACCTCGGCGGTGGCCGCGTGCAGCGGCGCCGTGCCGCCGAACGGGATCCGCAGCCGCAACTCCACCAACGGCACCGTCGGCTTGCGGACCGCGAGCAGGCGCAGGCCGTTGGACAGCACGGTGTCCACGTGGGACAGATCCGCCGCGGCCTTCTGCGCGCCGAGCTCCGGGACCGGGCGCGGTCCGGTGGCGGTGCGGCCGATCTCCTCGGCGCTGCGGTGGTCGACGGACGTCACTTCGCTCCCCCTTCGGGCTCGACGAGCAGGACCGCGCGCGAGTCGGGCCGCAGCGCCTTGGCGGCGGCGGCCACGTCCTCGCCGGTGACGGCAGCCATCCGGTCCGGCAGCCGGGACACCAGGGACGGGTCCCCGTAGAGCAGTTCGAACGCGCCGAGCGACAGCGTCCGGGACATCAGCCGGTCGTGCTCGGCGTGCAGGCTCGCGCTCCAGCGCGCGGTGACCTTGGCCAGTTCCTGCGCGTCCGGCGGCGTGGCGGCCAGCTTCTCCAGCTCCTCGTCGACCGCGGCCAGCACCCGCTCCGCGGAGACGTCCGGCGAGTGGATGGCGGTGATCGAGAAGGTGTCCGGGTCGCGCGCCTCGAACGGGCCGAACAGGCCCGCGCCCGCGCCGATGTCGGTGACCAGCGGCTCGCGGTGCACCAGCCGCTGCTGCAGCCGGGAGCCGTCGCCGTCGGTCAGCACGCCGGCCAGCACCAGGTTCGCGAGGTAGGCGTCCAGCTCGCCGACCGGGTCCGGCATCCGGTAGCCGACGGCCAGCGCGGGCAGCGGCGCGTGCGGATCGGTGTGCTGGCCGCGGACCTCGCCTGCGGGCGGTGGCTCGGCGAACGAGCGCTTCGGCGGCGCCGGGCGGTGCGGCACGTCGCCGAAGTGCTTCTCGATCAGCTCGCGTGCCCGGTCCGGCTCGAAGTCGCCCGCGACGGTGAGCACCGCGTTGGCCGGCGAGTAGTAGGTGTCGAAGAAGGCCGCGCAGTCGTCCAGGCTGGCCTGCTCCAGGTCGGTGAAGTCGCCGTAGCCGTTGTGCGCGTTGGGGAACGTCGAGTAGAGCACCGGCGGCAGGAGGATCCACGGGAACCCGCCGTAGGGCCGGTTCAGCACGTTGAGGCGGATCTCCTCCTTCACCACGTCGATCTGGTTGGCGAGGTTCTCCCGCGTCAGCTTCGGCGCGCGCATGCGGTCGGCCTCGAGGAACAGCGCGCGCTCCAGTGCCGCGGACGGCAGCACCTCGTAGTAGTCGGTGTAGTCCGGGTGGGTCGACCCGTTGAAGGTGCCGCCGCTGGACTGCACGATCTTGAAGTGCGCGAGCTTCTCCAGGCTCTCGCTGCCCTGGAACATCAGGTGCTCGAACAGGTGCGCGAACCCGGTGCGCCCCTCCGGCTCGGAGCGGAAGCCCACGTCGTAGTGCACGGCGACGCCGACAACCGGAGCGGTCGGGTCCGGCGCGAGCACTACGCGCAGGCCGTTGTGCAGGGTGAAGCGGGAGGTCTCGGCCATGGGCCCCACCATACGGCCATCACGGGGCCGGGGTCCGGCGACGGTCCTGCAGGGCAACGAGGAATTCACCGAGAGCGAACGCGGTGTCCGGCGCCGGCCGCCCGAGGGCCAGCGCGTAGGGCACGAAGCGGTCACCGGCGGGCAGTTCGGCCGGGTCACGCAGGCGCCGGGCGAGGGTGCGGCCGCGGCTCGTTCGACCCGGGAGGTGCCGGGCGGCGAGCGCCAATGCGAGCCCGGTGAGCGTGAGGATCACGCCGAGCTGCGCGTAGCCGGCGGTGAGCGCGAGCACGATCGTCAGGAACAGGCCGTAGCAGGTGATCCGGATGCCGGCCCGGCGCGCGCGGCCGGGCGGGCGGAGCCAGCCGCGGCGGATCGCGTCGGCTTCGAGGTCCTGGCGGGGGTCGTCGCCGGCGAGGATGCGGCGCTCGAATCCGGTGAGCCGGTCGTCGGGCGGGTGGGCCGGTCCGGCGTCCGGCCCGAGGTAGCTGCGGATCGCCAGGTCGACGGCGGTGACGACCACCGGGTCGCCGCCGCGGAGCAGGGCGATGTGGCCGGGCAGAACACCGTCCGGGGTGGCGAACGGCTCGGCGGTGAACCCGGACGGCAGCGGCCGGCGTTCGCGGCGGGCGAGCAGGAGCGACACCGCCCCGGCGAGGAGCAGGAGCCCGAAGGCGGCCCATGCGGTCGCGACCGGCGCGGTGAGCGCGAACGCGCCGGCCAGGGTCTTCGCCGGCTGGATGCGGGCGTTGGCGGGGACCGTGCCTGCTGGCAGGTCGACCGCGATGTCCAGCGTCTGCCCGGGTTCCAGGCGCTGGACGGCGAAGCGGCTGAGGCCGGTCTGGTCGTTCTGCGCGGCGGTGCAGCCGGTGCAGCGAACGCCGATCGCGATGCGCGGCGCGGCGAAGCTCGCGCGGACGAGCGTGCGGGCGGTGTCCCAGCCCGCCAGGGTCCAGGTCACCTCGAGGCGGTCACCGGCGTCCCGGACCGCACCGTCCACTGTGTACCGGAGGATGGCGGTGCCGGGGTTGAGGGTGACGGTGACGGCGTCCGCGCGCCGCTCGGCCGATCCGGAGCCCTCGATGGCGAGGTCGCGAAGGGTGTGCACGCGGTCGCGGTGGTCGCCGGACGGCACGCGGAGCCGGATGGTCCGGGTGGTGCGGTGCTGCACGTCGATCGCTTCCACGACCGAGAGCGAGCCGTCCGGCTGGAGCCGCATCTCGATCTCGGCGCCGTTCGGCAGGGCAGGCAACGGGGGCGTGATCAGCACCAGGGCGGCGCACAGCCATCGCACCCGCGCAGGTTAGCGGGCGAGCAGGCGCGCGATGGCGGCGGTGATGTCGGCGGCGAGCCGGTCGTCGACCGGGGCGTGCTTGCTGAGCAGGCGGTACCACATCGTGCCGAACGCGAAGTCGACGACGAGCGGGAGCGGGACGTTCTCGGCGAGCTGCCCCGCCTCGACGCCCTGCCGCAGGAACCGGTGCAGGACGTCGCGCCGCGGGCCGATGACCGTGCCCTGCAACCGGTCCGACAACGCGGGGTCGTTCTGGGCCTCGGCCATCAGGCCGACCAGCGCGCGCCCGGTCGACTCGTGGGTGAGCGCGAACGTGCGGGCGAGGATCCGCTCGATGTCGCGCAGGGCGTCGCCGGTGTCCTCGTCGAGCCGCGGTTCGCGTTCGCGGAGGTCGATGAGGGCGTCCAGCAGCACCTGTGCCTTGTCCGGCCACCAGCGGTAGACGGTCTGCCGCCCGACACCGGCCTCGTCGGCGATCGCCTTGATCGTCACCTGTTGGTAGCCGTCGCGGTGGCAGATGCGCAGGGCGGTGTCCAGGATCGCGCGCCGGGCCTCTTCGCTGCGGGGGCGTCCTCTCATGCGGGGAACTTTACAAGACACCGTGCCTCGAATATATTTACGGTGCACAGTGTCTCGAAATTGGAGGAGATCGTGACCGAACGAGTCGTGATCCTGGGTGGCACCTCGGGAATCGGGCTGGCGACCGCGCACCGCATGGTCGACAGCGGCCGGGAGGTGATCGTGACCGGACGCGACGCCGGGAAGCTCGACGCCGCACTCGCGAAGCTGGGCGACGCGCGGGGCGAGGTCGTGGACGCGCGAGACTACGAAGCGCTGCAGGCGTTCTTCGCGTCGAGCGGGCCGGTGGACCACCTGGTCGTGACGGTGACCGGGGCGCCCGGGACGACGGCGTTCGCCGACCTGACCATGGACGGCGTGCGCGAGGGCGTCGAGGGGAAGCTGGTGCCGCACACGGCCGCGGCGCGGGCGGCGCTGCCGGTGCTGCGGGGTTCGCTGACGTTCGTGACGGCGGCGTCCGCCGGGGCGGCGATGCCCGGGACGGCCGCGCTGGCCGCGGTGAACGCCGGGATCGAGGCGATGGTGCCGGTGCTGGCGGTGGAACTGGCGCCGGTGCGGGTCAACGCGGTGTCGCCGGGCGTGATCGACACGCCGTGGTGGGACTTTCTGGACGCGGACACCAAGGCGGCGACGTTCGAAGCCATGGCGGCCGGGCTGCCGGCGCGCCGGGTGGGCACGCCGGACGACATCGCCGCGGCGATCGCGTTCCTGACGGACAACACCTACACGACCGGAGTGGTGCTCCGGGTAGACGGCGGCGCACGGCTGGCCTCGGCGGCCTGAATCAATCGCGCGAATCGCCGCGGCGGTGACGGGAACGCGCGGCGCCCGCGGCAGCGGGGGCTGCCGTTGCCCTGCGGATTGACGGCCTCTCACGCACCCCGACCTGATCCAGGATCAGCCCCCGAATCGCCGCGGCGGTGACGGGAACACGCGGCGCCCGCGGCAGCGAGGGCTGCCGTTGCCCTGCGGATTGACGACCTCTCACGCACCCCGACCTGATCCAGGATCAGCCCCCGAATCGCCACGGCGGTGACGGGAACGCCTGGGCACCTGCGGTGGCGGGAACGCGCGGCACCCGCGGCAGCGGGGGCTGCCGTTGCCCTGCGGATTGACGGCCTCTCACGCACCCCGGCCTGATCCAGGATCAGCGCCCGACTCGCCACGGCGGTGACGGGAACGCGCGGCGCCCGCGGCAGCGAGGGCTGCCGTTGCCCTGCGGATTGACGACCTCTCACGCACCCCGACCTGATCCAGGATCAGCCTCCGAATCGCCGCGGCGGTGGCGGGATCGCCTGGGCGCCTGCGGTGGCGGGAACGCCCGACGTCTGAGGCGGCGGGGCTGCCGCTGATCCAGCCGGTGATCAGCTCGGCGGCACGAAACCACGCGGCGGAGTCGGCTCCCCCGGCTCCGCTGTCGGCGAGGTCACCGGCACAGCGGCGACCGGCGCCCCCACCTCCGCCGAAGGTGCCACCACTCGCTGCGCCCCCACCTGCGGCGGGGGTGACACCACCGGCGACGCCCCCACCTGCGGCACCGCCACGGGCACAACCGGCGCCGCCACCGGGGTCCAGCCCGGCGTTCCCACGTATCCCCCGGCCCGGCGGCGCCGCTCGGCCAGCACTGCCTGCAGGTACGCCCACGGCGGCACACCCCACGGCGGCGGCGCGCCGATCCGGGCGGCGACGTCCTGCACCAGCTGGTGTCCCAACGGCTCCCGCGCCCGGTCGCTCAGCTCGGCGTACCGCGCCAGGTACTGCCGCGCCATCAGGGCCAGCTCGTCGCTCAGCCTGGTCAGGTCCAGCTGCGCCGCCCAGCCCTCGAGCGCCGGCGGCATCGTGATGTGCGGCGCGACCGTCCGCGGCGCACGCTCCCTGATCACCACCGTGCCGGCCAGGTAGTCGCCGACCCGCTTGGACCGCGGCGAGAACAGCGACACGAACAACGCGACCGCGCTCCACGCCAGCACCGGTCCGAAGTCGACGATCGCGCCGGCCAGCGCCCGCGTCAGGGTCTGCCGGAACCGGACCGGGCCGCCGTCGTCGCGCACCACGCGCAGCCCCATCGCCATCTTGCCGAGCGTGATCCCCCGGCCGAGCGTCTCGAACAGCACCGAGTACCCGACCCGAACCAGCACGAAGAAACCGAGAGCCAGCGCGGCCAGCAACGCCTCGTCGGTCACCCCGGACACGGTGAGCGCCAGCATGAAGAGCAGGAGCGCCCCGGCCTGGACCGCAACGTCGATGGCGAACGCCGCGGCCCGGCTGGCGACCTGCGCTATCGGCAGCTCCAGCACGACGGCCTCGCCGGTCACCAGATCGGGTTCGCCTGTCACCGCCCCACTGTAATCTGCCCCCATGGACGTGGACCTGTTCGTCGCGGCCCACCGCGCCGAATGGGCCCGGCTGGACCAGCTGCTGGCCACGCGCAGGCTGACCGGTCCGGAGGCCGACGAACTGGTCACCCTTTACCAGCGGGCCGCGACGCACCTGTCGGTGGTGCGGTCGTCGGCGCCGGACCCGGCGCTGCTGTCCTGGCTGTCGTCGCTGGTCACGCGCGCCCGCTCGGCGGTCACCGGGTCGCACAACCCGGCCTGGCGCGAGGTCGGGCTGTTCTTCGCGCAGCGCTTCCCGGCCGCGGTCTACACGACGGTCCGGTGGTGGCTGCCCGCCGCGCTGGTGTCGGTGCTGGTGGGCGGGCTGATCGGGGCGTGGATCGCGGGCGACCCGCAACTGCAGGCGAGCATCGCCGCGCCGGAGGACGTCCGGGCGCTCACCGAGCCGGGCGGGCAGTTCGAGACCTACTACTCCAGCAACCCGGCCGCCTCGTTCGCCGCGCAGGTGTGGACGAACAACGCGTGGGTCGCGGCGACCTGCCTGTTCTTCGGGGTGCTGCTGGGGATCCCGGTGCTGTTCGCGTTGTGGCAGAACGTGCTCAACGTCGGTCTGTCGGCCGGGTTCATGGCGGCGGCCGGGCGGCTGGACGTCTTCTTCGGCCTGATCACGCCGCACGGATTGCTGGAGCTGACCGCGGTGTTCGTCGCGGCGGGCACCGGTCTCCGTCTGGGATGGACGGTCGTCAACCCGGGGCGGCGCTCCCGGGCGGCTGCGCTCGCGCAGGAAGGCCGGGCGGCGGCCGGGATGGCTCTGGGGCTGGCGTGCGTGCTGCTGGTGTCGGGCGTGATCGAGGCGTTCGTGACGCCGTCCGGGCTGCCGACGTGGGCGCGGATCGCGATCGGCGCGGCGGCCGAGGTGCTGTTCCTGGTGTACGTGTTCGTGCTGGGGCGGCGGGCCGCGCGGGCCGGGGTCACCGGGGACGTGGACGCCCGGCACCGCGGTGACCTGCTGCCCGAGGCGGGCTGACACGCCGCTGCCCGCGATTGTCGGTGGCCGGCTCTATGGTGATGGGCATGCGGCTGGAGCTTTCCGATGACACGTACGCGCAGGTGACGGCCCTCGCCGAGGCGGCGGGGCAGTCCGTGGGCGAGTGGGTCCGGGCTGCCGTGGAGCGCGAGGCGTACCGGCAGCTGTGCGAGCAGCAGGCGCGGTGGAACGCCGAGCACCCCGAGCAGGTGCGCGCCGCCGCGGACGACTGGCGTGCCCGTGGCTCTTCGGCCGCGTAGGGGACAGATCTGGGCGGTGTCCGGCGGCTCGCGGCGGGTGCTGGTCTTCTCGGGCAACATGCTGAACGACATCGACGACGAGCACGTGGTGACGATGGAGGTCATCGAGCACGCCGTGCCGCTCAGCGTGGCCACCGGCGCGGGCGGCTGGGTGCGGTACACCTGGCTGGACCACGTGCCGAAGGAGTCGCTGACGCGGCAGCTCGGCGAGGTGCCGGAGGAACTCATGCAGCGCCTCAGCACGCGCCTGTTCATGGTGATCGCCACCGACTGACGTCGCACATCGTCGGGATGCGCTCGCGGCGGGCGCGAGGCCGGCGGGCGCCGGCGGGAGGTCAGGGCCCGCGAGCGCCAGGCCAGCGGGCGCAGGCGCGAAGCGTCCCGGGCGCAAGGCCAGCGGGTGCGGAACCCGCGGGCGCGAGGCCAGCGGGCGCGAGCGCCAGGCCAGCGGGCGCAGGCGCGAAGCGGTCCCAGGCGCAAGGCCAGCGGGTGCGAAACCCGCGCGCGCGAGGCCAGCGGGCGCGGGCGCGAGGCCAGCGACCGCGAGCGCCAGGCCAGCGGGCGCAGGCGCGAAGCGTCCCGGGCGCAAGGCCGGCGGGTGCGGAACCCGCGAGCGCGAGGCCGGCGATCGCGGGCGCGAGGCCAGCGACCGCGAGCGCCAGGTGGGTGCGGGACCCGCGGCGGGTGTGCGGTTACAACCGGCCGGTGGCCTTCAGCGCCAGGTACCGGTCCGCCAACGCCGGCGCCAGCTCGTCCGGCACCGCGTCGACCACCTCGACCCCGCGCTGCGCCAGCAAACCAGTCACGTGGCGGCGCTCCGCCAGAGTCCGTTCGGCGGCCGCCGCCTCGTAGACCGCTTCCGCGTCGCCGCGGGCGCGGGCCATCGCCGCGACCCCGGGGTCCGCCACGCCGGCCACCAACAACTGGTGCCGCCCGACCACGGACGGCAGCACCGGCAACAGGCCCTCCTCCAGCGGCGCGGCGTCCAGCCCGGTCAGCAGCACCACCAGCGACCGCCGCCTGGCGCGGCGCAGCACCTCGGCCACCATGCCGCGCGCGTCGGTCTCCACCAGGCTCGCCTCGAGCGGCGCCATCGCGTTCACCAGGCCCGGCAGCAGCTCCCCGGCCGCCAGCCCGCGAACGTCCGCCCGCACCTGCCGGTCGTAGGCGAGGAAATCCACCCGGTCCCCCGCCCGTGAAGCCAGCACCGCGAGCAACAACGCGGCGTCCATCGCGGCGTCGAGGCGTGGCGCATCGCCGACCCGGCCCGCCGACGTCCGCCCGGTGTCCAGCACCAGCAGCACCCGCCGGTCCCGTTCGGGACGCCACGTCCGCACCATGACATCCGCCGCCCTCGCCGACGCGCGCCAGTCGATCGACCGCACGTCGTCGCCGATCACGTACTCCCGCAGCGAGTCGAACTCCGTCCCCTCGCCGCGCACCAGCGCCGCCTGCCGCCCGTCGAGCTGCTGCAGCCGCGCCAGCCGCGACGGCAGGTGCCTGCGGCTGCGGAATGGCGGCAACACGCGGACACTGCCGGGCACCCGGTGCGACCCCTGCCGCCCGGCCAGCCCGAGCGGACCGAGCGCGCGCACAGTCACCCGCGCCGAGGACCGGTCGCCGCGCCGCACGGGCGTCATCCGCACCACGACCGACCGCCGCTCCCCCGGCGGCACCACGATCCGGAACCGGTCCTGCGCCACGCCCGCGCTCGGCGGCCACGCGTCCCGCAGCAAGCCGCGCAGCGGACGGGAACCGGGGTTGGTCACCGACAGCGTCACCTCGACCGGCTCCCCGAGCCGCGCCGACGTCGCCCCGGACCGCGCGAACACCAGCCCCCGCACGGACGCCGCGAGCAGCAGGTCCACGGCCACCAGCACCGCGATCACGCCGAGCACCGCGAGCACACCGGTCCACGACGGCACCCCGAGCGCCACCACGACGATGCCCACGAGCGCCAGCAGGCCGGCCCGGCCGGTGATCGCCATGTCAGCGCGGGACGGGGACGGTGGCCAGCACGCGCTCGATCACGCCGTCCGCGGTCGCGCCCTCCAGCTCGGCCTCCGGCCGCAGGTCCAGCCGGTGCCGCAGCGCGGGCCGCGCGAGCGCTTTCACGTCGTCCGGCGTCGCGAACCCGCGGCCGGACAGCCAGGCCCACGCCCGCGTGGCGGCGAGCAGCGCCGTGGCGCCACGCGGGGACACCCCGATCCGCACCGAGGGCATCGCGCGCGTCGCCCGGCACAGGTCGACGATGTAGCCGAGCACCTCCGGCCCGACCGTCACCCCGGCGACCGCGGCCCGCGCGACGGCGAGCTGCGCCGCCCCGGCGACCGGCCGCACCCCGGCGGCGGACAGGTCACGGGGGTCGAACCCCTGCGCGTGCCGGGCCAGCACGCCGATCTCGTCCTCGCGCGTCGGCAGCGGCACGGTGAGCTTGAGCAGGAACCGGTCCAGCTGCGCCTCCGGCAGCGGGTAGGTGCCCTCGTACTCGACCGGGTTCTGGGTCGCGATGACGGTGAACGGGTCCGGCAGCGGTCGCGGCCGCCCGTCGACCGACACCTGCCGCTCCTCCATCGCCTCCAGCAGCGCGGACTGGGTCTTCGGCGGGGTGCGGTTGATCTCGTCGGCGAGCAGCAGGTTCGTGAACACCGGCCCCTCGCGGAAGGAGAACTCGGCCGAGCGCGAGTCGTAGACGATCGAGCCGGTGACGTCGCCGGGCATCAGATCGGGCGTGAACTGGATTCGCGTGGTGTCCAGGTCCAGCGCGGTCGCCAGGGCCCGCACCAGCAGCGTCTTCGCCACCCCCGGCACGCCCTCGACGAGCACGTGCCCACGGCACAGCAGCGCGATGATGAGCCCGGTGACCGCGGCGTCATTGCCGACCACCGCCTTCCCGACCTCGGCGCGCAACGCGACCAACGCGTTCCGGGCGTCCGAAGTGGTGTCCGTGCTGGTCAACTGATCTCCCTCTCGATGCGGTCCAGCTCGTCGGCGAGGCGGACCAGACCGGCGTCGTCCCCCGGCGCCGGACCGTACAGAAGCTCCCCGACGGCCGCGGCGGGCCGTCCCGTGCGGGCCGCGACCGCGGCGACGACGGCCGCAGGCTCCGCGCCCGCGCCGAGGCCGAGCAGCGGCCGCACGCGGTCGATCGCCGCCTGCCGCAGCGTAGCCGCGGCGTGTCCGGTCGCCCCCGCACGGCGGTAGAGCCGGGCGCGGCCCTCGGTGGTTTCGGCGGCGCGGACGACGACCGGCAGCCGTTCCGACACGACCGGCCCGAGCCGCCGGGCCCGCCACAGCGCGAACAGCACCGCGGCCACGCCGAGCTGGACCGCGCCGAACAGCCACGGGCGCGGGATGAGGTCGGTGAACGACCGCGCCACGATCCCGGCGCCCGCGTCACCCGGCGTCGGCACGTACCAGACCAGCGTCGCGTGGCGGCCGAGCAGGCGCATGGTCAGCGCCGCGTCGCCCGCCTCGTCGAGCCGGTCGTTGGTCATCGGCGCGCCGCCGCCCAGGATCGTGGTGGTGCCGCGGTCGCCGGGCAGCTGCAGCAGGGTGCCGTCGTAGCAGCCGCGCGCGCGGCCGTGCGCCTCGTAGGTGAAGCCGCCCAGCACAGCGTTGCCCGCGGCGACCGCGCCGGCCACCGTGCACCCGGGCTCGCGCGCGGCGGGATCGACCTCGCCGCTGACGACCACGCCGGGCGCGAGGATGTCGAGCACCGGATCGTCGGGGCCGACCAGCACCGCGTCCGTGGCGCGGGACCGCAGCGCGGCGAGCCGGCCCGGTTCCACGCGGCCGGGACCGGTCACGAGCAGGGTGGCGTCGCCCTGCAGCGCGGCTTCGGCCTCGGCGTAGGTCCGCGCCGGGACGATCCGCACACCCTCCCGTTCGAGCAGCCGCGCCAGCGCGCGCGAGCCGCCGGGCGCGGCCGACTCCGGGTCGAGCGACCCACGCTGCTCGCCTGCCGAGGTCAGGAGCACGATCACCGCGCCGATGAGCACGATCACCGCGATCACCACGGGCGTGCGAGCCGCCCGCCAGATCCGCCGCGAGTCGGGAGACACACTGGTCACGCAGGCACCTCGGGACGGGTCCGGCGGACCAGCTCGTCGAGTTCGGCCAGGCGCTGGTAGCCCTCGGCGGTGGCCGGGCGGCCGCCGTAGTGCACGGCGTCGAACAGCTCCGCGCCCTGCCGCAACGCCTCGCGGGCGGACGGCAGCGGGCGACCGGCCTCGCGAGCCGCCTCGTCGGCGGTGCGCCCGGCGCGTTCGTCCAGCACGCCGCGCTCCTCCAACGTCCGGACCACGGCGCGGAACCGGTCGCGGACCGCCGCGTCCAGCTCGCCCGCGGCGGACGCCCGCTCGGCCGCGTCGCGGTAGTCCTGCGCGGTGCGCGAACGGTCCGCGAAGACCGCGGCCGGCCTGCGCGCGGACCGGGCGAGCGGCCCGACCCGCAGCCGCACCACCACGATCACCAGCACCAGCACCGCGATCAGCACGAGCACGCCGAAGCCGCCGCCGGGCACCAGGCCCGCCGCGCCGTTGAACAGGTCGGCGACGCGTTCGGCGAGCCAGCCGATCGCGCGGTCGAACCAGCTCGGCTGCGCCAGGGCGTAGGCGGGGTCGGACAGCTCGGCCTCGGCGGCGCGGCGCGCGTCGTCGGCGTCGACGACGACGGGCACCTCGGCGAGCAGGCCCCGGATCAAGCGGTGCCCGCCGCCCGCGCCAGCTGGAGGTCCATGCCCTCCTTGCGCATGCGCTGGTCGATGTAGAGCAGGGCGGTGGTGTTCGCGACGAACGGCTGCACGATCGTCTGCGCGATCACCTGTCCCACCGCGACGAGCAGCAGGGCGCCCCACCCGGCCGGGACGGCCTCACCGGTCAGCACGTCGGTGCCGCCTGCGCCGAGGCTGAACGGGATGTCCACGAGGTACTGCAGCACGGTCGCGATCAGGCCGGCCAGCAGCAGGATGCCGAAGCACCGCCACCACGAGCCGGACACCAGCTGCCGGGACCGGGACAGCGCCTGCCCGACCTTCGCGCGCTCCAGCACCAGTGCGGGCGTGGTGAGGCCGAACAGCGTGTAGAGCCAGATGCCCGGGATCAGGCACAGCACCGAACCGGCCGCGACCAGCAGGACGTAGACGATCGTGGCGCCGAGCAGCGGCAGGAACCGGGGCTTCGCCTCGGCCATCGCCTCCGCGAAGGTCACCGGCTTGCCCAGCACCGCCTTGCCGATGACCACGGTCAGGAAACCGGACAGGAAGGTCTGGGTGAGCACGGTGATGATCAGCGCGACCCCGGTGATCAGCGCCGTGTCGCCGAGCACGTCCAGCGCCGCGTCCTGGATCTGCTGGTCGGTGGCGGCCGGGCCGAGGTTCTGCAGCGTCTGGACGTCCGGCAGCAGGTAGCGGCTGGCCAGCAGCTGCAGCACCGCGCCGATCACCGCGACGACCGCCGACGAGCCGAACACCAGCGCCGGATGGCGGCGCATGGTCGTGATGGCGCCGTCGAGGATCTCGCCGACCGTCAGCGGGCGCAGCGGGATCACGCCGGGCTTGCCGTAACCGGGCCGCGGACCCCAGCCCTGCTGCTGGTAGGGCACGTCGGGCGGGGGCGGCGCGGGCGGCATCTGGTTGCCGGCAGGAGGCGTCGAGTCGTCCGGCCGGTCCTTCGGATCGGGGCCGGTCCAGCCTCCGGTGTCACTCATCGGGTGTACTCCAACTGACTGCGGGTCGCTTCGCCGCCCACTCTCGCAGAGCGGTCCGGCACCGGCCACGGGTGGCACGCGGCCGCCGCCGAGTCGTGATCTCACTCGCACAGCACGGGCGCTGACTATGCTGGCGCCCGATGACGCCTCCGCCGCAGCGCCCTCGGGAACCGTTGCCGCCGCCCTCCTCCGCGCCGCGGCACCGGGCACAGCGTCGTTCCTCGCGGCCGGTCACCGCGTTCGTGCTGAGCGCGGTCGCGGTGCTGCTGGCCGGGCTGGTGGTGTTCATCGCGATCGGCAACGGGCCGGCCCCGTCGTCGCCGACCGTGGCCGCGCCGACGACCACCGCGGTGAGCGGCGGCAACGCGGCTGGCGCGGCGACCGGCGCGGTGGACGGCGAGAAGATCCTGGAGCTGGCGAACCACCCGATCCTGCGCAACCCGGACGACGGCCTGCAGAACTTCGCCTGCGAGCTGCCCGAGTGGCACAGCGACCAGGCCTCGGCCGAGGCCTTCTTCACCGCCGCCGACCAGTGCCTCAACGAGGCGTGGGGCCAGTTCCTGGAGCGGTACAACCTGCCGTTCACCCCGCCGAACCTGCACTTCCCGACCGGCACCCACTTCACCACCGCGTGCGGCACGATCGCGGTGAGCGTGGCGACCGCGGCCTACTACTGCGACGACAATCTGTACGTGCCGTTCCGCGGGCTGCAGACCGACCAGTACGGCGACAACCCGGGGGTTTACCTGGCGCTGTTCGCGCACGAGTACGGCCACCACGTGCAGGAGGTCGCCGGGATCATGGACGCGGTGTGGCAGCAGATCTACGCCGTCGGGCAGAACACCCCGGCCGGCCTGGAGCTGTCGCGGCGCAAGGAGCTGCAGGCGCAGTGCTTCTCCGGGATGTTCCTGGGCGCGGTGGTCGACCGGGGCGGCTCGGTGACGCGCGACATGTACGCCAAGGCCTGGCGGGACCAGGACACCCGCGGCGACAACACCTCCGGCAGCGCCGACCACGGCACCAACGCGCACTACGCGCAGTGGTGGCGGACGGGCGCGCAGTTCAACCGGATCGCGAAGTGCAACACGTTCGCGGCACCGGCATCCGAGGTGAGCTGACGCGCTGGTGGAGCGGCGCCGTAAGCCGCACCAACCCCTCGAACCGCGCCCTCAGACGACTTTCGCCGCCTCCGCCTGGCGCGGGCCTCGGTGGACCAGGAACGCGTACGTGCCCCCGCCGAGGCAGCTGAGCGCCAGCAGCGCCAGCCCGATCGGGCGGCGCAGGTCGTCGTGGCCGGTCACCACGTCCGCCAGGTGCACCTGGATTTCCCCGTCCCCCACCGAGGCCGGCACGGTGACGTCGACGCGGTCGTTCTGGTCGTGCCCGCACGCGTCCAGCACCCCGGCGCGGGTCTGGCCGCCGATCGTGATCTCCACCGTCTCCTGCGGGTTCGGCTCGGAGCACTCGGCGCCCTTGGTGACGGTGGCCTGCGCGACCGTGCCCTGCGCGGCGGCCGCGGTGCCCAGCATCCCCGGCCCCGCCCACCACACGGCGGTCACGATGGCGATGCCGACCAGCACGGCGACGGCGAGGGTGTTCCAGCGCAGCACGATCCCCATGCTTCCAGAAGGTCCGGGTGAAGCACAGCCGCCGACGGGCTGCCGAGATCTATCACTCAACCCGGTCGGCCGGGGTCACTTTCTTCACGTAGAGCAACCGGTCGCCGGGTTCGATGGCGTCCACGGCGGCCGCGTCCACGCGGTACAGCTGCCCGTCGCGCACCACGCCGAGCACGATGTCCGGCAGGTGCCGCGGCGAACCGCCCTCCTCGGACTTCTCCGCGGGGCGCTCGGCGATCGCCAGCCCCGACTCGGGCGTCAGCAGGTCCTCGAACATGTCCACCACGACCGGCGTGGACGTCGCCATGCCGAGCAGCCTGCCCGCGGTCTCGCTGGACACCACCACCTGGTTGGCGCCGGACTGCTTGAGCAGGTGGACGTTCTCCGCCTCGCGCACGGAGACCACGATGTGCGCCTTGGGGGCCAGCTCCCGCGCGGTGAGCGTGGCCAGCACCGCCGAGTCGTCCCGGTCCGCGGCGACGACGACCGCGCGCGCCCGCTGCACGGCCGCCACCCGCAGCACGTCCGAGCGGGTGGCCGACCCGTGCACGGTGACCAGGCCGAGCGCGGCTGCCGCGTCCAGCGCCTGCTGGTCGGTGTCCACCACGACGATCTTGTTGGGCTCGATCGCCTCGTCCCCGAGCAGGGTCTTGACCGCGGCCCGGCCCTTGGTCCCGAACCCGACGACCACCACGTGGTCCCGCACCTTGGTCCTCCACTTCTGGATCCGGAACGCCTGCCGCGACCGCTCGGTCAGCACCTCGAGGGTCGTGCCGACCAGGACGATGAGGAACAGCACCCGCAGCGGCGTGATCACCAGCACGTTGATCAGCCGGGCCGAGTTGGTGACCGGGGTGATGTCACCGTAGCCGGTGGTCGACAGCGACACCGTGGCGTAGTAGAACGCGTCGAGCAGCGACAGGCCGTCCTCGTTGACGTCCCGGTAGCCGTCCCGCCCCAGGTAGACGATGAACACCGCGGCGACGAGCGCCAGCAGTGCACCGAGGATCCGTCTGCCGATGGACCGGATCGGGCTGAGGGCCGGCTCCGGCATCCGGACGACGCCGACGAGCGAGTGGTCCGGTTCGTCCGCGACACGCACCCGCGGATCGTAAGCGATCATGTCAGGCCTCGCTAGGGCTGCGGCACACTGCGCAGGAGGTCGCGCAGACCGTCCGCGTCGAGCAGGTCCACCGGGCGCAGCGTGTGGTCTTCGCGGACGTAGTGGAAGGCGGCGCGCACCTTCTCCAACGGCGTTCCGGACAGCGACGCCCAAGCCAGACGGTACGCCGCCAGCTGCACGGCGAGCGAAGCCATCCGGCCCTCCTCGGGCACCGCGCCGGTCTTCCAGTCCACGACGGTCCAGCCGCCGTCCGGGTCGGCGAACACGGCGTCCATGCGCCCGCGCACGGTCACGCCGTCCACCTCGGTGGAGAACGGCACCTCCACCTCGTGCGGAGTGCGGGCCGCCCATGCGCTCCGGTCGAAGGCCTCCTGCAGCGCTTCGAGTTCGTCGTCGCCGGCCTCGTCCGGGTCGGCGGCGCCGGGCAGCTCGTCGAGGTCGAACAGGCGGTCGCCGGCGAAGCGGCGCTCCAGCCAGCCGTGGAAGGCGGTGCCGCGGCGGGCGAAGGTGTTGGGCGGCACCGGCAGCGGGCGGCGCAGGCGGCGGGCCAGCCCGGCCGGGTCCGCGGCGAGCTCGACGAGCTGGCTCACCGACAGGTGGTCCGGCAGGGCGACCTGCTCGGCCGTGCCGCTGCGCTTGGCGAACTCGGCGAGCAGCACGTCGGTGTCGGCGATCCAGCCGTCCGGGTCGTCCTCGTCCGTCTCCTCGACCTCACCCTCGGCCAGCGCGGTGCGCACCAGGTCCGCGCCCTCGTGCACGGCGTCGCGGCGGCCGGTCAGCGGGTCGGACGGCCACTGCGCCGACCGGGCCTGGCTGACCAGCGGGTTCTCCTCGTCGGCAGGCGGCTCGTCGGCCCAGACGGCGACCTTGCCGACGCCCTCCTTCGCCAGTTCGCCGACCTCGACCAGGAAGTCCGACGGGCCCTTCGGCCGTGCGCTGGTTTCGTTCCACCAGTGCCCGGAGACGATGAGGGCGCGCTCGGAGCGGGTCAGCGCGACGTAGCAGAGGCGGCGTTCCTCCTCCGCCTCGCGCTCGGCGAAGTCCTGCTCGTGGATCTCGAAGGCCTCGATGACCTCCTTGCGGTCCATGCCGTCGGACACGCGCAGCTTCGGCAGGTCCTCGGAGTCGCCGCGCAGCGCGGCGGGCAGCGACGTGACCGTGCGCAGCCACGACGAGGACCGGCGCTTGTTCGGGAAGACCTCGCGCGCCAGGTGCGGCACGGCGACGACCTCCCACTCCAGGCCCTTCGCGGAGTGGACGGTCAGCACCTGCACCCGGTCCGGCACCACCTCGACCTCGCCCGGGGTGAGGCCGTCCTCGGCGTGCGCGGCGGTGGCGAGGTAGTCCACGAAGGACATCAGCGTGGCGGTGGGCGAGGTCTCGGCGAAGTCGGTGACCACGTCGGCGAACGCGTCCAGGTGCGCGCGGCGGGCGCTGCCGGGGCGGGCCTGCGCTTCGACGTCGAGCAGCATGGTCCGCTCCACGTCGGCGACCAGCTCGGGCAGCGACTGGTCCAGCCGGCGGCGCAGCGCGGCGAGCTCGTGGCCCAGTTCCCGGATCCGGCGGTAGCCCTCCGGCGAGTAGCGCTTGGGGTCACCCGGATCGTCCAGCGCGTCGATCAGGCCGGTCTGCTCGGCGCGTTCGGCGAACAGGTCGTCCACCTTGGACTCTTCGGTGGGCGGGGGCGCGGAGATCTCGTTGGCGCGCCGCCACAACGCGGCCAGGTCGGCGGCCGCCAGCCGCCAGCGGGCGCCGGTGAGCAGGCGGGCGGCGGCGGTCCCAGCCAGGGGGTCGGCGAGGACGCGCAGGGTGGCGACGAGGTCGGCCACCTCGGGTTCGTCGAGGAGCCCGCCGAGACCGACGACCTCGACCGGCAACCCGCGGGCCCGCAGTTCGGCCGCGATCGGGGCCATGTCGGCGCGGCGGCGGACGAGGACGGCGGCGGTGGGCGGGGCGCCGTGCTCGGCCTGGTGGGCGAACCACCTCCGCGCCAGGGCGTCGGCGACCCACTCGCGTTCGGTCCGGATGTCCGGCAGCAGGGCGACCTCGATGTCGGCGGGCGGCGCGCCGTCGCGGGCGCGGAGCCGTTCGACGCCGAGGCCGCGCTGCCGCAGCGGCTCGGCGATGCCGTTGGCGAGGACGAGGACTTCGGCGGGGTTGCGGAAACTGGTGAGCAGGCCGTACTCGCGGGCGGGTTCCAGGCCGGGGCGCGGGAAGTCGGTGGTGAAGCGGGGCAGGTTGGCCGCGCTGGCGCCGCGCCAGCCGTAGATGGCCTGCGCGGGGTCGCCGACCGCGGTGACCGGCAGCGGTTCGTTCTCGACGCCGCCGAACAGGGCGCGCAGCAGGATGCGCTGCGCGTGGCCGGTGTCCTGGTACTCGTCGAGGAGAACGGCGCCGTAGCGGGCGCGTTCGCCCTCCGCGACCGCCGGGTGGTTGTCGGCGAGCGTCGCGGCCAGTGACATCTGGTCGGCGAAGTCGAGCGCGCCCTCGGCCCGTTTGCGGCGCTGGTACTCCTCGATCAGCGGGATGAGCGAGAGGCGGAACTTCTGCGCGGCGACGATGTCGGTGAGCGACTTCGGCATGCCTGCGCGCTGCCCCTTGGCGCGCGGGGCTCGTTCGATGAGGTCGCAGAGCCAGCGCGTGTAGTCGGCGAGTTTTTCTTCGGTGACCAGGTGTTCGCCGAGTTCGCCGGTGAGGGCGAGCAGTTGCGCGGTGACCGAGGCCGGGACGCGGTCGGTGTCCAGGTCCTCGTCCCAGGTGGAGACCACTCGGTGGGCGAGCTGCCAGGAGCTGGTCTCGGAGAGGAGGCGGACGCCGGGCTGGACGGGCAGGCGGAGGCCGTGCTCGGCGAGGAGGCGGCCGGCGTAGGCGTGGTAGGTGAGGACGGTCGGTTCCCCGGCGACCACCGCGGCCCGGCGCGCGCCGCCCGGGTCGAGGCGGTCGAGGAGGCCCGAGCCGGCGAGGCGGCGCAGGCGGGCGCGGACGCGGTCGGCGAGCTGGCGGGCGGCCTTGCGGGTGAACGTGAGGCCCAGGACGCGCTCCGGGGTGACGAACCCGTTGGCGACGAGCCAGACGACCCGGGCGGCCATGGTCTCGGTCTTACCGGCCCCGGCCCCCGCGACGACCAGCGCGGGCTCGATGGGCGCCGCGATGACCGCCGCCTGCTCGGGGGTGGGCGGATGGAGGCCGAGCGCGTGGGCGACTTCAGCTGGGGAGGCGATCTCGGTCATTGGAGTGCGGGTTCGGCTCGGTTGACGGGATCGGCGGGTTCGGCCCGGCCAGCCGGACCGGCGAGCTCAGCGCGGCCGGAGACTTCGGCGCGGGCGGCGGGTTCGGTCGTGGGGCGGCTCCCAGGCTGGCGGGAGTTGGAAAGGATCCTCATGGGCCTGTCACCTGCCTGCCCTCCGGGCGCAGCGGGCACGATCCCTTCGCCGGGCAGCGGTCGCAGTCCGGGTTTTCCGTCGCGTCGTACGCGGGGCCCGTCGCGGAGGCCGCCACCTTTCGCACCAGCTCCAGCCACTCGCGGCCGCTCTCGTCGTCCAGCGGGGGCTGCTCCCGCACCGTCGCGCCGGTCTTGTTGTGCGCCTTCGCCAGGTACACCAGCTTCGCGCCGCCCGGTCGCTTCCCGCCGCCGAACGCGCCCAGCAGCACGGACAACTGGTACGCCGCCAGCTGCGGGTTCAGCTCGGCGTCCGCGGCGCTCACCGCGTTCTTCCCGGTCTTCAGGTCGACGATCACCGGCCGGCCCTCGGCGTCGTGCTCCAAGCGGTCCACGCGGCCGCGCAGCTTGACCAGCAGACCGTCACCACCGACCGGCAGCTCCACCTCGATGTCCTGCTCGATCCCCATCTGCTGCAGCTCGTGCCGCGAATTGTGCAGCCAGGTCAGGAAGTTGCGCACCATCTGCTCGACCCGGTTGCGTTCCCGCCGCGAGAACCACGGCGCACCGGCGTCGACCTTCGCCCACGCGTCGTCCAGCGCGCGGCGCAGGCCCTCGTCGTCCATGCCGTCCGCGGCGGCCTGCGCCAGCTCGTGCACCAGCGTCCCGGTGATCGCCGCCAGCTGGGCCGGGTCGGAGCCACCGTGCCGTTCGATCAGCCACCGCAACGGGCACTTCTTCAGCGTGTCCACAGTGGACGGCGAAATCCGGATCACGTCGCCCTCGCCGTAGAGCGGGGTGTCCGTCGACGTCTCCACCAGGCCGTACCAGGAATCCGGGTGCGCGCCGGGCACCCCGGCCCGCGCCAGCCGCGCCAGCTGCCGCGCCGCCCGCGCCCGCCGGTCCGGCGGCACCTCCGGGTCGCACACCGCGCGCCGCAGGTCGCCGACCAGCTCGGCCAGCACCAGCGACCGGCCGGGTGGCTTGACCCGCGAGTCCAGCCCGGACTCGTCCGCGCTGTTGGCCTCCAGGTCGTCGACGAACCGCGAGGGCTGCTCGTCCTCCCCGATCACCGCGCTCACCAGCAGCGTCCGCTTCGCCCGGCCGAGCGCCAGGTAGAACAGCCGCCGCTCCTCGGCGAGGATCGGCGCCGTCGCGGACACCGTCTCCTCCTCCAGCCCGGAGAGCAGGTCCACCAGCCGCTCGACGCCGAGCAGCGACCCGCGCAGCCGCAGGTCCGGCCAGCTGCCCTCCTGCACGTTCGCCACCGCGACGACCGTCCACTCGCGACCGGCCGCGCCGTGCGCGGTCAGCATCGACACGCCCTCGCCGCGCATCGCCACCGGGGCGAGGCTGTCGCCCGCGATGTTCTGCGACGACAGGTAGTCCGCGAACGCCGCCACGCTCGCCTTCGGCAACCGGTCGACGTAGTTGCCCGCGGCGTGGAACAGCGCCACCACCGCGTCCAGGTCGCGGTCGGCCTGCGCGCCCAGCGTGCCGCCGCGGCCGGACAGCCGCACCCACCGCTTCTGCAGGCCGCTCTCCCGCCACACGTCCCACAGGACCTGCTCGACCCCGGCGCCCCGGGCGATCGCCTCGCGGGCGACCGCGATCAGCCCGCCGACCCGGCGGATCGGCGCCGCCTCGGCCTCGGCCAGTCCGCCGAGCTTGTCGTTGTCCCGCAACACTTCCACGAGCAGCTCGTCGCTCGACCGCTCACCGCCGCCTGCCAGCTCCAGCCGCCGCAGACCGCGCCGCATCCGGCGCAGCGCCAGCGGATCGGCGCCGCCGAGCGGGGACGCCAGCAGCATCTCGGCGGTGTCGACGTCCAGCAGCCCGGGATCGCTCGCCACCCGCAGGACCGCGAGCAGCGGCCGGACCGCGGGCTGGCGGGCCAGCGGCAGCTCGTCGGCGGCCGACGCGATCGGCACGCCCGCGGCACGCAACGCCCGCTGCAGCACGGGGAACGACCGTCCCGGCGAGCGCACCAGCACGGCCATCTCCGACCACGGCACGCCGTCGATGAGGTGCGCGCGGCGCAACTGGTCGGCGACCCAGCTCGCCTCGGCGGACGGGGTCGGCAGCAACCGGACCTTGACCTCACCCTCTTCGGACGACGGGTCGACCTCGATCGCGCGGTGCCGCTGCGCGCCCGGCAGGGTCGCGCCGAGCTTCGTCACCGCCTCGTGCACGGCCAGGCTCAGGCGGTGGGTCCTGGTCAGGGTCACCGTGCGGCCGCCGTCGGCGTCGGCCCGTGTGAGCAGGCCGGGGTCGGCGCCGCGGAAGGAGAAGATCGCCTGGTCCGGGTCGCCGGTGACGACGAAGTCCTCGGCCGCCGTGCCGAGCAGCCGCAGCAGGCGGAACTGCAGGTGGTCCAGGTGCTGGGCGTCGTCGACGAACACGTGCCTGATCCGCGCCTGCTCGCGCGCCAGCAGGTCGGGGTCGCCCTCCAGCTCGACGAGCGCGCTCGCGACCAGCTCAGCCGCGTCCAGCGCGGGCGAACCGGGCGCGCCGAGGGCGTTGCCTCCCGCCCCCTGCAGGACGGTGACCTCCTCGTACTGCCGCCAGAACACCCCGGCCGCGACCCACTCCGGACGGTCCTTGCGCCGCCCCAGCTTGACCAGGTCCTCCGGGCCGAGGCCACGCTCGGCGGCCCGCAGCAGCAGGTCCCGCAGCTCCTCGGCGAAGCCGGGCACGGCCAGCGCCGGCCGCAGCTGCTCGGGCCAGTCCGGCGCGCCCTCCGCGAGGTCGCCTGCCAGCAGTTCGCGGACCACGACGTCCTGCTCCGGGCTGGACAGCAGCCGCGGCGCCGGCACGTCCTGCAGCCCGGCCTGCAGGCGCAGCAGGGAGAACGCGTACGAGTGGACGGTGCGCACGATCGGCTCGCGGATCGTGCGGGGCACGCCGTCACCCGCGGTGACGCGGCGGGTGATCTCGGCGCGCAGGGCGTTGGCGGCGCGGCGGGACGCGGTGAGCACCAGCAGGCTCTCCGGATCGGCGCCGCCGGAGATGCGGGCCGCCGCCGCGCTCGTGATCAAGGTGGTCTTGCCGGTGCCCGGTCCACCGAGGACCCGGACGAACCCGCGGGGCGCCGCCAGCACCGCCCGCGCGTCCTCGTCCCAGCGTTCCGGGCGCGGCTCGGGGACGGGCAGCCGAACCAGCCGCGCGCCCGCCCGGGACCGGGTGCCCTCTCCGCTCACGCTCGCATGGAATCACGACCGTCCGACAGAACCGGGGACCGGCACACCTTGACGGTAGTTTGGTCACGTGGACGAGGAGCTGCACGAGCGGGTGCGCGAGGTGGTCGCGACCGTGCCGCCGGGGAAGGTCGCCACCTACGGCGACATCGCGGCGATCGCCGGCGCCCCGTCACCCCGGATGATCGGCCGGATCCTGTCCGAGGACGGCGCGGACCTGCCGTGGCACCGGATCCTGCGCGCCAACGGCACGCCCGCGCCGCACCTCGTGCACCGGCAGCTGGAGCTGCTCCGGGCCGAAGGCGTGCTGGCGGACGGTCAGAAGGTCAACCTGAAGACCTACCGCTGGCAGCCGTAGAGCCGCTGGCCGAAGAACTCGACGAGGCTCGTCCGCTGGAACTCCAGGCTGTGGGCGGCGTCGACGTCGCCGATCCAGGGCGCGGTGACCGCTGGATCGACGCCGAGCCGGGGCAGCAGGAACTGGTAGTCGGTGTAGCTGAAGTGCTCGCCGCCGGCGAGGTGCCGCTGCTCGACCGGGCCGCGCCGGTTGTCCAGGAACTCCTGCCAGGACCCGTCCGTGCCGGCGCTGTGGTCACCGGCGCTCATCAGCAGGAACGGCCGGTCCAGGCCCTGCTCGACGGCCTGCCCGAAGATCCGGTCGCGCTGCGAGTAGGCCATGCTGCCGTCCAGGTTGGCGCCCGCGTCGATCCGCGGGTCGGCCAGCATCGTCTCGGCCGTGGTGAACCCGCCTGCCGAATGCCCGAACATGCCGATCCGGGTCAGGTCGAGCGAGCGGCCCAGCCGGGCGGGCAGCGCACGCCGCGCGACGTCCGGGTTGCCGCCCCGCGCGAGGACTTCGAGCTGGTCGAGGACGAACCGGGCGTCCGCGACGCGGGTGGCGATCATCCGACGGCCGACCTCGACGCTCTGCGGTGGCAGGGAGCCGCGCACCAGGCGGCCGTCCGGGAACTCCACCACGGACGTCTCGCCGGGATGGTCGAACGCGACGGTGACGTATCCCCGGCTCGCGAGCTCCTCCAGCTGGGTGGTCGCCAGCGCGCGAGGCTGCTCGGCGCCCGGTGTGTAGAGCACGACGGGCAGGCGCCCCGCGGCGACGGGCGCGCCGGAACGCGCGTTGGTGGCGAAGCCATAGTCCAGCCGGGACGGGTCCATGCCGATCCGGGCGGCGTCCGCTTCGGCGATCACGGCGGCGGCGCCGGGCGTCAGGTACGGCGCCCGCGGGCCACGGTCGTGGATGGCGGGGTAACGCACCGTCGCCATCAGCTCGCGGTCGCGGGCCTGGTCGACCAGGTGCAACTCGGTGACGCCGACGGCGAACGGGCCGGACGGTGCCGGCAGGGCGAGTGACGTGTCGGCCGACGCCGGGACCACGGTGAGCGCGAAGGCGGCGGCGGTGAGCAGCGCGAGACTGCGGATTGTCGATCTTGGTTTGACCATGCACCGAACCTAGGAAGCGGCGGGGCGGGGCACATCCGGTCGCGGCCCGGAGATCGTCCCCTAGGTGTAGGGATCATGGACGTTGTTGACGGTGCGGTCGTTGAGTCGGGTTGATCAAGGCGGTTGCGCCGGTTTCAGGAGGACGGTGAGGCCGGGTTGGCCGCCCGCCCGAGTCGCCCGCCGCACCTCCCCGACCCGAACGTCTGCGGAGGTGGAGCGCAAGGTTCTGCACGTGCGGCAGGATCGCCGGCTCGGCCCCGCCCGGATCGCCGGGCTCCTGGACGTGCCACTACACCTAGGTGCCCAGCTCCGCCACCAGCAGCTTGACCAGCGCACCGAGCCGCTGCCGCTCCGGCTGCAGGGTCGGCACCCCGGCGTCGGTGAACGGCGCGGCGGTCACCGGCCCGACGCAGGCGCACACGACGTCGCCACGCAGGGCGCGCACCAGGTCGTCGTAGGTGCCGCGTTCCCGGGCCAGGTTCAGCATGTTCGCGCTCGCCGGGGCGCTGGTGAACGCGAGCGCGTCGACCCGGCCGTCGAGGACGCCGTCGAGCAGCTCGTGCGCCGGGTGCAGGTCGGCGGGCCACTCCCACCGGTACGGCTGCACCTCGATCACCCGCGCGCCGGCTTCGCGCAATGGCGCAGTGTGCTCGGGCAGCGGCGAGCCGTGCAGCTGGACGGCCAGCCGCGCGCCGGCGACACCGGCTTCCAGGAGGTGCCCGAACAGCTGCCGGTTGCTCTCCTCGGGCGCGGCCCACTCCTCGGTGAGCCCGACGCCCCGCACCGCGCCCTTGCCCTTCGGGCCGCGGACGAACACCCGCGCCCTGGTCAGCGACGCGAGCAGGTCGTCGCGCAGTCCCCACCCCTCGGCGGCCTCGATCCAGCCGCGGAAACCGGCGCCGGTGGTGACCGCGAGGACGTCCAGCGGCTCGGCGAGGACCTCCTCGGTCGCGGCGCGCAGCCGGGCGTCGTCGGGCAGCGGCACGATGTGGATCAACGGCGCGTGCCGCACCGTGGCGCCGTTGCGTTCCAGCGCGCCGATGAACTCCTCGGCCCGCCGCTCCGCGGTCACCCCGATCGTGATTCCGCTCAGGTCACCCATAGAACGCACCCATCCGGCCCACCGCGGCCGCCACCCGGTCACGCAGGTCGGCGGGCTCGAGCACCTGCAGCTCGGGCCCGAACCGCAACAGCTCCCCGAGCGCCGGGGCGCCGGGTTCCACCGGTAACTCCACGCGCAACCACCCGTCTTCGTCCGGAACCGCACGGCACTCCCGCAGCGCGCGAGCGCCCACCGCTCCCAGGTAGAACGGTACGAGTTCGCGGCCCAGCGGGGAAAGCCGGACGACGGCGACCCGCGGGTACATCCGCCGCTCGAACTGCTCCGACCACTCCCGCCAGTAGGCGGCGAGGTCGAACCCGGCCGGGCGCTCGAACGCGGCGCCGGGTTCGAGCGAGAGGATCCGCGACACCCGGTAGGTCCGGGTCGCACCGTCGCAGTGCGCTGCAAGGTACCAGTTCCCGGCCTTGAGGATGAGCCCCAGCGGCTCCAGCAGCCGGTTCGTCTCGCTGTTGTCCCACCGCCGGTACCGGACCGAAACACGCCGCGAATCCCACACCGCCTGGGCCACCTCGGCCAGGTGCGGCAGGCTCTCGATGCCGCGGAACCAGCCGGGCACGTCGAGCACGAACCGCTCGGCGACCTTGCCGGCGCGGCCGCGCAGCTCGTCCGGCAGTGCGGCGTACAGCTTGAGCTGCGCGGCGGTCAGCACGGTGCCCAGGCCCAGCTCGGCGGCCGCGTCGGGCAGCCCGGCCAGCGGGAGCGACTGCGCCTCCTCCCCGGTCAGCCCGGTCAGGCGGGTGCGGTAGCCGTCGAGCAGCCGGTAGCCGCCCGCCCGGCCGCGTTCGGCGTAGACCGGCACCCCGGCAGCCGACAGCGACTCGATGTCCCGGTACACGGTCCGCACCGACACTTCGAGCTCCTCCGCCAGCTCCTCGGCGGTCATCCGACCCCGGTTCTGCAGGAGCAGCAGCACCGACAGCAACCTGCTCGCGCGCATGGGCTCATTATCGCCGGAAAACCTGACAGAAGGTGTCAGGCAAGGGGGTCAGACTTGGTGCCATGACCAACACTTTCACCATGCGGACCTGGGACGAGAAGGTCGTGAGCGGCCCCGAGGACGGGCCCCGGTACGCCCACGCGCACGCCACGTTCACCTACTCCGGGCTGATCGAGGGCGAGTCCGCCTGCGACTACCTGCTGTACTACCCGGGAGAGGGCTACACCGGCAGCACGCAGACAGCGCCGGGGTTCGAGCGGATCGAGGGCAGCGTGGACGGCCGCAAGGGCAGCTTCGTCATCCGGCACGACGTGTCGTACGGCGCGGACGGCATCCGGGGCACGTTCACCGTCGTCGAGGGCTCGGGCACCGGTGAGCTGGCGGGGCTGGCGGGCACCGGGACGATCGGAGGGACGAGCGAGACCGTGAACTACACCTTCGACCACCGGCTGTGATGCTCGACGTCGACCGCGAGCAGGTGCTCGCCCACCGGATCGCGGCGCAGGGTCTGCACCGCGACGTCGCGGACGCGGCCGGGCTGGCCGTGTTCGACCTCGGCGTGCAGAGCACCCAGCGGGAGACGGCGGCGATAGCGCTCGCGGCACGACTGCCCGGCCCGGTCACCGAGGAGTCCTTTGTGGAGGATCCGCGGTTCGTGCTGGCGTGGACGCACCGCGGCGCGCCGCATTTCCACCGCGCGGACGAGATCGGCCGGGTCACCGCCGCGCTGGTCCCGCTCGACGAGGACGACGCGATGGCGCGGATGGGCTGGCAGCGCAAGCAGGTCGAGGCGGCCGGGATGAGCGCGGTGGACGGCCTGTTCACGGCGGCGCGGGCGATCCGGAAGGTCGTGACGCGGGTGATGACCAAGGGGGCGGTGAGCGAGGCCGTCACGAAGATCATCCCGGCCGGGTTGTCGTACTGGTGCCGCGGTTGCCAGGCCACCCACATCCTGGAGCAGGTCATGCGGCTGGCGGCGATCCACGGCGGGGTGCGCCTGGAGGCCGGCGCGCAGCCCGCGGCGCTCGCGCCGCTGGAGGGCAGGTCGCGGATGCGGACCACGCCGGATCTTGAGGCGGCGATGCACGTTGTCCGGGACTACCTGCACCTGCACGGCCCGGCGACGCCCAAGGAGGCGGCGGATTTCGTCGGCACGAAGACGGCGATCGCGAAGCGGATGTGGCCGGACGACCTGACGCCTGTGCGCTTCGCGGGCCGCGAGGTGTGGTTGCCGTCCGGGGATGTGGCCGCGCTGGAGAACCCGCCGGAGCCCGACCTGCTGCGGTTGCTGCCGCCGTGGGACCCGTTCCTGCAGTCGCGCGACCGGGCGGTGCTGGTGCCGGACCGGGCGCGGCAGAAGGAGGTGTGGAAGATCCTGGGCAACCCCGGAGCGCTCCTCGCGGGCGGCGAGGTGGCCGGCGTGTGGCGGACGAAGGGCAGCGGCCGCAAGCGCCTGGACTTCACGATCACCGCCTTCGACCCCCTGCCGCCCGCCGCACGGAAGGCGGCGGAAGAGGAGGCCGAACGCGTCGCGCGAGCACGGGGGTTCGCGGATCTGCGGGTGAGCTGGGGCTGACGCGCCGGGCCGGGCGCCCCCGGCGTAAGCGGGCCGGGCGCGACGCGGCGGATTGGCCGGGGCAGCGTGGCGGATTGGGCAGGCGCGGACAAGCCACGGTTGGCCAGGGCGCGGACCAGGCCACGGCTAGGCGCGGCGCGAGCAGGCCGCGCGCACGCCGGATTGGCACGGCGCGACCCGGCGGATTGGCACGGCACGGACAAGCCACGGTTGGCCAGGGCGCGGACAGGCCGCGGCTGGGCGCGGCGCGGCGCATTGGGCAAAGCGCGGCGCGGCGGATTGGCCACGGCGCGGACAGGCCGCTGCCCGGCCGGACGCGGCGAACCACCCGTGAGCTCACCGCAGCGCGCGTGAGCTCAGCGCAACGCGCTGCCGATGCTGATCCCGCCGTCGACGTCGAGCACGACCCCGGTCACGTACCCGGCCGCCTCGGAGCACAGGAACGCCGCGGCCTCCGCGATGTCCTCCGGGTCGCCGATGTGCCCTGCAGGCACCCGCGCGGCGAGCTTCGCCCGCGCCCGCTCGTCCATCGACGCCAGCATCGGGGTCGCGATCAGCCCGGGCGCGATCGCGTTCGACGTCACGCCGTGGCGGGCGCCTTCGAGCGCGATCGTGCGCGCCATGCCCACCACACCGGCCTTCGCCGCGGCGTAGTTGACCTGCCCGAAGTTGCCGCGCCAGCACATCGACGAGAACGACAGCAGCCGCCCGTACCCCTGCCGCTTCATCACCGGGAACACCGCGCGGCTGCAGTTGAACATGCCGCGCAGGCTGACGTTCAGCACCGCGTCCCACTCGTCGTCGGTCATCCGCTCCAGCCGGTTGTCGCGGATCACGCCGGCGTTGTTGACCAGCACGTCCACCCGCCCGAACTCGAACAGCGCCTCCGCGACCCAGGAGTCGACCTGCTCGGGATCGGACACGTCGACCACCGACGTGCGCACATCGATGCAGTCGACCGCCGTTTCCTTCAGCGCACCCTCGTTGACGTCGCACAACGCGAGCGACGCCCCCTCGTCGGCGAACCTGTGCGCCATGGCCCGGCCGAGCCCCTGCCCGGCACCGGTGATCAGAACGACCCTGTTCGTGTAACGCATCACGAAAACAGAAACTACTGTTTCATCAAGCGAACCACAAGGGTCAGGCGGCCACCGCGAGCTGCCGCTGCGCCTGCTGGTACCTGGCCAGCACCAGGTCGACGACGTCCGGGTGCACACCGAGCGGGTCCGCCACCACGTCCGCGCCCGCCTCCAGCACCTTCCGCTGGAACAGCCCCGGCGCGAGCAGCCACGACGCCACCGCCACCCGCCGCCCGCGGCCTCGCGCCCTGGCGACCGCGTCCGCGATCGAGGGCCGCGCCGTCGCGACGTAACCCACCTGCACGGACACGCCCAGCAACGCGCCCAGCGCATCCGCGGCGACCCGCACCTCGGCCAGCGCACGCGGATCGCTGGAGCCCGCCGCGGCCAGCACGACCGCGTCGCCCGCGCGATAACCCGCCCACTCCAGCCGGTCGCGCATCACGCCGACCAGCTCCGGCGCCGGGCCGAACGGGCCGGCCAGCAGGACGTTCCGGTGCCCGCTCGCGGCGATCTGCGCCGGGATGTCGGTGCGCACGTGGTAGCCGGCCGCCAGGAACGCGGGCACGACGATCGCCTGGTAGCCGCGCACCGAGTCGAGCACCGTGGTGACGTCGGGCTGCCGCACGTCGGCGTAGGCCACCCGCACCGGCACGGGCGTCTCGGCCCGCACCCGGTCGGCCAGTTCCTCGATCACCCGCGCGCCCTGCGGGTCCCGCGTTCCATGCGCTGCCAGCACGATCATCGTTCCACCGCCAACCGGTATCCGCGCTTCACCACGGTCTGCACGAGCTTCCCCTCACCGAGCGACGTGCGCAGCCGCCCGATCGCGGTCTCCACCGCGTGTTCCTCACCGCCGCTGGGCAGCGCGGACGTCAGCTCCCGGCGCGACACCACCCGTCCGGGCTCGCGGGCCAGCGCCCGCAGCACCGCCATCGGCGCGGGCGCCACCTCACACAGCTGACCGTCCACAATGGCCGCCTGTCCGCGCAGCTCGATGAGCCGCCCGGCCGCGCACAGCTTGGGCGACCGCTCGACCAGCGCCTGCGCCACCGTCCGCGCCAGCGCGCCGATCCGCGCCCGCTCCGGCTGCACCGTGGGGATCCCGACGGCCGCCAGCGGGGCGGCGGTGATCGGCCCGACGCACGCGACCAGCACCCGGTGCGTCAGCGCGTCGACCAGCGCCGCGAGACGTCCGGTGCGCTTGGCCATGGCCAGCGTGCTCGCCGCGGCCGGGGCGCTGGTGAACGGCAGCGCGTCCACCGAACCGTCCAGCACCGCGTCGATCAGCCGGTCCAGCGGCCCCGGGTCGGAGGGCCCCACCCAGCGATACACCGGCACCTCGATGACCTCGGCCCCGGCCTCCCGCAACGACTCCACGAAGTACGGCAACGGCTCGCCGTGCAGCTGCACCGCGATCCGCTGACCCTCCACACCGGACTCCAGCAGGTGCTGGAGCAGCTCGGCGCTGCTCTCCGAGGCGGGCGAGTAGATCTCGGACAGCCCGGCCGCCCGGATCGCGCCGCGCGCCTTCGGGCCGCGGGCCAGCAGCGACGCCTTGCCGAGCTGGTCGACCAGCGCCTCGCCGAGGCCCCAGCCCTCTGCTGCCTCGACCCACCCGCGGAACCCGATGCCGGTGGTCGCCACGACCACGTCGACCGGCTCCTCCAGCATCCGCACGGTCGCGGCGTGCAGCTCGGTGTCGTCGGCGAGCGGCACGATCCGGATCGCCGGCCCGTACCGCACGGTCGCGCCCTTGCGTACCAGCAGCGCGCCGAGCTCGTCCGCGCGGCGCGCGGCCGTGATGCCCACCGCGAAACCGGCGAGCGGGAGGATTCCGGAGGAATCGATCATGGTTGGATGTACACCACGCCCTCGATCACCCGCACGGGATACTTCCGCACAGCCACCGTTTCGTCCTCCAGAGAGTAGCCCGTGGCCAGCTCGAAACGGTGTTTCAGCATGGGTGATGCGACGTGCGGCACACCCTTGACGTCGCCGATGATCCCGCGGGACAGCACGGCGGCCTTGGTGAACGGATCCACATTGGACAGCGCGTAGACGTCGTCGGTGACGGTGCGGAAGATCGCCACCTGCCGTCCGTCCGGCAGCAGCGCGGCCACCCCGCGACCGGGGATCAACCGGTCGAACCGGCAGATCTCGACCACCTCCGTGGCGCGCTTCTCCTCCACCGCGGTCATCGCGAAACCACCTCCGGGACACCCAGCAGGACGGGCACTTTCTGCTCTCGTTCCGCCCGGAACGAGATGGTCGGGTCCGGCGTGCCCGGCGCGTTGACGAACGACGTGAACCGGGCGAGCTTCTCCGGGTCCTCCAGCACGCCGCGCCACTCGTCGGCGTAGTTCTCCACGTGCTTGGCCATCGCGGCGTCCAGCTCCTCGCAGATGCCGAGCTTGTCGTCGACGATGACCGCGCGCAGGTGGTCCAGCCCGCCGTCCATCTCCTCGACCCACGGCGCGGTGCGCTGCAGGCGGTCGGCGGTGCGGACGTAGAACATCAGGAACCGGTCGATGTAGGTGATCAGCGTGTCCTTGTCCAGGTCGGACGCCAGCAGCTCGGCGTGGCGCGGCAGGGCGCCGCCGTTGCCGCCGACGTAGAGGTTCCAGCCCTTCTCTGTGGCGATCACGCCGAAGTCCTTGCCGCGGGCCTCCGCGCACTCACGGGCGCAGCCGGACACCCCGGCCTTGAGCTTGTGTGGCGAGCGCAGGCCGCGGTAACGCAGCTCCAGCTCGACAGCCAGTCCCACGCTGTCCTGCACGCCGTAGCGGCACCAGGTCGAGCCGACGCAGGACTTCACCGTGCGCAGCGACTTGCCGTACGCGTGGCCGGACTCCATGCCCGCGTCCACCAGCCGCCGCCAGATGTGCGGCAGCTGGTCCACGGTCGCGCCGAACAGGTCGATCCGCTGCCCGCCGGTGATCTTGGTGTAGAGGCCGAACTCCTCGGCGACCTCGGCGATGACCTTGAGCTTCGCCGGGGTGATCTCGCCGCCGGGGATCCGCGGCACCACCGAGTAGGTGCCGTTGCGCTGCATGTTCGCCAGGAAGTGGTCGTTGGTGTCCTGCAGCGTGGCCTGCTCGCCGGCCAGGACGTGCCCGCCGTCGCGGTCGGTCGTGTCCAGCGTGGCGAGGATCGAGGCCACCGCGGGCTTGCAGATCTCGCAGCCCGCGCCGGTGCCGTGCTTGGCGATCAGCTCGCCGAACGTGGTGATGCGGGTGGCGCTGAGGATCTGGAACAGCTCCTGGCGCGAGTAGGCGAAGTGCTCGCACAGCGCCTTGGACTGCTCGACCCCGCAGGCGTCCAGCAGCTTCGCGAGCATCGGCACGCACGAACCGCAGGTCGTGCCCGCCTTGGTGCAGCCCTTGATCTTCGCGACGCTGTCGCAACCCTGGTCGTGGATCGCGCTGGTGATGGCGCCCTTGCTGACCGCGTTGCACGAGCAGATCTGCGCCTCGTCGGGCAGCGCGTCCACTCCCACGGCGCTGGAACCGCCCTCGGGAGCCAGCATCGCGGCCGGGTCCGCCGGCAGCGGGCTGCCGACCAGCGGCCGGAGCAGGTTGTAGGCGCTCGCGTCGCCGACCAGCACACCGCCCAGAAGGAGTCGTCCGCCCTGCTCATCGGGTTCGGACACCACGAGCTTCTTGTAGTACCCGCCGACGGCGTCGGAGAGCACGACCTCGACCGAGTTCTCCGTGGTGGCGTGCGCGTCGCCGAAGCTGGCCACGTCCACGCCCATCAGCTTGAGCTTGGTGGAGAGGTCCGCGCCCGGGAACTCGCCTGCCCGGCCGAGCAGCTGCGCGGCGACGATCTCGGCCATCGTGTAGCCCGGCGCGACCAGGCCGTAGCAGCGGCCCTCGACGGCGGCGCACTCGCCGACCGCCCAGATGTCCGGGTCGCTCGTGCGGCAGGCCAGGTCGGTGATGATGCCGCCGCGCTCGCCGACCGCCAGACCGGACGAGCGGGCCAGGTCGTCGCGCGGGCGGACACCGGCGGAGAACACCACCAGGTCCAGGTCCAGCTCGGTGCCGTTGGTGAGCTTGGTGAACAGGCGGTCGCCGTCCTGCTCGATCTTCTCCGCCGACGTTCCGGTGTGGACGGTCAGGTCGAGGTCGGTGACCAGCTTGCGCAACAGCCGGCCACCGCCGTCGTCGACCTGGATCGGCATGAGCCGCGGCGCCATCTCGACCACGTGCGGCGACAGGCCCATGTCCCGCAGGGCCTTCGCCGCCTCCAGCCCGAGCAGGCCACCACCGACGACCATCGCCGCGGCGCGGCCGCGCTTGGTCGCCTTCGCGTGCTCGACCGCGGCCCGGATCGCGTCCAGGTCCTCGATCGTGCGGTAGACGAAGCAGCCCGGCAGGTCGTGGCCGGGCACCGGCGGCACGAACGGCCGCGAGCCGGTGGCCAGCACCAGCGCGTCGTAGGCCTGCACGTGGCCGGACGCGGTGGTCACCTTCTTGGCCGCCCGGTCCACGGACGTGACCGGGTCGCCCAGCCGCAGCTCGACGAGGTCGTCACCCGCGTAGTCCGAACCGGACAGGGTGAGCGCCTGGACGTCCCAGCCATCCACGTAGGAGGTCAGGGCCACCCGGTCGTAGGCCGGGCGCGGCTCCTCGGCGAGCACGACGACCCGCCAGGCGCCCTCGGTGTCCTCGGCCCGCAGTGCCTCCACCAATCGATGGCTCACCATGCCGTTCCCGACGACGACGAGTGTGCGCATTACCGAAACCTCCTGCTTGCTTTCTCTTGCTTCAGACCCGGGCGCCGGCCAGAGCCAGCCCGCGCTCGCTCACCGGGGCGTCCGACTTGCGGAGGTACACGGCCCAGGTGAGGACGAAGCAGATCCCGTAGAAGACGAGGAACCCGACGAACGCCGGGACACCGCTCTTGGTGTCCAAGAAGGACTGGCGGAACGCCAGGTTGATGAACAGGCCGCCGAGCGCGCCGATCGCGCCGGCGAGGCCGATCAGGGCGCCGGAGCGCTTGCGGGCCTTGAGCAGCTCGGCCGCCTCGTCCGCGCCGGCCGCGATCGCCGCCTTGGCCTTGGTGCGGAAGATGGCCGGGATGCTCTTGTAGGTCGAGCCGTTGCCGATCCCGGTGAGGACGAACAACACGATGAACGCGGTGGTGAACAACGCCAGCGACTTCGTGTTCGACGCGATGATCAGGATGACGGTCATCGCCGCCATGCCGACGAACGTGGTGAACGTGACCCGCGAGCCGCCGAGCTTGTCCGCCAGCCAGCCACCGGCCGGGCGGGAGAACGAGCCGAGCAGCGGGCCGAGGAAGGTGACCGCGGCGGCCTGCAGCGGGGTGCGGCCGAACTGGTTCTGCAGCACGAGGCCGAAGGCGAAGCTGTAGCCGATGAACGAGCCGAAGGTGCCGATGTAGAGGAACGACATCACCCACGTGTGGGCGTCGCCGATGATCTCCCGCATCGCCTTCTTGTCGTTCTTCACGGACGCGATGTTGTCCATGAACAGCGCCGAGCACAGCGCCGCGACGACGATCAGCGGGATGTAGATGAACAGGATGATCCGCGGCGCGCCGGTGCCCGCCGTGGCGATGATCAGCAGGCCGAGCAGCTGGATCACGGCGACGCCCAGGTTGCCGCCGCCCGCGTTCAGGCCGAGCGCCATGCCCTTGGCCTTCTCCGGGAAGAACGCGTTGATGTTGGTCATCGAGGACGCGAAGTTGCCGCCGCCGACACCGCCCAGCGCCGCCACGATCAGGAAGCCCCACAGGGGGGTGCCGGGCTCCATCACGATCGCCGCGCCGACGCTCGGGATCAGCAGCAGCAACGCGCTGACGATCGTCCAGTTGCGACCGCCGAACTTCGCCACCGCCCAGCTGTATGGCAGCCGCGCGATCGCGCCGACCAGCGTCGGCGTTGAGGTCAGCAGGAACTTGTCGGCGGCCGAGAATCCGTACTGCGGCCCCATGAACAGCACCATGACCGACCACAGTGTCCAGATGGAGAAGCCGATGTGCTCGGAGAAGATCGAGAACCACAGGTTGCGGTTGGCGATCTTCTTGCCGGTGCTCTCCCAGAACGACTCGTTCTCGGGCTCCCAGTGCTCGATCCAGTGCTTGCGCCCGCTGGGCGCGGTGGTGTCGCTGGCAGTCGTCGTCATCCCTGCTCCTTCAATGCGGAAAGGTCTAGGCGGTGGTCGCGAGCCAGTCGGCGATGCCGCACACGGCGTCGCGGCAGCTGCCGCATCCGGTCGTCGCTCTGGTCACGGACGCGAGTTCGGTGACGTCGGTGGCCCCGGCGCGGAATGCCTCGACCAGCCGGCCCTTCGTCACGGAGTTGCACCGGCAGACGACGGCGGCCGCCGGGATGTCGGCGGGGCTCGACGCGACGGTCGCCCCGCCCGGCAGCGCGCGCCCGAGCAGGACGGCGAGCCGGTCTTCGGGAACCGGGACACCCCGGTCGAACAGGTGCGTGATGTTCGCGGCGGCGTCCGGCGCACCCAGCAGGATCGCCCCCGCCACCCGCTCCCCGCGGACGACGAGCTTCGCGTAGCGGCCCCGGGTGGGGTCGGTCAGGCAGACGACCTCGGCGTCCGGGTCGGCGGCGTCGGTGTGCACGTCGCCGAGCGCGGTGAGGTCGATGCCGCGCGCCTTCAGCTTGGTGATCACCTGCGTGCCGCGGTACCGCGCGGACACGTCGGCGCCGGTCAGCAGGTCGGCCAGCACCTTGGCCTGCTGCCAGGCCGGCTCGACGAGGCCGGACACGGTGCCGGGGTGCTGCGCGCAGTCGCCGATCGCGTGGATGCGGCCGTCACTGGTGCGCAGCGCGCCGTCGACCAGGACGCCGCGGTCGACCTCCAGACCGGCGTCGACAGCCAGGGTGGTCTCGGCCCGCACACCGGTGCTGACGACGACCAGGTCGGCGTGCACCTTGCTGCCGTCGTCGAGCTTGAGCCCGTCGCCCGGCAGGTACCGGGCCGCGCCGGCGCCGAGCTTGAAGTCGATGCCCAGCTCGCCCAGCGCCTTGGCCAGCACGCCACCCGCGCCGGCGTCGAGCTGCCGTTCCATCACGTGGCCGACCGGGTGCACGACGGTCACCAGGTTGCCGCGCCCGGCCAGGCCGCGGGCGGCCTCCAGGCCGAGCAGCCCACCGCCGAGCACCGCGACCGGCGCGCCGGCCTTGGCCGCGTCCAGGATGCGGTCGCAGTCGTCCAGCGTGCGGAAGGTGACCACGCCCGGCGCGGGTGTCCCGTCGTCCAGGGTCAGGCCCTCGACCGGCGGCAGCCACGGGCGGCTGCCGGTGGCCAGCACCAGCGCGTCGTAGTCCACAGTGGACCCGTCGCTGAGCCGGACCCGCCGGGCGGCGCGGTCGATGTGCTCGGCCTTGACGTCCGTGCGCAGGTCGACGTTGTGCGCGGCCGCCCAGCCGGCGTCGTGCAGGCGGACCATCTCCGGGCGCATCGTGCCGGCGACGACGGCGGAGAGCAGGACGCGGTTGTACGCGGCGTGCGGCTCCTCGCCGATCACGGTCAGCGTGACGCGGGTGCCCTCCGGATCGCGGGCCCGGATCTCGTCGGCGAGCCGGGCCCCGGCCATGCCGTAGCCCAGCACCACCACCTTGCGGGTCATTCCGCACCGTCCTTCGTGGTCAGGCGAACCGCGCACACCTTGAACTCGGGCATGCGGCTCGTCGGGTCCAGGGCGGGGTTGGTCAGCAGGTTCGCCCGCTGCGCGCCGGGGAAGTGGAACGGCAGGAACACCGTGTCCGGCCGCATCGAGGCGATGCACCGCACCCGCGCGGTGGTCTCCCCGCGCCGGGAGACCACCCGCGCCCAGTCGCCGTCGGCCAGTCCGGCGCGGGCGGCGGTGTCCGGGTGCACCTCGACGTAGGCCTCGGGCACCACGTCGTTCAGCTCGCCGACCAGCCGGGTCTGCGCCCCGGACTGGTAGTGCTGCAGCACCCGGCCGGTGGTCGCGATCAGCGGGAACTCGTCGTCGGTCGGCTCGGCCGGGCCGCGGTGCTCGACCGGGACGAACCGCGCGCGGCCGTCCGGGTGGGCGAAGGTGTCCAGGAACATCCGCGGCGTCCCGGCGTGCGCGGCGCCGGTCACCGGCCAGTACAGCGCCTCGCCGTCGTGCAGGCGCTCGTAGGTGACGCCGGAGTAGTCCGCGAGCCCGCCCCTCGAAGCCTCGCGGAGTTCGGCGAACACCGTCTTCGCCTCGACCGGGAAGCGTCCGGCGGGCTGGCCGAGGCGCTGCGCGAGTCCACTGAGGACCTCCAGGTCGTTGCGGACGCCGGCGGGCGGGTCGATCGCCTTCTGCCGCAACAGGATGCGGCCCTCCAGGTTCGTCATCGTGCCGCTCTCCTCGGCCCACTGCGTGACCGGGAGTACGACGTCGGCCATCGCGGCGGTCTCGGACAGCACGAAGTCCGCGACGACGAGGAGGTCCAGGCTGCGCAACCGGTCCGCGACGTGCGCCGAGCGCGGGGCGGACACCACGACGTTGCTGCCGAACACGAGCATTGCCTTGGGGCCGGTTTCGGTGCCCAGCGCGTCGAGCAGTTCGTAGGCCGAGCGGCCGGGTCCGGGCAGCTCGGCGGGGTCGACCCCCCACACGCGCGCGACGTGCTCGCGGGCGGCCGGGTCGTCGATCTTGCGGTAACCGGGCAGCTGGTCGGCCTTCTGGCCGTGCTCCCGCCCGCCCTGGCCGTTGCCCTGGCCGGTGAGGCAGCCGTAGCCGGAGCCTTCGCGGCCGGGCAGGCCGAGCGCCAGCGCCAGGTTGATCCAGGCGCTCACGGTGTCCGAACCGCTGGCGTGCTGCTCGGTGCCGCGCGCGGTGAGGATGTAGGCGTTGCGGGCGTTCGCCAGCAGGGTGGCGACGCGACGCTGGTCGGCGGCGGCGACACCGGTGATCCGCTCGACGCGCTCGGGCCACCAGCGGGCCGCGATCTGCCACACCGCGTCGAAACCGCGGGTGCGCCGCTCGACGTAGTCGCGGTCGAACCGGCCCTCGGCGACCAGCGCGTGCAGGATGCCCAGCGCCAGCGCGAGGTCGGTGCCCGGCGCGGGCGCGAGGTGCAGGCTCGCCTGGTCCGCGGTCGGCGTGCGGCGTGGGTCGACCACGACCAGCCCGCCGGTGTCGATGGCCCTGCGCAGGTGCTGCATGAACGGCGGCATGGTCTCGGCCGGGTTGGCGCCGATCAGCAGGACCGCGTCCGCCCCGCCGACGTCGGTCAGCGGGAACGGCAGCCCGCGGTCCAGGCCGAACGCCTTGTTGCCCGCTGCCGCCGCGGACGACATGCAGAACCGCCCGTTGTAGTCGACCTGCGAGGTGCCCAGCGCGACGCGCGCGAACTTGCCGAGCAGGTAGCTCTTTTCGTTGGTGAGGCCGCCGCCGCCGAACAGGGCGACCCCGTCCCGGCCGTGCTCGGCCTGGACCTCGGCGATCCGGCGCGCGACGAGGTCGAGCGCGTCGTCCCAGGTCGCGGGCACCAGCTCGCCGTCGACCCGGACCAGCGGCGTGGTCAGCCGCGCCGGGGTGGTGAGCAGGCTGCCCGAGGTCCAGCCCTTCTGGCACAGGCCGCCGCCGTTGGTGGGGAACTCGCGGGGTGCGACGGCGGTGCCGGACAGGCTCATCCCGCACTGCAGGGCGCAGTAGGGACAGTGGGTGGCCACCTTGACCTGGGGTTCCGCGGTGAGCGTCACGCGCACCTCCTTCCGCCTCTGCCCAGAGACGGTAGGAACGGCGTGTTACCTGAAAACTCCCGAATGTTTCAGGCGTTTGACATTGCTACGGCATTTCGAGGGATGCCCGGTGAGAAGTGACCGGCGCTACAGGATCTCACTCACCGCGGCCGCGGCGGCACGCAAACCGTCCAGGGAAGCGGCCGTGGCACGCGGGCTGAGGGCGTTGCCCGCCAACCGGAACAGCACGGCGCGCAGCAGGAGCTGGGGCCATTCCGGCAGGTGGGACCAGCGCTGCAGGAAGTCGGGGGCGGCGTCGCCCCAGGCGACCGCGTCGACGGCGGCGACCGCGGCGCCCCATTCGGCGGGCCGGTAGAACGGGTCGAAGTCGACGATGCCGGGCGGGGCGTCACCGTCGAAGAGGACGGCGCCGAAGAGGTCGCCCGGCACGACCTGGTCCGGCAACCCCACGGGTCTTCGCGCCACGGCGAGGACTTCGAACCAGCGGCCGCCCTTGGCCTCGTCGACCGGCACCTCGGCCTCACCCCACGCGACGCGGTCGGCGATCCCGTCCGGATCGGTGCGCGCGGCGAGGTGCTTCGGGCGCGGCAGGCCGGTGAGGGCGTGGGCCAGTTTGAGGGCGGCGAGCATGATCTCGTCGTGCCGGTGCTCGGGCGCGCCGTCGAGGTAGCGGCGGGCCGCCCACCCGGCGACGATCCACCGCCCGTCCCTGGCGCGCTGCGGCCGGGCGATGCGCAGGTCGGGGACGTCGAGGGCGTGCATGGTGCCGGCCAGCCAGAGCGCCTTCGGCCGGTCCCGCACCGGGGTCAGGACGGTGTCGCCGCAGCGGTGCGCCCGGCCGCCCGGCAGCGGCTCGGGGGTGGTGTGCTGGAGGCCGAACGCCATCAGGACAGTCGCCGGTGGCTGACCTGCTCTCGGACCGTCGGGCACCGCCCGAGGTTACCCCGTGACGACGACGTTTTTCCCGCGTTCAAGCGGTCGGTTCGGCCGCCGGGAAGAGGATCGGGCTGAGCAGGTAGCGCGCCCGTTGCGCGGTGGGCTGGTTCGCCAGCCGGGGCGCGATCGCCGCGCGCAGGTCGGCGATCAGCGCCTCCAGTTCGTCCCGGCTGAGCCAGACGGCGTGCTGCCGGAACCCGACCAGATCGGCGGCCGGGTCCGCGCCGTCGCGGTCGAGGTAGGCCCCGAACTCGGCGACCAGCGCGGCGACCGCGGTGGTGAACGCCCGCCGGTAGTCCTCGGCGGACAGGCCCTCGGCGTCGACGACCGCGCGCTCCTGGCGCAGCCGGTAGCGGCGCTCGACTGCGCCACGCACCCGCCGCTCCTCGGCGACCTCCAGTACCCCGCCGCCGGTGAGCACGTCCACGTGCCGGTAGAGCGTGGCCTTCGAGACGTCGGGCACCAGGTCGCCCAGCTCCGCGGTGGTCAGGGAGCGCCCGCCGCGCATCGCGTGCACGATCCGCAGCCGGACCGGGTGGGCGAGCAGCTCCAAGGTGTTCACGAGGCGTCGGGCACGTACTCCTCGGCCATCGTCTGCGCGCCGGCCCGCTTGTCGAACCGGACGACGGCCAAGCCACGGCTCGCCAGACCCCACGCGAGGTCCTTGAGCGGCTTGTTCGGTCCGGTCGTCTCGTCGCGGTCCTGCGGCCCGGCACCGACGGGCAGCGTCAGCGTGCCGGCGACCGCGCCGACCGCGACCTCGTACTCACGCGCCGCCGTTCGGCTGCTGGCCACGCGGCCGGAGGTGGACCGGGTGTTCCTCGCCGGGCACAGCATGGGCGGCAAGGTCGCGCCCCGCGTCGCCGCCGCCGAGCCGGTCGCCGGGATGGTGCTGCTGGCCGCGGTCGCACAGCCGATGCACGAGGCCGCGGTCCGCGTCGCCCGGCACCTCGACTCGTTCGGGGCACTGCCGGACGGTTTCCTGGACACGATCGTCCGGCAGGCCACGTTGGTCGGCGGCCCGGACCTGAAACCATCGACCCCGGCCGCGGACCTGCTGTTCGGCTTCCCCGCGTCGTACTGGCTGGACCTGCGCGACTACGACCCGGTGGCGACCGCCGCCGCGCTGGACGTGCCGATGCTGATCCTCCAGGGCGGCCGCGACTACCAGGTGACCGTCGACGAAGACCTGGCCCGCTGGCGCGCGGGCCTCGCCCACCGCGCGGATGTGGACATCCGCGTCCACGATGCCTGCGACCACCTGTTCTTCCCCGGTACGGAAGCCTCCCGGCCCGAGCAGTACACGCACCCGCGGCACGTGGACGAGGCGGTGGTCGACGACATCGCCACGTGGTTGAAGTAACGAAAAAGCCCGCCGCGGCAAACACCGCGGCGGGCCCCTTCCGGCAAGCGTCAGTACGTCGGCAGGCTCTGGTCGATCTGCCGCGCCCAGGCGAGCACGCCGCCACCGAGGTGCGTGGCGTCCTTGAACCCGGCCCGGTGCAGCGCCGCCAGCGCCTCCGCCGAGCGGGCGCCCGACTTGCAGTGCAGCACGATCGGCTTGTCCTGCGGCAGCTCCGCCAGCGCCTCGCCCGACAGGATGCGGTCCTTCGGGATCAGCTTGGCGCCCTTGATGTTCACGATCTCGTACTCGTGCGGCTCGCGGACGTCGATGAGCTCGAAGTTCTCACCCGCGTCGAACTTGGCCTTCAGCTCCGCCGGGGTGATGGTGCTGCCCGACGCCGCCTGCTGCGCCTCGTCCGACACGACACCGCAGAACGCCTCGTAGTCGATCAGCTCGGTGATCTTCGGCGTCTCCGGGTCCTTGCGGATCTTGACCTCGCGGTACTTCATCTCCAGCGCGTCGTAGCTGATCAGGCGGCCGAGCAGCGGCTCGCCGATGCCGGTGATCAGCTTGATCGCCTCGGTCACCATGATCGAGCCGATCGAGGCGCACAGCACGCCCAGCACGCCACCCTCGGCGCACGAGGGGACCATGCCCGGAGGCGGCGGCTCGGGGTAGAGGTCGCGGTAGTTCAGGCCCTGACCGTTCGGCGCGTCCTCCCAGAACACGCTGACCTGGCCCTCGAACCGGAAGATCGAACCCCACACGTACGGCTTGCCCAGCAGCACGGCGGCGTCGTTGACCAGGTAACGGGTCGCGAAGTTGTCCGTGCCGTCCAGGATCAGGTCGTAGCCGCGGAAGACGTCCAGCGCGTTCGCGGTGGTCAGCTGCTCGGTGTGCAGGATGACGTTGACGAACGGGTTGATCTCGGCGATCGACTCCTTGGCCGAGACGGCCTTGGGCTTGCCGATGTCGGACTGGCCGTGGATGACCTGGCGCTGCAGGTTCGACTCGTCGACGACGTCGAAGTCGATGACACCGAGCGTCCCGACGCCCGCGGCGGCGAGGTACAGCAGCGCGGGGCTGCCGAGGCCGCCCGCGCCGATGACCAGCACCTTCGCGTTCTTCAGCCGCTTCTGCCCGTCCATCCCGACATCCGGGATGATCAGGTGCCGACTGTAGCGGGCCACCTCTTCCTTGGTGAGTTCGGCCGCCGGCTCCACGAGCGGCGGCAGCGTGCCTGCCATCGGTCCTCCAAAATCGCGCGGCTGTCGTTGTCGCTTCCCCAAGTATCCACAACACGGAGCGCGACCGGACTCTTCCCGCCGTCCCAGGATGTGGAACCGGTCAGCCGGCCGGAGCCGAATCGCCGAACTGCAGCACCGGCCAGGCGTTCGGGACGCAGGTCTTGCCGTCGGCGGGCACGGCCTTCGAGTTGTACTGGTCGACCGCGTTCAGCTGGGCCACGTAGTTGTTCGACACGCCGAAGGTCTGCTGCATCATCACGGGCGCCAGCGCGCCGTTCTCCTGGCAGCCCACATGCGATTTCCCCAGCGCGTGCCCGACCTCGTGGTTGATCGCGTACTGCCGGTACATCCCGAGGTCGGTGAACGCGAGCCCGCCGCGGACCCACCTGGCGAGGTTGATCACCACGCGGTGGTCGAAGGACCGCGAGTAGCAGGAGGTCGGGAACGGGATGCTGAACCCGCACACGTCCGGCCGCTTGGCGGTCTCCGGGGTGGTGAGGCTCACGCGGAAGTCGATGTCCGGGTAGTCCGCGCCGACGCGCTGCAGCTTGACCTTGCCGGTGCCGATCCAGCTGCGCACGTCCGACAGCGTCCGCTCGACGGCGCTGGCGAAGGCGTCGTCGCCGGCGTAACTGGCCGCGTCGATGCCGTTCTCGACCTCGATCGTGTAGTGGTACAGCTTCCCGCCGCTGCCGGCCTCCTTGCCGCTCACGCCGTCGCTCGGCACCGGGACGACGTGGTAGGCCATGGAGCCGCTCTGCGTGAAATCACCGCCGGTCGGCAGCTCGGCGGTGGGGATGTTGAGGTCGCGCGGCGCGGCCGGTTGTTCGGAGAGCGCGCTGTCCCCGCCCTGCGCGGCGCCACCGTCGACGGTCTGCGCCGCGGAGTCCGTCTGCGGCGAGGCAGGCTCGGTCGCGGTGTTGAACACCACCAGGACGGTGATCACGACGAGGACCGGCAGCGCGTACACGCGCCAGCCGTAGGCGCCGACGAGACGGCCCACCTTGCCCTTGCGGCGCCGCTCCCGGCGGGCTTCCTCCGGGTCCTGCTCGAGCTGCGCCTGCGGCGGCTTCCACGACGCGGCGAGCGGCTCGGCCTGCACGCGCCGCGCACGCGGCCGGTAGCGGTCCTCGCTCAGGCGAACCGACGGCCGGCCCGACGGGGGCGCGTACTGCACTCGCCGTCCTTCGCCACGCTCGCCGCTGCTCGCCCGCTTCACGGCTCCCAGATTGCCACATGCGCAGAGTTACGCAACGCGCGACCAAGCCGTCACGGAGCGGGCTCGGAGTAACTCGAATGGGCTACCACGAACCGGCGGCGACCGCCTCCCACATACCCAGAACAGCCTTCGCTACGACAACCGGGCGTTCCATTTGCGCCACGTGGCCGGTCCGCGGCAGCACGAGGAGCCGCCCGCGCGGCAACAGCTTCGCGGTCCGGGCCGCCCGGCGGACCGAGATCACCTTGTCCTCGGTGCCCCACACGACCAGCGTGGGAACCGTCACGTTGGGCGTCACCCGCCACAGCGACGCGGCGCCCCGCGCGAACCAGGTGCGGAAGATCCCGAACGTGCTCCGCGACATCGCCGCGTTCGCCCAGGCCAGCTCGGCGCGGGCGCTGTGCTCCTCGACCAGCTCGGCCATCCGGTGCTCGGGGAAGGAGTCCGGGTCGGCGAAGCACAGCTTGATGACCAGCTTGGCCCGCTGGTGCGCGGTGTAGGCGGCGAGCTTGCGCCGGGCGCGGCGGCCGACGATCGGCAGGTAGGCCAGCGCCATCAGCGGGTCGGACAGCCGCCGCGGGTCCGGTCGCCGGTCCGGCATCGCGGGCGAGATCAACGTCAGCGTCTTGACCAGCTCGGGGTGCCGGGCCGCGACGAGCAGCGACACCGCGCCGCCCATCGAGTTGCCGATGAGGTGCACCGGGCCGGCGCCGAGCCCCTCCGCGAACCTGGCGACCACCTCGGCGTGCGCGTCGAGGCTGAAATCGAAGGCGCGTTCCGGCTCGGAGAACCCGAAGCCGGGCAGGTCGATCGCCGCTCCCCCGGCCGTCGGCGCCAGCAGGGCGGCGAGGTCCGTCCAGTTCGTCGACGACCCGCCGAGGCCGTGCACGTAGAGGACGGTCTCCTCCGCCGCGCCCGGCGTGCGCCGGACGTGCAGCGACACGCCCCCGACCTGCTCGGTTTTCCCCGGCCACGGCGGGAGTTTCGGGTCGAGTTCGGGTAACTCACGAGTGGACAGCGGTACGTGCGTGACGGGCACCCTGGGCGCCCCGGAATCCGGGGACGGCCGGGAAGCCGGGACGGTGTCGGTCATCAATCCAGGATGCCTACCCACCCGGCCCTTGGCGACTCGGCGATACCGGCGAGTAATCTCGAACGGGTTCTTTGGGAGGAAAGCATGACGGAGACTGCGGCGGCGCAACAGCGGGGAGTCCGGCTACCCCGGACCGAGCGGCGCGCTCAGCTTCTGGCCGCGGCGCAGCGGGTCTTCTCGGCAAACGGGTACCACGCGGCGGCCATGGACGAGATCGCCGAGCAGGCGGGGGTCAGCAAGCCCGTGCTGTACCAGCACTTCCCGGGCAAGCTGGACCTCTACACCGCGCTGCTGGAGAACCACGTCGACGAGCTGGTCGCGCGCGTGAACGAGGCGCTCGCCTCGACCACCGACAACAAGCTCCGCGTGCGGGCCGCCGTCGGCGCGTTCTTCGACTTCGTTGCCAGCGAAACCGGCGCCTTCCGGATGATCTTCGAGTCCGACCTGCGGGGCGAGCCCGTCGTGCAGGAGGCCGTCGACCGCGCCACCACCGAGTGCGTCAACGCGATCACGGACACCATCACCGCCGACGCGGGCCTGGACGAGGGCCGGGCGCGCCTGCTGGCGGTCGGCCTGGTCGGGTTGAGCCAGGTCAGCGCCCGGTTCTGGCTGGCCCACCACAGCACGATGAGCCGTGAGGAGGCGGTGTCGCTGACCGCGACGCTCGCCTGGCGCGGCATCGGCGGCGGCTTCCCGCTCCAGCACACGCCAGGCGAGCCCGCCTAGTTCTCCAGCAGGCGGCTCAGCCGCTTCGCGACCTCGCGCGTCCGCTCGTAGGTCAGCTCGTGACCCGCGCCGGGGAAGAGCACGAACTCCGCCTCCGGCAACTCCTCGGCGATCACGCGCGCGTGGTGCACCGGCGTGATCCGGTCCCGGTCGCCGACCATGACCACGGTCGGCTTCTCCCGCAGCGTGGCCAGCGCCTTGCGCCGGTCGTGGTCGGACATCGAGTCCCGGAAGCCGCCGACGCTGCGCGGGTGCGCACGCAGGAACTGCTCCGTCATCGCCCGCACGTCGGCCCGCCGCACCTTCTTCCCGAACGCCAGCCACTTCACCGACGGCCGGGCCAGCGGCGCCGGGATCGGCACGTGCTCGGCGCCCCAGCGGTTCAGCAGCCGCCCGAACGTCTTGTCGACGCGCGCCGCCACCCGTCCGGCCCGCCCGTTCAGCCCGAGCGTGAGCCGGTCCATGTCGCAGCACGAGGTGGCGATGAACGCGACCCCGTCCACCCGCGATTCGACCAGCTCCGGGTGCCGCTCGGCCAGCGCCATCACGGTCATCCCGCCCATCGAATGCCCGGCCAGTACGAGCCTGCCCTCCGGCGCCAGCTCCGCGATCAGCTCAGCGAGGTCGTCGGCCAGCTGCGCGACCGTCGCCGTCCCCGGCTTCGCCGGCTCCGACCAGCCGTGCCCGCGGTGGTCGTAGCGCAGCACCTGGACGCCGGTCGGCAGCAGCGGCAGGACCGGGTCCCACTCCAGGTGGTCCTGCGTCCACGCGTGCACCAGCACCAGGGTGACCGCGGCATCGCGCGGTCCGGACAGCTCGACGTGGAGGGCGGTGCCGTCGCTCGTGGTGAAGCGACGGTCCGTCCCCCTCCGACGGACCGTCGCCGTCATCGGGCCCCCAGCAGGAAGGACTTGCGCCACCAGTACGTGCCCGGCTGGCCGACGAGCCCGGCGTCGCCCAGGAACGCCATGATGCGCTCGCCGGACCAGCGGAGGGTCTCGTGCCAGTGCGGGTTGTTCATGGCCGCCTCCCACGCCTCGCGCGGGTTGAGGCCGACCGCCTTGTAGACGCGCGGGTTGATCAGGCTGCGGGTGATCGCGAAGCTGACCACGGCGATGAGCCAGCGCTGGTAGAACAGCTCGGCCTTGTTCAACTTCGCCATGCCGCGGGTGACCTCCTCGCGGGCGAAGGTCACGTGCCGCGCCTCTTCGAGCACGTGGATGCGGTTGACCATGCGCACCAGCGGCTGGATGTCCTCGTCCGCCATGCTCTCCCGCTGGATCCGGTCGAGGATCTCCTCGGCGACCAGGATCGAGCCGTACAGCGCGGGCCCGTAGCCGATGAACGGCAGCAGCTTGCCCAGGCGGTGCACGATCTTCACCGGGCCGTACGCCGGCGCGCCGACGGCCTCGACCGACCGCGCGAACATCGTCGAGTGGCGGCACTCGTCGGCGATCTCGGCGAGCGCGTACTGCACGTGCCGCGTGGTCGGGTCGGAGTTGTAGACCTCCTTCAGCAGCAGTTGCATCAGCAGCACCTCGAAGAAGATGCCGTTGCTGGCGATGCTCGCCAGCTCGTGCTTGCCCAGTTCGAGCCGCTGTTCCTCGGTGAGCCGGTCCCACAGGTGCGTGCCGTAGAGCGAGCTGCGGCGCTCCAGCTGGAAGGGCTTGCCCTCGGCCAGCGGGGCGGACCAGTCGATGTCGACGTCGGGGTCGTAGAACTTGTTGGCCGAGGACTTCAGCAACCGGTCGGCGGTCTTCTCGCGGCCGTGGTCGTCCAGCGTTCGCGTCATCGCGTGCTCCCCACATTGTGTAACCCGTGGTAACAGTTACCTCTGGTAGCATGAGGCGCGTGACGGATCGTGTCAAGCGCAGCGGCAAGCACCCCTCGGCAGGCGAGCCTACGACCGGCGACGCGCGCCGGGACCGGTGGCGCAAGCACCGGGTCGAGCGCCGGGCCGAGTTCGTCGAGGCGGCGCTGAAGGCGCTGGACGAGCGCGGTCCGGACCTGGCGATGGACGACGTGGCGGTCGCCGCCGGGGTCACCAAACCGGTGCTGTACCGGCACTTCGCGGACAAGGCCGACCTGTACGACGCGCTCGGCCAGCGGGGCACCGAGCTGCTGTTCTCGCGGCTGGTCCCGGCGATCAACGCGGAACTGGCGCCGGTGCCGCGGATCCGCATGGCACTGGACGCGTTCTTCACCGTCATCGAGGAGCACCCGAACCTGTACCGGCTGCTGGTGCGCGGCTCGTTCGCGGGCAAGCCGGCCGACGCCGACGTCGTGGCCGAGGACAAGGAACTGATCGCCACCGCGCTGACCGCCCTGCTCGGCGACTACATGCGGATGTTCAACATGGACTCCGGCGCGGCCGAGCCGTGGGCGTACGGGATCGTCGGGATGGTTCAGAACACCGGTGAGTGGTGGCTGGAGCGCCGGTCGATGAGCCGGGACAGCGTCGTGGAGTACCTGACGCAGATCATCTGGGCCGCCATCGACGGGCTGGCCCGCCAGCACGGGGTCACGATCGACCCGAACAAGCCGCTGGAGGAGAACAAGATCGTCCAGCTCGGACGGGTGCGCCCGAAGGAGGAGACGGATGTCGGCTGACGACGAAGACGGCTACACCGGTCCCGCGACGGTGGTGGTGGACGGCGCCGAGGTGCCGGTCGAGGTGGAGCTGAGGGGCCACTTCCAGCCGATCGACGGCTACTACCGCTGGTACGGCCGCATCGCGCCGAGCGCCCGGCTGGACGAGCTGTGCGGCGGCCGCAAGAAGAAGGGCGAGATCCGCACCCCGGACGGCTCCGCCACCGGCGAGCTGTCCGACCCCGACCCGTGGGGGCGGTACCGCATCCTGGGGACGAGCACGCCGCCGTTCACGGTGCCGAAAACACTCGCCGAACTGGCGGACTAGGTGTGCTGTTCGGGGAC
>NZ_JBHZEN010000046.1:0-42493 GCF_050958625.1 Amycolatopsis sp. 3B14
TCCGTCCGTCGGCTGTGGGTGAGGCGGGAGGGCCTTGCTCTCCGTCCCTCGGCTACTGGTGGTGGGGATGGCTTTGCTGTCCGGGTCTTCCGCTGCTTTGGCTGGCGGGGCTGCTTCGCTTCGTTGTCCGCGGGCGTGCGCGCTGCCCGGCGGTGCTGCACGGTGGTGCCGTTCGGCGGGTCTTCCGCCGCCTGGTCCTGCTTCGGCCGCAGGTGGTCCCGCTCCTTCGCCCGGTCCTGCTTCCGCCTGGTCCGCTCGGCCGCCCGGTCCTCGTTCCGCTCGGCCCCCGCCCGGTCGGGTCAGCCGCCCGCGCGGTCCGCTCGGCCGCCCGGTCCTCGTTCCGCCTGGTCCTGCTTCGGCCGCCCGGTCCTGCTTCCGCCGACGGTGGTCCCGCTTGTTTCGGTGCCGACCGGGCCTCTTCACGGTTCAGCTCTGCCGCGAGCGTGCTTGCGCTTGGCCTGCTCCTGCCTGGGCCTCCGTCTTCGGTCGGGCCCGGCTTCCACCGGGCTTCGCCCTCTTTTGGCTGCACTTGCGCCTGAACCCTCGAGCGGCATTCAGCGGCCGGCCCTCACCACCACCTGGCCCCTGCACGACTGTGCCTCTCGTGGCGTCACGAGGGTGCCACTCGTGCGATCGCGGCCGCTCCCGCCGCCTCACGCTCCGCGCTGGCCCTGGTCTGCCCTGGCCTGGCCCCCTGCCGCCTGCCCCGCCCCCGCTCCCTGCTCCTGCGCGACTTGGGCCTCTCGCGCGGTCGCGAGTGGCCCCGCCGCTCAGTTCAGTTCGCGGCGCAGCTCGTCCAGGCGGTCGGCCACGTCGGTGGCGGTGGCGGGTGCGAAGTGGAGCAGCTGGTCGTCGTAGTGCGGTTTCGCCTGGACGGTCCACCGGCCTTCGGCGTTGTCGTAGACCCGGAGCGGGAAGCGCGGGTGCCGGGGCTGTCCGGTGTGGTCGCGGACCTCGGCGTGCAGCTCGGCGATGAAGTACGGCTCGAGCGAGGCCAGGTAGTCGGCGCGCATCACCGCGCGGCTGGGCCGGGTGCCGTTCAGCTCGGCCTGGCGTGCGCCGCGGACCTCGCTGCGCAGCACGGTCAGCGACGGCTCCGGGGACTTGCGCACGTCCTGGGGGAGGACGTCGGCGAGGACCTTGCTGAGCCGGTCGCGCTGGAAGGTCCGGACCGAGACCTCCTGCCCATCCCGCACCGCGACGACCCCGAACCGCTGGTCGGCGGCGACGAGGGTGGAGATGTTGACGCCCCGCGTGGTGTCCGACAGCCACCCGAACCGCGCCTCGGTGGGGGTGGTGAGCAGGCGCGCGAGGTCGGCGAACGTCGGCTCGTCGCGGGTGGGCACGTGGAAGCGCGCGAGGGCGGCGTCGGCGGCGCGCCTGAAGGCGACGTCGGCGTCGTCGGGGCGCCACACGGCCTGCGGTGCGAGCGCGAGGTGCAGTTCGGCGCCGGTGACCTTGGCGACCATGGCCGCGAGGAGGTCGACCTGGAACCGTTCCGGTTCGGCGAACCACATGGCGTTACTGGCCGAGCACCGGCGGGGAGACGGTCATGCCCGTGACGGGGTCGACGGCCTTCTCGCCCTCCGCGGTGAGCTGGAAGTGCTCGTCTTCGTCCACGATGTACTTCCGCTGGTGCTCGCCGTCGTCCTCCCCCTTGCCGCGGTTGCCCGCTCCGGCGCCCATGGCGCCCGGACTGCCGGCGGCGCCACCCCGACCGGCCGCACCGCCGCCGCCACGGCCGAACGACTCACCCGCCGCGGCGGCGTTCCCGGCGCCGAAGCGCTTGCCGTCGCTGAGGGGGTTGCCGCCGCTGCCGGGCCCGAAGCCGCCGGCGCGGCCTGCGCCGAAGCCGCCGCCACGGCCCGCGCCGCCCGCGCTGAAGCCCCGCCCGGAGCCGACGCCGCCCCGTCCCGCCCCGGCGCCTGGCCCACCTGCGGGGTTGGCGCCGCGATACCCCGCGGTGCTCCCGTAGCCGGGGACGCCATACGCGCCGGGATTGCCGTAGTTCCCGGCACCCTGCTGGGGAGGGCTGTAGGACGCCGCCGCGGGCGGTGCGTAGGCCGCGTCGGAGGCGACGGTGCGCCCGTCGGCCGGGATCTGCCCTGCCGGGGCCTGGTAGGGCCCCGACAGGGACGAGGTGCCGCCGGTGACGCCACCGCCGCCTCGGGAGGCACCCCCAGCGCCCCCGAAGCGCGGACCGTCACTGGTCGGCTTGTTCTGGATGTCGACGCCGCCGCCCGGCTGGGCGCCCTGGGTGACCCCGAGCACGCCGGCGTCGAGGGTGCCGTAGGTGGTCGGCATCTTCGCGCCGTTGTCGCCCGAGGTGGTCGACCAGGACTGCATGGCCTCGACGTTCTGCTTGGCGGCCGCGTTCGCCGCCGCCACCTTGACCATCTGGCTGAGGTCACCGTTCGAGTCGCCAATGATCTCCTTGAGCGCCGGAGGGGTCTGCGGAACCTCCGGCACCGGGACGACCTTGTTCTTGGTGTCGAAGAAGGCCTGACACTGGTTTCCGATGAGGCTGTGTGCCGTGCTCATGGCGCTGGCGGCCTCATTGTGGGAGTAGGCCAGCCTGCTGACGCTCAGTGACGCACTGTCAGAGGCCTGACCGGTCCAGCCATCAGTCATCGCTCCCGTGAGCGACGTGATCAACCTGCTGCGTATCTCGTACTTCTTCATCACTTCGCCCAGGTTGTCCTGGGATTCCTGAAGGTTCTCGGGCCCCGGTGCATCGCGGAAGTTGACGTATATCTGCTGCGCTGTCATTCCGCTGAGCGATGTGGTGCTACCCAGTACTGCACCGGTCATCAATGCCCCCCGGCCTTGATCGTCGAAATGATCCGTTCCGCCACATTCGATGCAGCCCTGCAGTTGTCCTTCTCGGCCTGTCCTGTGACGGCAACCGTCAGCAGCATCTCGTCATTGATCCCCACACCGAGGTCGCACCGACCCTGTGAACGGGTGTCCGCGACGTTGCTGAAGACGCCCGGGTAGCCACCCGTCGAGGTCGGCACGAAGTAGCCGCCTTCGAACAGTCCCGCCGCGTGCTGGTCGTATTCGTTCTGCAGCCCGTTCCGGGAGTCCGGCACCACGTACGAGACCTGAATCTTCCATTCGAGATTGGCGCCGAACTTCCAGTCGCAACCCTTCAGGCCGCCGGCGGTGACCCTGGTTTCTTTCCCTTCGCCTTCGATACCGAGGTCGCTGAGCTGCTCAGCGCTGAGGCTCTCGCACGGGTGATCCACGAGACCGGCGGGGTCAAGTGGGTCTGCGACCTGGGGTGCTCGCTCCCTCTGCGCCGCTGGAGAGGTCGACGACGCGCTACCGCTACTTGGAGTTGTCCCAGTCGCTCCGCCGTCTGAGCAAGCAGCCACACCGAGTAGCGCAATGCTCAGCAGGGTGATACCCGCCAGTGTCCTGATCTTGGTCACTTGTTCCCCTACAGGTAGAGCCCGCGGTCGTCGCCGGTGTCAGGAGCACCCTGCAGGCCTCGTCGGGTCTCCTCGTCCTGAGCCTGGTAAGTGCCGTTCGCCTTTCTCAGGGTATCGACCCACGCCTGAGCGTAACTACGCAAGCTCGCATTGTGTTCGATGGCCGCCTGAATGGATGCACGGATTTGCTGCGCGTTGTTCGCAGCTGGCGGATCAGCAGAGGGCGGAGTCGCGAGGCGCAGGGCGGCCCGCAACTGCTCCTGGTCGTCGTCGATCCCGTCCCGCAGTTCCTCCCACTTCGGGATCAGCTCGGCGATCTGGTCGGGGTCGAAGCGGTACCCGGCGCCTCCCACGGCGCTCAGGCCCGCGCCCACCGTCGGCCCCATCGGGGCCTGCCCGTTGCCCTCGGTCATCTGTTCCCTACCCCCTGTGCGGAACGCAGTTCAAGGTGAGGTTAGCGCGACCGGATCACCCACGGCGTCCGGTTGGTCGAAATCGCCGCATAGCATGAGTCACATGCCGGTACGAGAAGCCGAGGTCAGGGACGTCGACGAGATCTGCGCGCTCATCGAGGAGCACGCCCGTTACGAGGGCAACGACACGCTCACCCTCGACCGCGCCGAGATGACCAAGCACCTGTTCGGTCCGGAGCCCAAGGCGTGGGTCCTCATCGCGGAACCGCCCGATTCCGACACCGTCGCGGGGATGGCCTTCTGCTCCTGGAACTTCTCCACCTGGGAGGGGCGCCCGGGGATCTGGCTGGACGACCTGTACGTCCGCCCCGAGTACCGCCGCCACGGGCTGGGCAACGAACTGCTCGCCGCGCTGCGGGCGCGCACCGATGGGCGCGTCGAGTGGGACATGCAGGAGGGCAACGAGCGTGCCGCGGCCTTTTACGCCCAGCTCGGCGCCCAGCCGGTGCCGGGCTGGGTCCGCTACCGCTGGTCCCCGGGGAGTTAGGCAAGGCTGACTCCCACCGGGGGCCGCACGTAGAGTTATTAGCATGCCTGACAGTCCGCACCGCTCGTCCTCCTCGTCGATCGAGGACTACATCCGGGTCATCTACGGCCTGGTCGAGCGCGGTGAGGCCGTCACCAACACGACCCTGGCCGGCCGCCTCGAGGTGAGTCCCTCGTCGGCGTCCGGCATGGTCACCAAGCTCGCCCAGCAGGGCCTCGTCGAGCACGTCCCGTACCGCGGCATCGAGCTGACCCCCGAAGGCCGCCGCCTCGCGCGGGGCGTCCTGCGGCGCCACCGGCTCATCGAGACCTACCTGGTGCAGGAACTCGGCTACACCTGGGACGAGGTCCACGGCGAGGCCGACGCGCTCGAACACGCCGTCTCCGACCGGCTCATCGAACGAATCGCGGCCAAGCTCGGCAACCCGGTCCGCGACCCGCACGGCGACCCCATCCCGGCCGCCGACGGCAGCGTCGAGGAGGTCCCGACCCGCCTGCTCGACGAGATGGAGCCGGGCGCGGTCGGGCAGATCGTGCGCGTGTGGGACACCGACCCGGACATGCTGCGCTACCTCGCCGACCACGCCATCGCCCTCGGCGAGCGGATCGAAGTGGTGGAGCGGCAACCGTTCGGCGGCTCGCTCGTGGTGAAGGTGGGCTCGGGCGCCGAAGCGGCGACCCACGCGCTCGGCAAGGAAATCGCGCAGGCGCTGAGCGTCGCCGTCTTCTGACGGTGCGCCTCCCGACGTAGGCGGCAAATCCGCCGACGAGCGGACGCGGTGACGAGCCCGACGGGGTCACCATCGACCGCATGACTGACAAACCCTTCCGCTTCGGCCTCGTCGCCGGGCAGATCACCCACCTCACCGACTGGACCGCCCTCGCCCGCCGCACCGAGGTCCAGGGCTTCGACACCCTCCTCTCGCCCGACCCGCTCGGCGGTCTGGACCCCTTCACCACCCTGTCCGCCGCCGCGGCCGTCACCACGGAGCTGCACGTCGGCACCTTCGTCGCCGTCGACGGGTTCCGCGACCGGCGGCTGCTGGCCTGGCAGGCGGAGAGCCTGCACCGGCTCACCGGCGGCCGCTTCGAACTCGGCCTCGGCACCGGCCGCCCTGGCGCCGAGAGCACCCTCCGGCGGCTCGGCCGCGAGTTCGGCACACCGAAGGAGCGGGTGGCGCACATCGCCGAAACCGTGCGGCACCTCAACGAGCAGGAGGTCCGCCCCAAACTCCTCCTCGCCGCGGGCGGCCCGAAGATGCTGGCCCTCGCCGGGCGGGAAGCCGACATCGCCACCATGGCCTGGCAGCCCCGCACCACCGAAACCGAAGCACGGGAACTGGTCCGCGCCGTCCAGGACGCCGCGCACGGCCGGGACGTCGAACTGGCCATGAACCTGCTCGCCGTCGGCGACGAACCCGCGCCGTGGCTGGAGCGCTACATCGGCACCACGATCGCGGACCTGGTCGCCCACGACTCCGTCAGCGTCCTGCCCGGCAGCGCGCAGCAGGCCGCCGACACCCTCCTGCGCCGCCGCGACGAGCTGGGCATCTCCTACGTCACCATCAACTCCGGCTACGCCGACCGCTTCGCCCCGATCGTGGAGCTGCTCAAGGGCCGCTGACGCCACGTAGGGTGTCGGGGTGCGCGCAGTCGTCTTCACCGAGTTCGGAGCCCCACCGCAGGTCCGCGACGTGCCCGACCCGGCGCCCGCCCCGGACGGCGTGGTCGTCGCGGTCGAGGCGACCGGCGTGTGCCGCAGCGACTGGCACGGCTGGCGCGGCCACGACAGCGACATCACCCTCCCGCACGTGCCCGGCCACGAGCTCGCCGGCCGGATCGTCGCGACCGGCGACCGGGTGCGCCACTGGTCACCCGGTGACCGCGTCACCGTCCCGTTCGTGTGCGCCTGCGGCGCGTGCGACCAGTGCGTCACCGGCAACCAGCAGATCTGCGTGAACCAGACCCAGCCCGGGTTCACGCACTGGGGATCGTTCGCCGAGCTGGTCGCCCTCGACCACGCCGACGTCAACCTCGTCCGCCTGCCCGACAACCTCGCGTCCAGCACGGCCGCGGCGCTCGGCTGCCGTTTCGGCACCGCCTTCCGCGCCGTGCTGCGGCAGGGGCGGACGACCGCCGGCCAGTGGGTCGCCGTGCACGGCTGCGGCGGCGCGGGCATCTCGGCGGTCATGCTCGCCGTCGCCGCGGGCGCGCGGGTCGTTGCCGTCGACCTCTCACCCGAAGCCCTTGCGCTGGCGGCGAAACTCGGCGCGGAAGCCACTGTCGACGGCGGCCAGGACACCGCCGCCGCCGTCCGCGACATCACCGGCGGCGGCGCGCACGTCTCCCTGGACTGCGTCGGCCTGCCGCAGACCTGCGCGGCGTCGGTGGCGAGCCTGCGGCCCCGTGGCAGGCACGTCCAGGTGGGGTTGATGCCGCCGGGGCAGGGGATCCCGCCGATCCCGATGCACCGCGTGATCGCCGACGAACTGGAGATCCTCGGCAGCCACGGCATCCAGGCCCACGAGTACCCGGAGATGCTGGCGATGGTCGAACGATCCACAATGGACCTCAACGCGCTGATCGGCCGTCGCATCACGCTGGACGAAGCACCGGCAGCGTTGATGGCGATGGACGACCCGGTCGGCGGCGCCGGCGTCACGGTCGTGGAGTTGCGCGTGTGAAGGCCCCGGGGAGCTACCAGGAGCTGGCGGAGCTGCTCCGGAGCCGGTTGCCGAAACTGGCCTCGGGGCAGCTGCGCCTCGCCCACCTGCTGCTCGCCGACCCGGAGGGCACGGCCTACCGCGGCATCTCGGAGGCCGCGCGGTTGCTGGAGATCCGCGAGTCGTCGGTGACGCGGTTCGCGAACTCCCTGGGGCTGCCGGGTTATCCGGACATCATGGAGCTGTGCCGCACCTGGGTGGCCGAGCAGGCCCAGGTTGCGCGGCGCACCGAGCACGCCGCCGAGGCGGAGCCGGGTGGCCTGCTCTCCGCGGTGCTGGAACAGGAACAGACGAACCTCTCGCGCACTTTCAGCCACCTGGAGCGGCCCTCGTGGCTGCGGGCCGTGGAACTGCTCGCGCGGGCGCCGCGGGTGCACGTGATGGGTCTGCGCGAGTGCCGGCCGGTGGCGGACCTGGCGGCGCAGCGGCTGGGCGAGGTCCTGCCCGCCGTACACCGGCTCGGCGGCGGCTCGCTGCCGGACGAACTCAGGGAACTGTGCGAGGACGAGGTCCTGCTGGTGTTCTCGGTGCGCCGCTACGCCGCCGACACGGTCCGGGTCGCCGGGTACGCCAGGGAAACCGGGCTGCCGGTGGTCGCGTTGACGGACAACGCCGCGTCGCCGTTGGTGGAGTCAGCCGAGGTGGCACTGTTCGCGGAAACCAGCGGCGTCTCGCACAGCCGCTCGCTGACCGCGCTGACGGCGCTCACCCAGGCGCTGGTCACCGAGGTCGCGATCGAGCTTGGTGACCCGAAACCGGACCACCGCCTGCTCGACACCCTGCACTTCTACTACTGAGCAACGAAAAACCGCCCTCCCCGCTCGCGGCGGGGAGGGCGGCCTTCGCACCGGAACTCAGTACCGGCGGTCGATCACGGTCCCGTTCGGGTACCACTGGATGTAGCCCCGCTGGAAGTTGTTCCGCCTGCCGCCATCCGCGGCGAACTCACCCGTGGTCGGGTAGCCGAGGTACGACGTCTCCCAGCCCAGGGCCGCCCACCGCGCCCGGATCGCGCCGTAGATCTCGTGCGCGCCCGTCGACGGCGAGAAGTAGATCGACGCCGCCTTGTCGAAGTGGTTGTACCGGCCGATGCCGTCCGGCGTGATCAGCTCGTCGGTGGCCGGGTAGCCCATCGGGCCCGCCTCCCAGCCGGTCTGCTGCCACACCTGCCGGATCAGGCCCCAGATCGAGTGGGCGCCGTTGGCAGGCGTCCAGTAGATCGAGCCGTCCTTGCTGAAGTGGTTGTACCGGCCGATGCCGTCCGGCGTCACCAGCTCGTCGGTCGTCGGGTAGCCGAGCGGACCGGCCTCCCAGCCCTTCTCCGCCCACTTCTCCCGGATCACACCCCAGATGGCGTGCGTGCCGGTGTTCGGCGAGAAGTAGATCGACGCCGTCAGCGAGCCGGTCGTGCCGATGTAGTGGTTGTACTTGCCCACCCCGTCCGGCGTGGTCAGCTCATCGGTCGTGGGCGCGCCGAAGCGGGTGTGGCCACCCAGCTCCAGGTACTTGCCGAGGATCGCGCCGTGCACCTCGTGCACGCCGGTTTGCGCCGACCAGTACATCCGGCCGTTGGCGTACACCCGGTAGTTGACGTTGCCGTCCTGCACCTCGGGCGCGGTCGGGGCGCCGAGCAGCGTGCGCACGGCGGCGTCGCTGTTGTAGCGCTGGTCGATCGCCGTCGCGTAGGTCGCGGTCAGCGTCAGGTCCGAGGTGACCGTCAGCGTCCGCGTCCGGCTGGTCGACCCGTCCTCCCACGCGGAGAACTTGGACGCGCCGTCGGAGGCGGTTTCCGCGGCCACCACGTCGAGCGTGACGCCCTCGGTCACCAGCGCGGTGTTCACATTGCCCTCGGACGGGATCTGCAGCGACGCGGGCACGTTCGACTTCAGGGTCAGCCGGTGCTGGCGCGGCCAGGCCGTGTAGCTGGTGCTGGTGGACACGCCCGCGCTGTCGGTGGTCGTCGCCGTCAGGACCATCCGGGAGTCCGGGTGGTCGGTGAACGGGACGCTGAAGCTCGAGCCACTGGCGCCCACACCGGGGTGCGAGTGGCACGTCTCCTCCTCCGGGCAGTGCAGCACGATGGAGGTCCAGTTGACCTGCAGGTCGCCGTCCTCGGCGTCGGTCGCGGTCGCGGCCAGCGACACCGGCTCGCCGATCGCGAAGTCCTGCGCGGACGGCTCGGTCAGCGTGATCACCGGCGTGTGGTTGGCCGGCGCGACGGTGAACGACGTGGTCCCGGCCTTGTTGAGCGGGTCGCGCACGGTCAGCGTCGCGGTGAACGGGCCGTCGGAGCTGTAGGTGTGCGTGGTGGTCACGCCGGTGCCGGTGGTGCCGTCGCCGAAGTCCCACGTGTAGGTGAGCGTGTCGCCGTCGTAGTCGGTCGACTCGGACGCGTCGAAGGTGACGGTGCGGGTCGCCGGGTCGCTGGTGGTCGTCGCCTTCGCCACCGGGGTCGTGTTGCCCGTGACGTAGCTCAGGCGGCGCAGCTTGCCCGTGTAGATGTCCGCGTAGACGACGTCGCCGTTGGGCGCCGCGGCGAACTTGACCGGACCGCCGATGTCGGTGGCCAGCGGTGGGTCCTGCGGCGCCTGGGTGAGGGTGCCCGCGGTGTTCCAGCGCGCGGTCCACAGCTTCTTGCCGACGTAGTCGCCGAAGAAGAACGCGCCCTGGTACTCGGCCGGGTAGCTGGATCCGGTGTAGACGAGGCCGGCGGTGATGCTGTTGCCCTGGTTGGAGGCGTCGCCGTGGTGGTACTCCCACAGCGGCGCGCTGTTGGTCACCGACGCGCAGCCGGGCAGGTCGGCGTAGCCGGGGGTGCGGTGGTTGCCCTCCCAGCACGGCCAGGCGTAGTTGCGGCCCGGCTGCACCAGGTCGAGCTCCTCCCACTCGTTCCAGCCGACGTCACCGACGACGGGCTGGCCGCTGCTGGGGTCGAGCGTGAACCGGAAGGGGCTGCGGAAGCCGCTCGCGAACACCTTGCTGCGGGTCGCCGTGGGGTTGGCCGCGTCGTAGTACGGGTTGGTCGGCACGCCGCTGCCGTTGGCGTTGATGTGCAGGACCTTGCCGTTGAGGGCGTTGACGTCCAGGGTCTTCAGCGCGTTCTCGTCGACGCGCGTGTAGTCGGAGTTGTCGCCGATGGAGACCCACAGCGTGCCGTCGTCGGCCGCGATGAGACCGGTCATACCGTGCACATCGGAGCTGCCGGGCATGTCGATCAGCGTCTGCTCGCCGGTGATGCCGGTCGGGTCGGGCGAGCCGGTGACCGTCCACTTCGCCAGCCGCAGCGTGAACGACGTGCTGCCGGGCACCGAGCGGATCAGGTAGATCGCCTTCGAGGTGGCATAGTCGGGCGCCACAGCCACACTGACGAGACCCAGGTCACCCTGGTTGCGCACGCTCAGGCTGCGCAGCGTCCGCGTGGTCGCGCCGTCGGCTGAGGTCCAGTTGAGCTTGCCGCTCTTGCCGGTGCTCAGGTAGCTGCCGTCCGGCAGGTAGGCGAAGTCGGTGAGGTCGTAGGCGTTCTGACCGGTCGGCTGGTCGAGCAGCACGAAGCCGGGCGGTGGCGCGGCGGCGGCCTGCGGGGCCGAGATCGCTGTGACCAGGCCCAACGTGATCAGCCCCGTCCCGATGAACGCGAGTAAGCGTTTGGCTAACCACCGAGAGTGCATGTATCCCCCTTCCAGGCGTACGACTTCTCTTCGCCTGAAAGGGGGATTTCGTTGCTGAGAGTTATTGATCTGTGATGCAAGATCGGTTACACGAACGCGCTCTCGCCGGTCACGGCCTTGCCGACGATCAGGGTGTTCATCTCGCGGGTGCCCTCGAAGGAGTAGATGGCCTCCGCGTCCGCGAAGAACCGGGCCACGTCGTAGTCCAGGACGATCCCGTTGCCGCCGAGCAGTTCACGGCACCAGGCCACCACCTCGCGCATGCGCGCGGTGACGAACGCCTTCGCCAGCGACGACTGCTCGTCGCGGAAGATCCCGGCGTCCTGCAGGCGGGCCAGCTGGACCAGCATGCCCCACGACGCGGTGACGTTGCCGAGGCTTTTGACCAGCAGGTCCTGGACGAGCTGGAAGCCGGCGATCGGCTTGCCGAACTGCTTGCGCTCCTTGGCGTAGGCGAGCGCCGCCTCGTACGCGCCGATCATGACGCCCAGCGCCTGCCAGGCGACGCCGCCACGGGTGGCGCGCAGGATCTCGGCGACGTCCCGGAACGAGCGGATGTTCCGCAGCCGGTTCGCCTCCGGCACCCGCACGTCGCTCAGCGTGATCTCGGCGTTCTCGACGATCCGGAACGCCACCTTGTTCTCGATCTTGACCGGGACGAAGCCCTCGGCCGGGGTCTCCACGACGAACCCCTTGACGCGGTTGTCGTCGACGTCCCGCGCCCACACGACGACCAGGTCGGCGAAGGTGGCGTTGCCGATCCACCGCTTGGCGCCGTTGAGCACCCAGGTGTTGCCCTCGCGCGTCGCGGTGGTGCGCATGCCGCCCGCCACGTCGGACCCGCCGAGCGGCTCGGTCATCGCGAACGCGCCGATCTTGTCCATGGCGGCCATGGCGGGCAGCCAGCGGTCGCGCTGCTCCTGATCCCCGCCCGCGTATACGCTGTACATCGCCAGTCCGTTGTGGACACCGAAGAAGGTCGCCACGGACGGGTCGACGCGCGAGTACTCCGCGGCGAGCATCCCGGTCAGCAGGTGGCTGCCGCGGGGGAGCGGGTCGCCGTAGCCCTCGTAGGCCGCGCCGGCCAGGCCCAGTTCGCGGAACTTGCCGATCAGCTCACGCGGGAACTCGCCGCGCGCCCAGTACTCGTTGACCAGCGGCTTGACCTCGGTCCGCATGAAGTCGCGGGCCCTGAGCAGCGTCTTGCGCTCCTCTTCGGACAGCAGGTCCTCGTAGCCGTAGAAGTCGGCGCTCATTCGGTGTCTCCTTGCCCTCGGGCGGCGAGGATCGCGAGCTGCTTGCGGTCGCGGTCCGCCGCGAGTTCGGTGTATGCCTTGTCGCCGTAGGCCTTCTCCACGGCTGCGATGACGCGCTCGGTGGCTGCCGGGTCCGGCTGCCCGGGCGTGATCCGCTGCATCGACGCGCCGATGTGCGTCGCGAGGTGCCGGTACCCGCCGGGACCGCCGCCGAGGTGTGCGCCGAGGAACGGCCCGACGGCCGCCCAGCGCAGGCCGAGCGAGTTGACCACGACCTCGTCCAGCCCGGCCGGATCGACGACGCCCTCCTGCACCAGGTGGATCGCCTCGCGCTGCAGGGCGTTCTGCAGCCGGTTGCCGACGAAGCCGGGCACCTCCTTGCGTTCCACGACCGGCACGCGGCCGAGCGAGCGGTAGAACTCCACGGCTTCTCGCACGGCTTCTTCGTTGGTGCGCGGGTTGGGGACGACCTCGACCAGCGGCATGATGTGCGGCGGGTTGAACGGGTGTCCGATGAGGACACGCGAGCCGTCGATGTCCGCGGTGAACTCGCTGGACGGGATCGCCGAGGACGAGCTGAGCAGCAGCGCGTGCGCGGGCGCCTCGGCGACCAGCCGGGCGAACAGCTCGCGTTTGAAGTCCAGCCGCTCGGGTCCGTTCTCCTGCACCACGTCCACGTCGCGCACGGCCTCGCCGACCGAGCCCGCGATCTGGACGTCGAGGCCGCCCAACGCTTCCGCGAGGTCCGGCCGCGGATCGCTGACCCGGACCTCGTGGCCGTGCGCGGCGAACAGGGCGGCCCAGGACAGCCCGATCGTGCCTGCGCCGATCACCGCGATCTTCATGACGCCTCCAGGTAGTCGTGCACCGGGTTGACCGGCGCCAGGGTGAGATCGGTGAGCACGTGGCTCGCCGAAACGACCTCCCGCACGGGCAGATCGGCCAGCGGGGCGAGGACGTGCTCGAACAGCTGCAGCCGCGCGGGACCGGTCCACGCCTCCTTGACCGTCACGTCGGTGATCCGGGTGCGGACCAGTTCCGCGACGCGTGGACGGCCGTCGTAACCGGGGACGATCTTGAGCATGAACGTCGGGACGGCGATCTGCTCGCGTGCCTCGGCGCGGTCGAGCGGGTGGTGCTTGTAGCCCATGGTCGCCGTCGCGACCCGGAGCGTGCCGTAGTCGAGCGTCCCGACGAGGGCGCCGTGGTCGACGTACAACCGCGGCGCGCCAACGGTTTTCGGGTAGGCGCTGACTTCGCGGCCGGACGCGGTGGCCGGGAAGTTGTCCAGGTGCATCGCGTGCAGGTACTCGCCGCGCTCGTCGCCGAGCCGCACCGGGATCGCCTGCCCGGCCTCGGTGTAGGGGCCGTAGCCGCTCACGTCGCCCATGCGCATGACCTCGAAGCGCACCAGCGGCTCGTCGATCTCCAGCGGCTCCGGGACGACGGCCCGCAGCGCGTCGAAGTCGGTGCGGTAGACGATGTTGAGGTACTCGCGGTCGGTGAACCGTGGCACGACCGGCGCGTAGGCCGGGTTGGTCAGCGGGGTCGTGTGGCGCCGCGCGACGTCGGTGGCCCTCATCGTCCGCTCACCTCGCGCAGCACCTCTTCGGTGTCGGCGCCGGGCACCGAGGGCAGACGGCGGATTTCGGCCGGGGTCGCCGAGAACCGGACCGGGATGCCCGCCGTGCGCACCGGGCCTTCGGTCGGGTGCTCGACCAGCCGGATCAGACCGCCGTCGCGGACGTAGGGGTCCTCGTCGGCGCGGTCGAGTTCCAGCACCGGCGCCATCGGAATGCTGTGCTTCGCGCAGACTTCCGCCCATTCCGCGGTCGTCAGCGCCGGGGCGCACTCCTCGATCAGGTCGGCCAGCGCGTCCTTGTCCGCCGAGTCCACGTAGTCGCCGTTCACGCGCGGGTCCTCGGCCAGCTCGGGCCGACCCGCCGCGGCGAAGAAGTCCCGGAAGTTCTGCGGGTTGTACGGGATCACGCACGCCAGTCCGTCCTTCGTGCGCACCGCGCGGTGGCCCTGCCCCATGGACAGCGGGAACCCGGTGGGCGCCGACGGCGGCTCGAAGGTGTGCCCGGCGAGGTGCTCGACCAGGTTGAACGCGATCAGCGTGTCCGTCATCGGGATCTCGACGTGCTGGCCCCGCCCGGTCTTCCGCTGGTGCAACAGCGCGGCGAGCACCGAGTAGGCGATGGTCAGCGCGGAGACCTTGTCGCCGAGGATCGTCGGCAGGTACACCGGCTTGCCCAGCGCACGGTTCGCGATGTCGACGAGCCCGGACGCGGCCTGCACGGTCTCGTCGTAGGCGGCGTGGCCCGCGCGGTCGGAGTCGCCGCGGAAACCCTGCGCGTGCGCGTAGACCAGCTTCGGGTTGCGCCGGGACAGCTCGTCGTAGGTCAGGCCGAGCCTGCCGAGCGCGCCCGGGCGCATGTTGGTGATCAGCGCGTCGGCGGTGTCGATCAGTTCGAGCGCCCGCGCGCGCTGCTCGTCGTCCTTGAGGTTCAGGGCCACGCTGCGCTTGTTTCGGTTCACCGCCATCGCCAGCGCGGTCATGCCCGGCGTGTTGCGGTAGTGCCCGTTGCGGGCCGAGTCGCCCGGCGCCTCGATCCGGATCACGTCCGCGCCCAGGTCGCCCAGGATCTGCGCGGCGTACGGGCCCATCACCACCGTGGAGAGGTCGATGACCCGGATCCCGTCGAGTGGACCACTCATCACTGCTCCTCGTTCTCGTCCTCACCTGACAATTCGACGGTAGGTCCGAAAACGGGGACAGGGAATGATCAATGGGCGAACAATGGTATGACCGCAGCGGTCATACCATTTGCCGGAAAACTTCTCTGGCGTCCGCGACGAGCCCGGCCAACTCCGCCCCCGGACAGGCCCGGTCGCGTCGCCAGATGAGACCGGTCTGCAGCTCGGGGTGGAAGTCGGTGATCGGGAGCACGGCCACGTTCTCGACGCTGTAGTTGCGCATGGGACTGCGCGGGTCCAGCATCGAGACGGTGAACCCGAGGCCGCTCGCGACGATTTCGGCGACCCCGGAATAGTCCGTATGCGGCGGCTTGAGACGTTTCTTGACACCTGCCGTGCGCAGTTCCTGGTCCAGTTGTTCGAAATACACCGGCTGCGCTTCCGGCGGCACCGGGACGTACGGCAGGTCCACGAGGTCGGTGAGGCTCAGCGCTTCGCGGCCGTCGAACCGGTCCGCGGGCACGACCGCGCCCAGTGGTTCGGACAGCACCCGCACGACCTCCAGCGCGGGGTCGCTCACCGGCAGCCGGACCAGCGCGAGGCTCAGCCGCCCGTCGTGCACCGCCTCGACCAGGTCGCTGGTGCGGCCCGGCCAGCGCTTGAGGTCGAACCGGTCGCGGCAGCGTTCCTCCAGTTCCTGCACGCGGGCCCGCAGGTCCGGGTGCAGCCCGGCCGGCACCCCGATGAGCGCCATCCGGTGCCGTGGGCCGAGAGCCTCACGCAGCCGCCAGGGGATCGCGTTGAAGTGTTCGAGGGCCTCCCGGGCCAGGGGGAGGAGCGCGGCGCCGGCGTCGGTCAGCTCGACGCTGTGCGTGCTGCGCCGGAACAACCGGTGCCCCAGCTCGTGTTCGAGGTCCTTGATGCGCTGGCTCAGCGGGGACGCGGCCATGTGGAGTTTGCGCGCGGCCTGGGAGAAGTTCAGCTCCTCGGCCACCACGACGAAGTAGCGCAGGTGAAAGATCTCCACCCGGCCGAGCTTACGGGCGGCAGAAGATGAGCAGGACGCAGCTCGGGCCCGTCCGGGTGGTCGTGGTCGCGCCGGTGCTGGTGCCGCTGGTCGGGGTGCTCGTCTGGCCGGGGCCGGTCGGATCGGCCGGGGCGCCGGGGTCGGTGCTCGACGTCGGCGGCAGGTTGGAGTCGGTGACGGTGACCGTCTCGGTGGGTGTGCTGGTGCGCGACTTCGTGGCCCACGGGACGATGTCGCTGCCGTTCCCGGCCCCGGGGGAGGCGTTGGTGACCACGATGCGGGACGAGCTGTTGGTGCGCTCGGTGGTGTTCTGGTTCCCGGGGACGCCGCCGCCGGCGAGGCCGCCGGTCGGCCCGGCCGGGAGGCTGAACAACGCGGCGTCGTCGTTGGGCGAGGTGTCCGCGCCGACCTTGACCAGGATCGCGGCGAGCCCGCAGCCCAGCACGACGGCGAGCATGACCGCCATCACCTGGAACCGGGATCTCGGGGTGCGGGGCTGTTCCGTCCAGCCCTCGCGCTCAAGCAGTTCGGCCACCGACACTTCGTCGTTCACCGGACCCACCTTTCGGACGCGAAGGCATACCGACAGTTGCGCGCATTTGTACCGCAACCGGGTGAAGGTGACTCAGCCGGGGCTGTGAAACAACGTCCAAATCACTGACGGTGTTGGGAAATCGCTCCAAGCAACTTGCGCACGCCCTGAATTGCATGATCGAAGTGATCCACGGAGTCCGCCGCGCGGGCGAGCACGTACCCGCCCTGCACCACCGCGGCGACGGTCGCCGCGGTGGCGCCGGTGTCCAGGTCCGCGGGCAGTTCACCGCGCGCCACACCGTCGGCGAGGACCCCGGCGAGCCGTTCCTGCAGCCAGCCGAGGGTCTCCTGCACCGGCTGCCGGAGGTCCTCGCTGGCCACGACGTCCGGGTCCTGCGCGAGCCGCCCGATGGGACAGCCGCGGAGGACCTCCCGTTCGCGCAGGAGGTACGCGTCGATGCGCTCGAGCGCGGTGCCGCCGTGGGCGAGCGCGGCCTCGGCCTCGGCGCGCATCTCCTCCGCGCTGCGGCGGATCGCGGCCAGCGCGAGGTCCGGCTTCCCGCTGAAGTGGTGGTACATGCTGCCCTGGCCGGCTTGCGCGTGCTGCTGGATGGCCTTCGGGCTGGTGCCGACGTAACCGCGGTCCCGCAGCAGTTCCTGCGTGCTGCGGATCAGCCGCTCCGAGGTGTCCACCCCGCCACTGTACCTATCGGTAGGTACGTCAGAGCAGCTCGGGAGCGTGCTCGCGCACGGCGGTCAGCACCTCGTCCACGCTCGGGTTGACCATGGCCGCCGGGCCGACGAAGACCGTCGGCACCGTCTCGTTGCCGTTCGCGACCTCCCGCACCCGTTCCGCCGCGCCCGGCTCCTCCCAGATGTTCACCTCGGTGAACGGCAGGCCGGCCCGTTCCAGGCCGGCCCGCAGCGCCATGCAGAAGCCGCAGCCGGGGCGCCAGTAGAACTCGACGGGAGTGCTCATGCTTTCAGGTTAACCATCAAGGGATCACTTTACGCTTGCGCAACTCGTCGAAGATCGACCGGAACATCTCCCTGGTGTCCACGAACTCGTGGAAACCGAACCGGCGTGCCTTCGAGCCGTCCGCGATCACGTCGTAGTCCCAGCCGAAGACGAAGTCGCCGAAGCGCCACGACGACACCTCGGCGAACGACGGCTCCAGCCCGTACCGCTCGCGCATCGACTCCCACAGCGGCTCCTTGTCCGCCATCGCGGTCTCCAGCGACATCGGCAACGGCGGTGCGACCTCCATGTCGAACCAGCGCGCCAGCTCCGGCCACAAGTCGCTCCACCGGAACAGATCGCCGTTGTTGATGTTGAACGCCTGGTTGCCGCAGCGCTCGTCCGTCGCCGCCCACACCGTCGCCTTCGCCAGCAGCCCGGCGTCGGTCATCTCCAGCAGCGACGTGTACGCGCCCGGCTTGCCGGGGAAGCGCAGCGGCACGCCGAGTTCCTTCGAGATCGACGCGTAGACCGCGATCACGGTGGCCAGGTTCATCGGGTTGCCCAGCGCGAACCCGCACACCACCGACGGCCGCAGCGCCGACCACGTCCACGCCTTGCCGAGTTGCCGCTGCTCCAGGAAGTTCTGCTGGTCCACGTTGAACTCGGGTGGCAGGTGTGCCGGGTCGTCCTCGCGGGCCGGCGTCTTGAACGGGCCGAGGTGCGCGCCGTAGACCTTGTAGCCCTGCATCAGGCTGATGTGACGCAGACCGCGTGCGGCAGGCTCCACCGCGTCGACGAGGTTGACCAGCATCCCGACGTTCGGCGCGACCAGTTCGGCCCACGTCGGCTTGTCCTGGTAGGCGGCGTAGAAGACGTGTGTGACATCGGTCAGCCCGCCCAGCTTGTCCCGCGCGTCGGCGGGGTCCAGCAGGTCGACGGCGATGTGGCGGACGGGCCCGCTCGACGGCCCGCCGCTCCGGGACAGCCCGATCACGTCCCAGTCCCCGAGCGAGACCAGGTGGTCGACAAGGTTGCGGCCGATGACCCCATTCGCCCCGGCGACCAGGGCGACTTTGCGTTCCGTGCTCATGCACCCAGATTCGGCCGCCGGGAGCGATAAGTCCAAGTCCCGTTGGTACCGGGACCCATGAGCGTTGCTTATGCCCAGGTGTTCCCGGTGATCCGCTCGTAGACCTCGATGTAGCGGGCGCGGGTGGTGGCCACGACGTCGGCCGGGATCTCCGGCGCGGGCGGGGTCTTGTCCCAGCCGGTGCCGCTGACCCAGTCACGCACGTACTGCTTGTCGAACGAGAACTGCGGGCGGCCCGGCTGCCAGCGGTCGGCGGGCCAGAACCGCGACGAGTCGGAGGTCAGGACCTCGTCGCCGAGGGTCAGGACGCCGTCGGCGTCCCAGCCGAACTCGACCTTGGTGTCCGCGACGATGATCCCGTTCTCCGCGGCCCGCTCGGCGCCCGCGCGGTAGATCGCCAGCGTCAGCTCACGCAGGCGCTCCGCGGTCTCGCGGCCTTCCTGGGCGACCACGTCGTCGAACGTGATGAACTCGTCGTGGCCCTCGGTGGCCTTGGTGGTCGGCGTGAAGATCGGCTCCGGCAGCTTGCTGCCCTCGACCAGGCCCGGCGGCAGCGCGACGCCGGAGACCGTGCCCTGCTTCTGGTACTCCTTCAGGCCCAGCCCGGTGAGGTAGCCGCGGGCGATGCACTCGACCTGCACCATCTTCAGCGGCTTGACGCGGATCGCGCGGCCGGCGAACTCCTCGGGCACGTCGGTGGACACGACGTGGTTCGGCACGATCTCCGCCAGGTGCTCGAACCACCACAGCGACAGCTGGGTGAGCAGCTTGCCCTTGTCCGGGATCGGGGTGGGCATCACCACGTCGTAGAGCGAGATCCGGTCGGAGGCGACGAGCAGAATTTCGTCGCCGTCGGAGTAGAGCTCCCGGACCTTGCCCGCATAGATGTGCTTCATCGTCCCGTCCCGTGTCGCCGGATTTCGCCGCGCCCATCCTACGGTGCTGCTCAGCGGGCATTGACCTCGACATTACTTGAGGTTCTAGCTTCGGGATCATGCAACGGATTCCCTGGCCCGTGTGGCGGGTCTCGCTGGTGATCGTGTTCGGCGCCTTCGTCGGCATGCTGGACTCGTCACTGGTCAACGTCGGACTCGACCGGATCGGCACGGACCTGGGCGCCTCGCTCGACGAGGTGCAGTGGGTGTCGACCGCCTACCTGATCGCCCTCGCGGTGTCGCTGCCGCTGTGCGGGTGGCTCGGCCGCCGGATCGGCGTCGGGCGGCTGTGGCTGGGCGCCTTCGCCGCGTTCACCGTCGCGTCCGGGTTGTGCGCGCTGGCCGGCGACATCGGGTGGCTGGTCGTGCTGCGCGTCGTGCAGGGGCTGGCCGCCGGGCTGCTGACCCCGGCCGGGCAGACGATCCTCGGCCAGGCGGTCGGCCCGGAGCGGCTGGGGCGGGTGATGAGCATCCTCGGCATCGCGGTGAGCAGCGCGCCGGCGATCGGCCCGACCGTGGGCGGAGTGCTGCTCGACTCGCTGTCCTGGGAGTGGCTGTTCCTGATCAACCTGCCGATCGGGGCGATCGGGATCGCGCTCGGGTGGAAGTACGTGCCGCGCGGCGAGCCCGGTGGCGCCGGGCGGCTGGACTGGACCGGGTTCGCGCTGGTGGGGCTCGGGTTGCCGCTGTTCGTGTACGCGCTCACCTCGGTCGGCGAGGGCGGCGGCGGGATCGGCCCGTCGGTGCTGGTGTCTCTGGCGCTCGGCGCGGCCGGGCTGGTGGTGTTCGCGCTGCGGTCGTGGCGGCGGGAGCGGCCGCTGCTGGACCTGCGGCTGTTCGGCAACCGGGTGTTCGCGGCGGGCACGGTGTCGAGCCTGTTCATCGGCGCCGCGATGTTCGGCGCGATGCTGTTGTTCCCGCTGTACTTCCAGATCCTGCGCGGCGCGGACGTGGTGACCACCGGGCTGTCCCTGCTGTCGCTCGGTCTCGGCACGATGGTGGTGCTGCCGCTGGCGGGGTGGCTGACCGACCGGCACGGCGGCGGGATCGTCTCGCTCGTCGGCAGCGTGTGCACTGTGCTCACCACCGCGCCGTTCGCGTTCCTCGGCGCGGACGCGGACCCGGTGCTGCTGCAGGCGCTGCTGTTCCTGCGCGGGATGGCGCTGGCGTTGTCGGCGTCCCCGGCCGGGACGGCGGCGTTCGCGTCGGTGCGGCGTGAACAGCTGCCGGACGCGACCACGGTGCTGAACATCCTGATGCGGGTGGGCGGCGCGGTCGGCGGCGCGATGTGCGCGATCGTGTTGTCCCGGCTGCTGCCCACCGGCGCCGAGCACGCCTTCCAGGTCGCGTTCTGGTGGCTGACCGGCGCTTCGGCGATCGCGGTGGCCGCCGCCTGGTGGCTGTGGCTGGTGCAGCGGCATGAGCGGACCCGAGCGGTTCCGGTTCCGGCATAAGCTGTGCTCATGACCCTGCGGCAGCTGGAGTACCTGGTGACGATCGTCGACGCGGGCTCGTTCACGCGCGCGGCCGAGCTGCTGCACGTGACGCAACCCGCGCTGTCGCACCAGGTGCGGGCGCTGGAGCGGACGACCGGCGGGCCGCTGCTGGAGCGGCTGCCGCGGTCGGTGCGGCTGACGCCGATGGGCCGGGCCATGCTGCCGCACGCGCGGGCGACGCTGGCGGCCGCGCAGAAGGCGGTGTCCGCCGCGCGGCAGGCGGCCGGGCTGCAGTGCGGCGAGATCATGGTGGCGACCCTGTACTCGGTGAGCCTCGGTGTGCTGCCGCCGGTGCTCAAGGCGTGGCGGCGCGCCCATCCGGACGTGCACGTGCGGCTGTTCGAGCACCGGCACGCCGACGAGCTGGCCGCCGCGATGGCCCAGGGGCAGGCCGATCTCGCCGTCGGACCGGCACCGTCCGATTGGGACGGTCCGGTGCACCCGCTCGGCGAGGAGGAGTTCGTCGTGGTGGTGCCGCCGGACGATCCGGTGGCCACGGCGACCACGGTCCGGCTCGCCGACCTCGCCGAGCGGGAGTGGGTCCACTACGCACCCGGCAACGGTCTCGCCGACCTGCTGGACCAGGTGTGCGGGGCGGCCGGGTTCCAGCCCCGCGCCGCCGTGCGGACCGAGCAGACGGCCGCCGCGCCGTCGCTGGCCGCCGCCGGTCTCGGCCCGGCGCTGGTGCCTGCGAACGTCCTGCCGCCGCGGTTCGCCGCGCACCTGCTGCGGCCGGACCCGCCGGTGCGACGCCGATTGGCGGCTTACACGCGCCCGGGTGGCGATCCCGTCGTGTCGGCGTTCATCGAAATCCTCCGACGCAAGGCGATTCTGGTGCCGGGTCACGTGCGGCGCTGCCTGAATTGACCCGTTTCCCGGCCCGGCATCGGCTATATTCCAGCCCTGCCGATCGACTGGGAGGGTCCATGCAGGAGAGCCGGTGGCTGTCCGATGACCAGCTCCGGGCCTGGGTGCACTACCTCGGCGCACAGACCCTCGTGCAACGCGCGCTCGAGCGCCACCTGCACGAAAACGCGGGGATTTCCCATGCGGAATACGAAATTCTCACCAGGCTGGACGCCGCGCCGGACCGCCGGATGCGGATGGGCGAGCTGGCCGCGGTGCTGTTCTCGCCGGGCAGCAGGCTGAACTACCGGATCACGCGGCTGGCCGGCCTCGGCTGGGTCCGGCGCGAACAACACCCGACCGACCGCCGCGGCCTGTACGCGGTGCTGACCGCGGAGGGCGCCGAATTCCTCCATCGCGTCGCGCCCGGATACCGCAGGGCCGTGCACGAATGCGTGGTGGATCCGCTGACCGACGAGGAATTCGCCGAACTGGGCCGGATCAGCCGGAAACTGTTCCAGCACCACCTCGGTCGCGGCGATTAGGGCAGCAGGACCAGACGGCCGCGCAGTCCGCCGTCGCGCAGCCGCGCCGCCGCTTTCGCCGCTTCGGCCAGGGGATGCGTGCCTGCCACGCGCAGCGTGAGGTGGCCGGACGCGGCCAGCCGGGACAGCCCGGTCAGGGCCACGCGGTCGGCCTTGATGCGCACCGCGTGGATTCGGACGCCCCGGTAGTTGTCCGGACCGTTGCCGATCACCGCCGCGAACGCGCCACCGTCGGCGATCGCGTCCAGAGCCGGGTATCCGAGCACGGCCGCGTCGATCGCGCCGTCGACCCCGCCCGGCACACGCTTGCGCACTCCTTCGGCGAGGTCCTCCGTGCGCGGCACGAAGAACTCGGCCCCGAACCCGCGCACGACCTCCTCGTCGCTCGCGCCCGCCGCCGCCACCACCCGGAGCCCGCGCAGCGCGGCCAGTTCGACCGCGAACCCGCCAACCGCCCCGGCCGCACCGGTGACCAGGAGCGTCTGCCCGGTCTTCAGCGCCAGGGCGTCCAGGGCCTGCAGCGCGGTGAGCGAATTCAGCGGCAGGGTCGACGCCGCGACCGGATCGACTCCGTCCGGAGCCGGTGCGACGGCCGCCGCGTCGAGGACGATCTGCTCCGCCCACGTGCCGAGCGGGTCGGCCAGCCTGGTCCGCAGCCCGATCACCGCGTCTCCGGGCACGAACGCCACCCCGGCGCCGGCCTCTTCGACGACTCCCGCGACGTCCCAGCCGATCGCCGTCGAGCCGGTCCCGGCGACCACGCCCATCTCGGCGAACACCCCGGCCGTCGTGGCGAGGTCCACCGGGTTGACCGCGGCGGCCGACACCCGGATCCGCACCTGTCCCGGACCGGGCACCGGGACCGGCACGTCCACGACCTCCAGGGCCTCGGGGCCGCCGAACTCCTGCACGACTACCGCACGCATTCTTCGTCTCCTCCGGAATGAATCGATGGCGTCTGCAGTCGTTGAGAACCGGAGGCGCCGCGACGCCCATCCCGCAGCGAGGCACGCACTTTCAAGTGCGTAGGACACCCGGAGGTGCGATGGCCACCCTGACCGCCGCGCAACGCAGGCAGCGCGACCGCCAGGCCTACGACGCGTTCCTGGCGGCCTGTCCCGCGCGCAAGGTGCTCGACCGGATCAGCGACAAGTGGGTCACGCTCGTGCTGGCCGCGCTCGGCGACGGGCCGAAGCGCTACAGCGACCTGAGCCGCATCATCGCCGGCGCGAGTCAGAAGATGCTGACCCAGACGCTGCGTTCGCTGGAGCGTGACGGTCTCGTCGCCCGGACCGTCACGACGGCGGTACCGGTCCGCGTCGACTACGAGCTCACCGAACTCGGCCACAGCCTGCACGCCGTCGTGCGGCAGCTCAAGGACTGGGCGGAGAGCCACATCGAGGAGATCGAGCAGGCGCGCGCCGCCTACGACGCTTGAGGAACCTTCGCGAGGAAGTTCGTCAGTGCGGAATTGAACTCCGCGGGCCGTTCCAGGTTCGGCATGTGCGCGGCGCCTTCGATGACCGCCAGCGCCGCGCCGGGGATGAGGGAGTGCAGGAACTCCGCCTCGGCCACCGGGGTGTACTCGTCCTGGTCGCCGACGACCACCAGAGCCGGCACACGCACCGCGGTCAGCGTCGGCACGTAGTCTGGGCGTTCGGCCCGGCCCCGCAAGGCCGCCGCGGCGCCCTCCGGCGCGGTCGAGCGCATCATGCGGTGCACGTGTTCCGCGACGTCCGGCATCGCGGCGACGTTGGCGGGCGCGACCATCTTCGTGAGCACCTCGTCGGCATACGGCCGGAGCCCTTCTCGGAGCAATCGTTCGGCCATCTCGGTGCGATTCCGCTTGCCGTCCGCGGTCTCCGCGCGCGGTGAGGTGTCGGCGAGGACCAGCGCGCGGATCCGCTCCGGGAAGAGCCGGTGGCACTCCATCACGATCTGCCCGCCCATGGACAACCCGCCCAGGACGAATTCGCCGACGTCGAGCCGGTCGAGCAGGCCGGCCAGGTCGCGGGCGAAGGTCGCCAGGGGCGTCTTGCCGGGCACCACGGTGGTCTCGCCGTAACCGCGCAGGTCGGGCGCGATGACTCGCCAGCCGTGCGCGCTGAAGTGGTCCAGCTGGGGCCGCCACATCGAGCGGTCGAACGGGTGGCCGTGGACCAGGACGAGGGCCGGGCCGGAGCCCTTGTCGTCGTAGCCGATCTCGATCGTCATGCTCCGACGGTAGATCGGCTGCTATCTTCGGTGCAATACAAATATTGCTCTCGGTGCAATGTGGAGGTGTGGGTGGACTACCGGACGATCGCGGACGACGTCGCCGCAGATGTCGCCGCCGGGCGGCTCCGGCCGGGCGACCGGTTGCCCCCGCAGCGCCGGTTCGCGCGGCAGCGCGGCATCGCGGTCTCCACCGCGGCCAGGGTGTACGGCGAGCTGGTCCGGCGTGGCATCGCGGTGGGCGAGACCGGGCGGGGCACGTTCATCCGGGCCGCGCCGGAGCCGGGGTCCGCGCTGGCCGAACCGGCCGCCGCGACGGTCGACTTGGAGCTGAACTTCCCAGTGCTTCCGGAGCAAGCCGAGTGGATCGCCGCGAGCCTCGGGCCGTTGCTGCGGCCGGACCTGCTGGTGCAGGGGCTGGGGCCGTCCGTGGTGGCGGGCACGGCCGAAGCCAGGGCGGCGGCCGCGCGCGTGCTGGCGCGGGGCGGGTGGGCGCCGTCCGCGCCGGACGTGTTGTTCACCGGCAACGGCCGCCAGGCGATCGCCGCCGCGGTGGCCGCGCTGGTCCCGGCCGGGGAGCGGCTGGGGGTCGAGGCGCTGACGTACCCGGTGGTGAAGGGCATCGCGGCGCGGCTCGGGGTCACGCTGGTGCCGCTGGAGCTGGACGAGCACGGTGTGGTGCCGGACCTGCCGCCGCGGTTGCGCGCGGTCTACCTGCAGCCGGCGCTGCACAATCCGCTGGGGCTGGCCATGCCGGCGGCGCGGCGGGCGGAGCTGGCGGAGGCGTTGCGGGAGCGGGACCTGCCGGTGATCGACGACGGCATCAACGGTTTCCTGCGCCCGGACCTGGCGCCGCTGGCGGAGATCGCGCCCGAGCGGACGGTCGTGCTGGACAGCCTCTCGAAGCGGCTCGCGCCCGGGCTGACGCTGGGGTTCGTGGTGGTGCCGCCCGCCCTGCGCGACCGGGTGGCCGCCGCGGTGCGTTCGGGCGGCTGGGCGGCGGCGCGGTTCCCGATGGCGGCCGCGACGCGCCTGATGGCGGACGGCACGCTGGCGAAGATCGAGGCCGCCAAGCGCGCCGACGCGGTGGCGCGGCAGGAGCTGGTTGCCGAGCGCCTGGCGGGTTTCGAGGTGCGGTCGGACCCGCGGGCCTACCACTGCTGGTGGCAGCTGCCGGAGCCGTGGCGGGCGGAGACGTTCGTGGCGGCCGCCGCACGGCGCGGGATAGCCGTCACCCCGGCCGCGGCGTTCGCCGTGAGCCCCGGCAGAGCCCCCACCGCCGTGCGGCTGGCACTGGCCTCCCCGGGGATCGACGTACTGGCCGGGGCGCTGGACACGCTGGCCGCGCTGGCCCGCTCGAGCCCCGAGGACAGCGGAATCGAGTGATTCACCGCGGCGGTGCCGTTTGACGCTGGCCGCACCTTTCGCCGCGCGGGCGCGATCATGCCGTCGCGCGGCGGGCGGCTGTCCGAAGGGTGGCGGGATCGAGTGCCCTGCCGTGCCGGTGCCGCCCGCAGCTTTCGCCGCGCGGCGGGCCGCGCTGTCCACAGGACAGCGGATCGAGCGATTCGTCGCGGCGGTGCCGGCCGCAGGGTTCCGCCGCGCGGCGCGGTCAGGCCGTCACGCGTCGGGCCGCGCTGCTCTGAGGGCAGCGGATCGAGTCATGTGCCGTGGCGGTGCCGCCAGGTGTCACCGTCCGGTGCCGCCCGCGGCTTTCGCCACGCGCGCTGTCCGGCAGCGCGCGCTGGCTCGGCGGCAGCGGTGGCCAGCGCGCGGGCTTGGGCCGAGCGATCCGCCGCCATCCCGCCGCTGGCCCGGATGACAGCGGGGTCGAGTGAATCCTCGCCGCGCGGCTGGGCCCTGCCGCGCCTAGGTTCGGGCCATGACCAGCGAAGAACCGCGGAGCCTTGCGCACGATCTGCGGGACGCGATCGCCCCGCGGACCGTCCTCCTGGTGCTCGGGGTGCTGCTCCTGCAGCTCGGCTTCATCCTGTCCTACGTCGGCGCCTTCCACAGCCCGTCGCCGCACCGGGTCGACGTCGCCGTCGTCGGTCCACAACAGACGGTCGACCGCATCAACGCCCTCGACGGCACACCCATCGAGGCGTCACCGAGCCCGGACGCGGACGACGCGCGCCGGCGGGTCCTCGACCGCGACGTGGCGGCGGCCTACCTCGCCGACAGCGGCACCCTCCTGGTCGCGACCGCCGCGGGCCCCGCCCTCGCCACCGCCGTCGAGCAGGTCTTCACCGAAGTCGGCGCCGCCCAGAACCGCGCCCCGGTCGTGCAGGACCTCGTCCCACCGCAGGCCGGCGACGCCCGCGGGCTGACCGCCTTCTACGCGGTCGTCGGCTGGCTCGTCGGCGGCTACCTCGCCGCCGCGGCGCTCGGCATCGCGAAGGGCGCCCGTCCCGCGACACTGCGCCGGACGGTGATCCGGCTCGCCGCGATGGTGCCCTACGCGATCGTGTCCGGACTCGGCGGCGCGCTGGTCATCGACCAGGTCCTCGGCGCGCTGACCGGGCACTTCCTGGCCCTGTGGTGGATCGGCGCGGCCATCACCTTCGCGGCGGCGACCGTCACCATGGCTTTCCAGGTGCTGTTCGGCGTGATCGGCGTCGGCATCACCGTGCTGATCTTCGTGGTGCTCGGCAACCCGAGCGCGGGCGGCGCCTACCAGACCGAACTGCTGCCGCCGTTCTGGCGCGCGATCGGCGACTGGCTGCCCAACGGCGCAGGCACCGAGGCGATCCGCGACGAGGTCTACTTCGCCGGGAACGCGACCGGCGGCCCGATCACCGTGCTGATGGTGTGGGGCGCCGCCGGTCTCGTGGTCACCCTGCTCGCGTCCGCGCTCCGGATTCGCCGGGAAACGCCGACGACTCCATTACCCTGACCGGATGAAGGAACGCGCGTTGCCCAGTGGCGCCGAAGCCCAGGCCATGATCGCCGAGGCGCGCAAGGCGCTGTGGGTGATGGTCGGCTTCCTCGCCGTCATCTGGATCGTGCAGATCGTCAACTGGGCCACCGGCTACGCGCTGAGCTTCGACTTCGGCATCCGCGCCCGCGAGCTGAGTTCGCTGCCCGAAGCGCTGACCGCGCCGTTCCTGCACTTCAGCTGGGCGCACATCGAAAGCAACTCCGGGCCGCTGTTCATCTTCGGGTTCCTCGCCGCCTACCGCGGGGTGCGGAAGTTCCTCGGCGTGACGGCGCTGATCGTGGTCGGCAGCGGGCTCGGTGTTTGGCTGGTGTCGCCGCCGAACGGGGTGACCGCCGGCGCGAGCGGCGTGGTGCTGGGCTACTTCGGCTACATCATCGTGCGCGGCTTGTTCGACCGGCGCCCGATCGACATCGTGATCGGGCTCGTGATGGCGCTGTGCTTCGCCTACCAGTTCACGGCGCTGCTGCCGGCCGAGGAGGGCATCAGTTGGCAGGGGCACCTGTTCGGATTCGGGTCGGGCGTCGTCGGCGGCTGGGTGTTCCGGGAGCGGCGGCGTAAGCAGGTCGAGCCGGCGCCGGCGGATCCGACGGTCATGCTGGATCCGCCGCAGCAGCCGTGATGCCGGCGAACAGGTCGTCCTCCGGCAGGTCGGCCGGGATCAGCGAGCGGGCCAGGACGTAGTCCTCGGTCGGCCACACCTCGCGTTCGACGTCGCGCGGGTGGCGCAGGAACGGGTGGTCGGGGTCGACCTGGGTTTCGTGGGCGAGCAGGGCGCGGTCGCGGACGTCGAAGTGGTCGGCGCAGTGGATCCGTGTGGTGACCGGGGTTCGGGTGTCCGGCAGTTCGGCGAGGACCTCGGCCATGCCGGAGTCGAGGCCGCGGGCGGTGAGCGCGTCGTGCATGGCCTGGAACCACTCCTTGGTGAAGGTGGCGAGGTAGTAGAGCTTGGCGATCTGCCACGGCGTGCCGGCGACGGCGTCGAACGCGGCGACCGCGACCTGGTGGGTGCGGATGTGGTCGGGGTGCGGGTAGCCGCCGGTCTCGTCGTAGGTGACGAGCACGTCCGGGCGGAACTCGCGGATCACCTCGACGAGCCGGTCCACCGCGGCGCCGAGAGGCTGCCGGGCGAAGCTGTCGGCGGGTGGGTCGTCGGTGAGGCCGGAGTCGCGGAAGCCGAGGAACCGTTGGCGCACACCGAGGATCTCGCTCGCGCGGGCCATCTCCCGGCGGCGGATCTCGGGCAGGTTTGCGCGAACCTCGGGGATGTCGAGGCGGGGGTTGAGGACGTCGCCGCGCTCGCCGCCCGTGCAGGTGACGACCAGGACGTCCGCGCCCGCTTTGGCGTAGCGCGCCATCGTCGCGGCGCCCTTGCTGGATTCGTCGTCAGGGTGGGCGTGGACGGTCATGAGCCGCATCTCGGGCCTCCATTTCGCTAGGTTCGACCTAATGTTAGGTCAAACCTAGCGTAAGGTGGGTTCCGTGGAGCGCGGGTTGAGGAAGCAGCGGACACGGCAGGCGATCTCCGACGCGGCGACGCGGTTGTTCATCTCGCGGGGGTTCGAGGAGGTGACGATCGCGCAGGTCGCGGAGGCGGCGGACGTGGCGAAGATGACGGTCACCAACCACTTCCCGCGCAAGGAGGACCTGGTCTTCGACGTGCACGAGTCGTTCGTGGCGAGCCTGGCGGCGGTGCGGGACCGGCCGTTGGTGCCGGCCTTCCGGGAGGCGTGGTTCGGGGGGCTCGAGCGCCGGGATGCCCTGCTCGGTTTCTCGGGGCCGGAGTTCGCGCGGATGGTCGTCGAGAGCCCGACGCTGCTCGCGCGGTTGCGTGAGTTGCACGAGGAGCGGGAGAAGGCGCTGGCCACCGCGCTGCTGGAGGAGTTCGACGCCGACACCGCGCGCGCCGCGGCGGCCCAGATCGCCGGCGTGCACCGCCTGCTGTTCGACGAGGTGCTGCGGCGCACCGCGACCGGCGAGCAGGCGGCGGTGGTCGCGGAGGCGGTGGGGCGGGCAGGGGCGCGGATGTTCGATCTGCTGGAGGCCGGGCTGGGCGCGCTCTAGCTTGCGGCCCGGTTCGGCTGTGCTGGCTCTCGGGGGTGGAGCGGATCGAGCGGATTTTGATGAACGGTCCATTCATGTGGCGGTGATGGGGTTTGTGGTGGGTGGATGAATGGCCCGTCCATGCCCTCGTGTGCGGGTGGGCATGTGGTGCTTCGATGAATGGTCCGTTCACGCGGCGGCGATTGGGTCTGTGGTGGGTGGATGAACGGCCCGTTCGTGCCTTCGCGAGTGGGTGGGCATGTGGTGCGCCGATGAACGGCCCGTTCACGCGGCGGCGATGGGGCCGCGGTGCCTCGATGAATTGTCCGTTCACACCGCGGCGATCGGGTCTGTCGTGGGTGGATGAATGGCCCGTCCATGCCTTCGCCCGTGGGTGGACATGTCGTGCTTCGATGAATGGTTCGTTCATCGGTTCGCGGGTGGGCCAGTCGTGCGGAGATGAACGGGCCGTTCATGCCTTCGCGTGCGGGTGGGCCGGTGGTGCCTCGATGAACGGCCCATTCATCGCTTCACCGCTGCACCATTGGACCAGCGGCGAGCCGATGAATGGTCCGTTCAACCACGCACACCTGGACGGCACCAGCGGCGGTCGGTGAACGGTCCATTCATCGCAGCGCGAGAGGGCCAGTCGCACCGCGACGAATAGGTTCACTCCAGCCGAACCACGGACGCCCTAAGCCCGCGAAGCGCAAGAGCGCTACTCCAGACGAACCACGGACGTCCGAAGCCCGCGAAGCGCAAGAGCCCCACTCCAGACGAACCACCGAAGCCCGAAGCCCGCGAAGCGGAAAAACCCCACTCACTCCCCAGCAGCCGCTTTCGCCCGGGCCAGCAGCACATCCCGCTCCCGGGCGTTCCGCGTCAGCGAAGCCGCCCGTTCGAACTCCGCCCGTGCCTCCGCCAGGCGCCCCACCTTCGCGAGCAGGTCGCCCCGCACCGTGGGCAACAGGTGGTACCTCGCGAGCGCCGGCGAGGCTGTCAGCTCGTCCACCAACGGCAGCGCCGCCTCGGGACCCGAAGCCATCGACACCGCCACCGCGCGGTTCAGCTCCACCACCGGCGACGGCGTCACCTCCGCCAGCTCCCCGTACAGCGCGGCGATCCGCTCCCAATCGGTGTCCTCCGGCGCACCCGCCCGCGCGTGGCACGCCGCGATCGCCGCCTGCAGCACGTACGGTCCGCGCACCGGCGACAGGCTCTCCGCCCGCTCCAGCGCCGCCAGACCGTGCCCGATCAGCAACCGGTCCCACTTCGCCCGGTTCTGGTCCAGCAACAGGATCGGCTCACCGTCCGGCGTCACCCGCGCCCTGGACCGCGACGCCTGCAACTCCATCAACGCCACCAGCCCGAACACCTCGGGCTCCCGCGGCGCCAGCCCGGCCAGGATCCGCCCCAGCCGCATCGCGTCGGCGCACAACTGCGGGCGCATCCAGTCGTCGCCGGCCGTGGCGGAGTATCCCTCGTTGAAGATCAGGTACACGACCTCCAGCACGGACCCCAGCCGCTCCGCCAGCTCCGGCCCGGCAGGCACCTCGAACGGCACCTTCTTCTGCGCCAGCGTCCGCTTCGCCCGCACGATCCGCTGCGCCACCGTCGACTCCGGCACCAGGAACGCACGCGCGATCTCGTCCGTCGTCAGCCCACCCAGCAAGCGCAACGTCAGCGCCACCCGCGCCTCCGTCTTCAGCACCGGATGGCACGCCGTGAAGATCAACCGCAACAGGTCGTCCGGCACCTCGTCCGGCTCGACCTCGATCGCCTGCTGCGACGTCTCCAGGTCGAGCCCGATCTCCTCGTGCTTGCGCTCCGCCATCTTCAGGTGCCGGAAGTGGTCGATCGCGCGGCGCTTGGCGATCGTCATCAGCCACGCGCCCGGGTTCGACGGCACACCGGACGACGGCCACTGCTCCAGCGCCGCCACCAGCGCGTCCTGCGCCAGCTCCTCGGCCAGCCCGACGTCGCGCACCATGCGCGTCAGCGCGGCGATCAGCTTCGCGGACTCGATGCGCCACACGGCGTCGATGGTGCGGTGTGCCTCGGTGACCGTCACGGTCACCGAGCACACCACCTCACCGCGGCGAGGGCAAGGTCTTACTGACCGTGCTGCTCGGCCACCTGCTTGCGCATCCGCTCCTCGGCCTCGCGCAGCTCCGGCGTGTACGCGTCACCGAAGTCCTCGGCCTCGAACACCTGCCGGATCTCGATCTCGGTGTCCCGGAACGGCGCCCGCTTCAGCCACTCGACGGCCTCCTCCTTCGACTTCACGTCGAGGATCCAGAACCCCGCGATCAGCTCCTTCGACTCGGCGAACGGGCCGTCGATCACGGTCGTGCCCTCGCTGGAGTACCGCACGCGCGCACCCTTCGAGGTGGGGTGCAGGCCCTCGCCGGCGAGCATCACACCGGCCTTGACCAGCTCCTCGTTGAACTTGCCCATCTCGGCCAGCTCCTGCTCGGTGGGCATCGCGCCGGCCTCGGTGTTCTCGTCGCCCTTGACCAGGACCATGAACTTCATCGTCGTCTCCCTGCTGTCGAGGTGGTCCCCAATGGGACCGTCACGATGACATCGATCGAGCCCCGGGCGAATCGACAACGGCGGACAATTTTCTTTCGGAAATCTTCAGCGCACCCCGGTCAGCACGAGAACCCGCTGCTCAGTGAGGTCTTCCATCGTCGCGCGGACCCCCTCCCGGCCGGTGCCGGACTCCTTCACCCCGCCGTAGGGCATCTGGTCGGCCCGGTAGCTCGGCACGTCGCCGACCACCACGCCGCCGACCTCCAGCCGCGCCGAAGCCTCGAACGCGACCCGCAGGTCGTGCGTGAAGACCCCGGCCTGCAGACCGAACCGCGACGCGTTGACCCGCTCGAAGGCCTCCTCGACCGAGTCGACCGGCGCGAGCGACAGCACCGGGCCGAAGATCTCCTCGGCGTTGACCGCGCAGTCCTCCGGCGCACCGGCGAGCACGGTCGGCGCGACGGTCGCGCCCTGCCGCGTCCCGCCGGCGAGCAGCTCGGCGCCCGCCGCGACCGCGTCGTCGACCCACGACTGCACCCGCACCGCGGCCGCCTCGTTGATCAGTGGGCCGACCTCGCCGTCCACGTCCAGCTTGCGCACGTGGGCGACGACCCGGTCGGCCAGCTCGGCGTACACGTCCCGGTGCGCGTAGACCCGCTGCACCGAGATGCATGACTGGCCGCCCTGGTAGGTGCCGAACGTCGCGATGCGCTGCGCCGCGAACTCCAGGTCCGTCCAGTCCGGGCAGACGATCGCCGCCGCGTTGCCGCCCAGCTCCAGGGTCACGTGCTTGCGCGGCACCCGGTCCTGGATCGCCCAGCCGACCGGTCCGGACCCGGTGAACGACACGACCGGCAGCCGCGGGTCCGCGACCAGTTCGCTCGCCGCCTCGTTCGGCATCGGCAGGACCGACCAGGAGCCGGCGGGCAGGCCGGTCTCGGCGAGCAGTTCGCCGAGCACCAGTGCGGTCAGCGGGGTCGCGGGCGCGGGCTTGAGCACGATCGGGCAGCCCGCGGCGATCGCCGGGGCCACCTTGTGGGCGACGAGGTTGAGCGGGAAGTTGAACGGCGTGATCCCCAGGACCGGCCCGCGTGGCGCGCGCCGGACCAGGGCCAGCCGCCCGGCGGAGGCGGCGTCGGTGTCGAGCCGCTGCAGCTCGCCGGAGAACCGGCGGGCCTCCTCGGCGGCCCAGCGGAAGGTCGACACCCCGCGCCCGACCTCGGCCCGCGCCCACTTCAACGGCTTGCCCGACTCGGCGTGGATCAGGTCCGCGATTTCGTCGGCGCGCTCGGCCAGGCGCCGGGAGACGTGGTCCAGTGCGTCCGCGCGCACGTACGCGGGCAGCTGCGCGACCTCGTGCCGGACGTCGTGCGCGGCCGCGACGGCGGCTTCGACGTCCGCCGCGGTCGCGTTGCTGGTGGTTCCGGCGAGCGCGCCGTCGCGGGGGTTGCGGATTTCGACGAGGTCGTCGCTCGTCGCCGGGCGCCCGGCGACCCAGTACGGGAAGGTCATCGATCCAGCATCGGCCCGCCCGGCGCGGACGGAAATGGCCGGACTGGCCAGTCGGTGGTCCGAGAACTGGACGAAGTGGCAGAGTGGTGCTCGTGCCGGTGACCCTGCGGCGACTGCTCGCCGACCCGACGCTCGGTCTGCGCGTGCTGGCCGGGGAGTCCGGTTTGGACCGCCCGGTGGGGTGGGTGCACGTCAGCGAGCTGGACGACCCGACGCCGTTCCTCGAAGGCGGTGAGCTGCTGCTCACCACGGGACTGCGGCTGTCCGGCGAGCCCGGGTACGTGACCAGGCTGACGGCGCGCGGGCTGGCCGGGCTCGGTTTCGGCATCGGGCTCAGCCACGCCGAGGCCCCCGCCGCGCTGGTGCGCGCCGCCGCCGACGCCGGGCTGCCGCTGCTCGAAGTGCCCCGGCGGACGCCGTTCATCGCGATCAGCAAGGCGGTGTCGGCAGCGCTTGCGGCGGACTCGTACGCCGAGGTCACGGCCACCAATACGGCGCAGCAGGAGTTGACGCGGGCCGCGTTGCGGGGGCCGGACGCGGCGGTGCGGCGGTTGGCGCGGCTGCTCGACGGGTTCGTGTTGCTGGTCGGTCGCGGCGGCGAGCTGGTGCGGGCCGCCCCGGCGGCGGCCGGGGAACGGCTGCCGTCCGTGGCGGGCGAGCTGGCGCGGCTGCGCGGCGGGCCGGCGAGCGCCAGTTTCGAGGTGGACGGGCAACACGTCGTCGTCCAGGTGCTGCGCGACCAGGGGTTCCTCGTCGCCGGGCGGCCGGAGCCGTTCGACCGGACCAGCGGGCACGTGCTGAGCGCCGCCGCGTCACTGCTCACCCTCACGTTGACGCGGGCGCGTGGGCTGGAGTCGGAGCGCCGCAAGGTACATACGGCATGTATGCGTTTGTTGCTGGCCGGGCAGCACGAGCTGGTCGCGGGGATCGCCGGCCTGCCGCCGGAGCCGGTCGAGGTGTTCGCGCTGACCGGCCGGCCCGACCGGGTGCTCGACGCGCTCGACGGCAGCCCGGCGTTCGCCGCCGAGCTGGACGGGATCGTCGTGGCGATCGGGCCGTCCGGCTGGTCCCCGGAGCTGGCCGGCGGGGTGGCGCCGGCGGCCGGCTACGGCGAGCTGGCGCAGGCGCACCAGCGGGCGATGCGCGTTGCCTCGCAGACGGAGCTGGTGCGGTTCCGCGGTGACCTGGTCTCGCTGCTGCCCGCGGAGGAGGCGCAAGCGTTTGCCGCCGCGGTGCTGGAACCGTTGGTGCGCCACGACGAGACCGGGCGCGGCGATCTGGTGGCCTCGCTCGCGGAGTGGCTGCGGCGGCACGGGCAGTGGGACCCGGCGGCGGCGCGGCTCGGCGTCCACCGGCACACCCTGCGCAACCGCATCGCGAAGGTCGCCGAGCTGACCGGGCGCGATCTCGACGACCCGGACGTGCGGGCGGAGCTGTGGACGGCGTTGCGGCTGCGCGGCCTAGGGTCGGGGGGTGTCCGTGCGTGAACTGGTGGTGCTGGGGACCGGGAGCCAGGTGCCGACGCGCACCCGCAACCACAACGGCTACCTGCTGCGCTGGGACGGCGAGGGCCTGCTGTTCGACCCCGGCGAGGGCACGCAGCGGCAGATGCTGTTCGCCGGGGTGGCGGCCAGTTCGATCACCCGGATCTGCCTGAGCCACTTCCACGGCGACCACTGCCTCGGGGTGCCGGGCGTGGTGCAGCGGTTGTCGCTGGACGGGGTGCGGCACCCGGTGGTCGCGCACTACCCGGCCTCCGGCGCGGAGTACTTCGCGCGGCTGCGGCACGCGAGCGTCTTCCACGAGACGGCGGAGCTGGTGGAGTCGCCGGTGGCCGAGCCGGGTGAGATCGCGCGCGGCGCGTTCGGCCGTCTGGTCGCGCGGCGGCTGTCGCACCCCGTCGAGTCGTTCGGCTACCAGCTGGTCGAGCCGGACACCCGGCGGATGCTGCCGGACCGGCTGACGGCCCTCGGCGTGCGCGGCCCGGCGGTCGGGCAGCTGCAGCGGGACGGGTTCGTCGAGGTCGGCGGGCGGCGGATCGAGCTGTCGGCGGCGAGCGAGCCGCGCCGGGGCCAGCGGTTCGCGTTCGTGATGGACACCCGGCTCTGCGACGGCGTCTTCGAGCTGGCCGAGGACGCGGACCTGCTGGTGATCGAGTCGACGTTCCTGTCCGCGGACGCCGCGCTGGCCACCGAGTACGGGCACCTGACGGCCGCGCAGGCCGGGCGGGTGGCGGCCGAGTGCGGGGTGCGGAAGCTGGTGCTGTCGCACTTCTCGCAGCGGTACCCGGACCCGGAGGCGTTCCGCGCCGAGGCGGCCGCGTCGTTCGGTGGCGAGATCGTGGTGGCCTCCGACATCAGCCGCGTCGCGGTGCCGGCCCGGCGCCCCGAGCGGGCGGCGGCAGGCTGACCTTTTTCCACCCGGTCGGCGCGGCCGCGAAACAGCCGCGAAACCGCCGGTGGGAGCCACTTCGGGACCCCCGTCGCGATCGGGGCTGTGTCACACGGGTGGGGGATAGCTGCAGGTCATTGAAGTGTGGCCCTGCCAGGGCTGGGTAGCCACTTCAACGAAAGCGCTTCAGAAACGGGGCGCAGGTTGCTCCTGCAACGGAAGGGAGAGAGGCCAGTGGCAACGTCCAACCTGGCGGCCGTCGACTTCGGCCAGGGTGTGTCCAACGCCTGGAGCGCGGTGGCGACCTTCGTGCCGAAGTTCGTCGCGTTCCTGGTGATCCTCGCGATCGGCTGGTTCATCGCCAAGGCGCTGAGCAAGATCGTCGACAAGGTGCTCGAGAAGGTCGGGTTCGACCGGGTGGTCGAGCGCGGCGGGATCAAACAGATGCTCGCCAAGAGCAAGTACGACGCCTCGGACATCATCGCCAAGCTGGTGTACTACGCGGTTCTGCTGATCGCCCTGCAGTTCGCCTTCGGCGTGTGGGGGCCGAACCCGGTGAGCGGGCTGCTCGCGGGGATCGTCGCGTGGCTGCCGAAGGCCGCGGTGGCGATCATCATCGTGGTCGTCGCAGGCGCGATCGCCCGCGCGGTGAAGGACCTGGTCGGCGGTGCCCTCAGTGGCCTGTCCTACGGCAAGACGCTGGGCACGATCGCGGCGGTGTTCATCTGGGCGCTGGGCATCATCGCGGCCCTCAACCAGATCGGCGTCGCCACCACCGTCACCACGCCGGTGCTGGTCACCGTGCTCGCGACGATCGGCGGTGTCGTCATCGTCGGCATGGGCGGTGGCCTGGTGAAGCCGATGCAGCAGCGCTGGGAGCGCTGGCTGGGCCGCGCCGAGGAGCAGATCCCGGCGGCCAAGGCGCACGCCGAGGCCTACCAGCGGGGCCGTGAGGACGCGACCCGCGCGACCACGCCGAGCGCGGAGGAGGCCACGCAGGAGATGCGCCAGCCGACCGGTTCCCTGGGGTCGGACCGCGGCGCGACCATGCGGCCGCCGGAGAGCTTCCGGTAACGACGGGGAGCACCCCTCAAGACGGGGAGCACAGGGAGAGGCGGCCGGTCCGGCGACGGACCGGCCGTTCTCTTGCGCCTAGTGCAGTTCGAGTTCGAAGCCCTGGCGGTAGTGGGGGTCGTCCATCGAGTTCGCCAGTGTGCAGACCGCCAGCAGGCGGAAGGTCAGCCAGTCCATCGGCCCCGATTCCGGGCCCTGCGGCACGGTCAGCCGCCAGCCGGCCTCCCGGGCGTGGTCGAGCAGGCCGCGCGCGTAGCCGGCGAGCAGCACGACCCCCGCGACGGCCGCGGAACCCTCCACGCCCGCGGCGAGGATGTCGCGCACCGCGGCCGCGTGCTGGTCGACCACCGCCGTCAGGCCGGGCGCGGTGGCCACGGCGGCGACGAGTCCCGCGGCGCCCAGCTGGCTGTGCAGATGATTCAGCGTCCGACGGGACGTGCGTTCCGCCCAGACCGCGGCCATACCGAACATGCCTTCCACGGTAACTCCCGGATTCGACCTCGTGGCCGGGGGAGGCGACGATCGACATGGCCGTTTTCCTCGGAGTGGCAACGGGGTGTCAGCGCGGGATCACCGGCGGCTGCCACGACGGTGCCGAATTTCACGATGGCGAGGTGCGAATGAGCGGGCTCGGCGGGTTTCGGTCGGCGGGTGAGCGGGCACGCTACGAGGCCGTTTACGACGAAGCGCTGCGCGCGATGCCCGAACCGGCCGCGGTGCGCGACCTCCCGACCGCCTTCGGCGCGGTCCGCGTCTACCGCTTCGGCACCGGCGGCGAGCCGCTCGTCCTGCTGCCCGGGCGCTGCGGCACCAGCGTCGCGTTCCGGGCGGGCATTCCGGCGCTGGCCCGGCGCCACCGCGTCCACACCGTCGACCCGCTCGGCGAACCGGGCCGCAGCGAACAGACCGCGCCCGTCCGTGACGGTGCGGACCAGGCGCGCTGGCTCGACGAAACACTGGCCCGGCTCGGCCTCGAACGGGCGCACCTGCTCGGCGTCTCGACCGGCGGGTGGCTGGCCGCGAACCTCGCGGTCCGGCGGCCGGAGCGGGTCGCTTCGCTGACGCTGGCCGACCCGGTCGCCACGTTCGCGCCGGTGCCGCCCGGGCTGGTGCTGCGGGCCCTCCCGGTCGGCCTGCGTTACGTCTCGAGCTGGGCCCGTCCGCGGTTCCTCCGCTGGGCCACCGGCGCGGACCCGGCGGACACCGTCGAAGGGCGGCTGCTCAGCGCCGGGTTCCAGCACTTCCGGACCGCGCTGCCGCGGCCGGTCCCGTTCACCGACGAGCAGCTGCGTGCTCTCGCGATGCCGGTGCTGGCGATCATCGCCGGCCGCAGCGTGGTGCACGATCCGCGACGGGCGTACGCCCGGGCCCGCGCCCTGCTCCAGCGCGGTGAGGTGGAACTGTGGCCGGACGCGGCGCCGGTCGAGGAGGTCGCCGAGCGGGCGTTGCGCTTCCTGCCCGGGAGCTGATCTGTCGCGAGTGGACGGTCACGCACCGTCACCGCTGACGGCCGGGTGGCCGGGGTTCTTCGAGCAGCATCGCGCGCAGGAGTTCCCGGGCCTGACGGCGGATCTGCACCGAGTCGCCGTGGCCGCCGATGGTCCAGAGCAGCTCGGCCAGCGCGCAGCCCGCCGTCTTCTGCAGCGAGCCCAAGTATTGGGCGAAGTGCTGAGCCCAGCGCCCGTGCAGGGTCACCAGCAGCTCGTCGCCGAACTGGTTGCGCAGCACGATTTCGTCGCCGTCGCCCTCCTGGGTCCAGAACGGCAGCGCGCCCGCGAGCGAGCGCCACTGGTCCGCCAGCTCGGCGATCCGTTTCCGCTCCAGGCGGTCTTCCTCGTCCTGCCGGTTCATCGTGCACTCCCTACCCTCCGTGCACGACGCTAGAACAGGTGTTCGATGATCACAAGCTCGGGGTGGGAGCCGTCTCAGGTTCGGCCGGCTGCACCTGGACCTCGAACCCGTAGCCGGGAGACGGCGGGAAACCGGTCTCGCCGATCGCCTGGATCGACACGCTGTCGCCGGGGAAGAGGTAGCCGGATCCCTTGACCGGCTCCGGATTCGTGCCGCACGGGAACATCACCGTGTGCCAGTCCTCGCGCGGCGACCGGTACCGCACCCCCATTTTCGGCGTGCTCAGCATCTGCGCCGCCGGGCAGGTGCCGGAAACGCTCAGCTCGATCGAATAGGCCTGGTCGCCGTCCTTGGTCACGGCGCCTTCGATCTGCAGGCCCCAGCCGTTTCCGTAGTACGACGTGAGAAATGCCGGCTCGGCGGCGGCGGGCGCCGTGGCCAGCAGGAACGCGGCGGCGGTCAGTACGGCGATCTTTCGCATGAATCCGACGGTGACAAGCCCGGTCGGCGCGCGCAAACCGCCGGTGTCCCTCGAATGAGGGTCACTCCCAATGCTCGGCGCCGCGGGCGATCAATTTCAGCCGGTTCTCCGCGGTGGCGAGAATGCGCTCGTCGGATTCCGCGCTGCGCGGCACGGTTTCGATGAGTTCCACCGCGGTGGACAGCAGCATCGTGACGATCATGTCGGCGAGCATTCGCAGGTCGTCGGTGCGCCAGCGGCGCAGGCAGTCGAACCGGGCGAGGTCGACGGCCAGGTCGCCGGCGAACATGCGCAGTTCCGTGCGCGCGGCCTGCGGCACCGCGCCGGATCCGCCGTGCCGTTCCCTGGTCAGGAAGCGGAAGTGGGCCTCGTGCGCGCGGGTGTACTCGTGCAGGGTCCGCACGACGGTGCGGGCGACCTGGTCGAAGTCGGTGCCGGTGTCCCGCGCGGCGTCGAGCATGCGGCGCAGGACCGCCATCGATTCGCCGAGCAGCACCAGGCCGAGCTCGTCCATGGATGTGAAGTGCCGGTAGAAGGCGGTGGGCACGATGTCCGCCTGCTTGGTCACCTCGCGCAGGCTGAGCACCGCGAACGGGCGGTCGGCGAGCTGGGCGAGCGCGGCGTCCAGCAGGGCCTGGCGGGTGCGCTGTTTGCGTTCCTGCCGGCTCACGGGCTTCACGGACTCGGCCGACACGTCGTCGATCTTACGTCCGGTTCCGGGTGCGACCTGCGTCACGCCCGCACCTCCTTCGGTTGACAGCGCCCCCGCCGGGTACGCCACCATTGAGTGTACAAGTGTTCTCCGAAATTGATCCCGGGGAGGAATCATGCGGCTCGCCGCGATCGCCGAGGCGCTGCTCACCCCGCACGGCATCGACCGCTACCTGGAGCTCATCGACCCGATGCTGGTCCGCCGCGAGATCCGCGGCGAGGTCACCGCGGTCGAGCACCAGACCCCCGGCACGGTCACGCTGACGCTGAAGCCGAACTCGGCGTGGCGCGGGTTCCAGGCCGGCCAGTACGTGCGGGTCTCGGTGGACATCGACGGCGTGCGCCGCACCCGGTGCTACTCGCCGGCCGGTTCCCAGTACCGGGACGGGCGGCTGGAGCTGACGATCAAGGCGCAGGGACTGGTGTCGCAGCACCTCAACCGGGCCCGGCCGGGCTGGGTGCTGGGCCTGTCCCAGGCGGACGGCACGTTCACCCTGCCCGAGCCGCGACCGGAGAAGCTGCTGCTGATCAGCGGCGGCAGCGGGATCACCCCGCTGATGTCGATGCTGCGCACGCTCGCCGACGAGGGGCATCGCGGCGAGGTGGTGTTCCTGCACTACGCGAACACCCCGGACGACGTGCTCTACGCCCGCGAGCTGGCGCGGCAGGCCCCGAACGTGCGGGTCGTGCTCGCGTGCACGCACGCGGCGGGCGGCGAGCTGCGCGGGTTCTTCTCGCGGGAACACCTGGTCGAGGCCGCGCCCTGGTACGCCGGCGGGCTGACCTACCTGTGCGGGCCCGCGCCGCTGATGGACTCGGTGCGGGCTGTGTACGACAGCGAACAATTGAGTGAACAGCTGATCACCGAAGAGTTCGCGCCGCCGGAGCTGGTGATCGACGAGTCGGCGGCCGAGGGGACCGTGCGGTTCGCGCACAGCGGTGTCGAGTTCCCCAACTCGGGCCGCCCGCTGCTGGAACAGGCCGAGGAGGCCGGGCTCCGCCCGGAGCACGGGTGCCGGATGGGCATCTGCTTCTCCTGCACGAAGGTCAAGGCCCGCGGCCGGGTGCGGAACGCGAAGTCGGGCGAGGTGTCCGGCGAGGAGAACGAAGAGATCCAGCTCTGCATCTCCGTCCCCGCCGGGGACGTGGAGATCGACGCGTAGAGGAGCTTTCCCATGACCGGCTTGCAGGACCGGCTGACGCCGGAGCAGATCGAGGAGTTCGGCCGCGAGATGGACGCGATCCGGCAGCGGATCGTCGCCGACCTCGGCCAGGACGACGTCGACTACATCAGGAACGTGATCAAGACGCAGCGCGGGCTGGAGGTCGCCGGGCGGGCGCTGATGTTCGCCGGGTTCTTCCCGCCCGCCTGGCTTGCCGGGGTCGGCGCGCTGTCGCTGGCGAAGATCCTGGACAACATGGAGATCGGCCACAATGTGATGCACGGCCAGTACGACTGGACGCGCATCCCCGAGCTGAGCTCGCAGAAGTTCGAGTGGGACACGATGGCGCCCGCGGAGAACTGGCGGCACTCGCACAACTACATCCATCACACGTTCACCAACGTGCTCGACAAGGACCGCGACATCGGGTACGGCATCCTGCGCATCGACCCGGCGCAGAAGTGGCACCCTTACTACCTGGGCAACCCGGTGTACGCGACGGTGCTGGCGTTCATCTTCCAGTGGGGCGTGATGTTGCACGACCTGGAGTTCGACCGGATCGTGCGTGGTGAGCGGAAGTGGTCGGACCCCGAGCTGAAGCAGATGCGCGAGCGGATGGCGCGCAAGGCGGTGAAGCAGGTCGGCAAGGACTACGTGTTGTTCCCGCTGCTCACCGGCCCGCTCGCGCCGCTGACGTTCCTGGGCAACGCGTCGGCGAACCTGACCCGCAACCTGTGGGCGTTCGCGATCATCTTCTGCGGCCACTTCCCGTCCGACGTCGAGAGCTTCACCGAGGAGGAGACCGAGAACGAGACGCGGGGCCAGTGGTACCTGCGCCAGATCCTCGGCTCGGCGAACATCACGGGCGGCCCGCTGTTCCACATCCTCAGCGGCAACCTTTCACATCAGATCGAGCACCACCTGTTCCCGGACATCCCGGCGCGGCGGTACCCGCAGATCGCCGCCGAGGTGCGGGCGGTGTGCGAGAAGTACGGGCTGCCCTACAACACCGGGCCGCTGCACAAGCAGTTGTGGTCGGTGGCGAAGAAGATCGTGAAGTTCGCGCTGCCGCCGCGGCCTCGGCAGGAGGACCGGACGCCCGATACGCTGGCGTCCGACAGGATTTCCGCGGCGGCGTAAGGACGTGTGATGGTCGATCCGATCGAAAGCGGCAAGGACACGGTCCAGGTGCTCACCGAGTCGGCAGCCACCCACATCGGCAACATAGCGACGATCATCACCGGCGCGGTGCGGGACATCGCCCGGGAAACGGGCGACTGGCTGACGGACCTCTTCGAGATGAGGGAAGCAGCAAGGCGCGCAAACGCCGACAAGCAGGACTAGAGGGTTCTTCGCGGCAACAACAAACCGCCGCCCGGCAACGCAAAGCAAGCGACTACCCCAAC